>WHUD01000100.1 GCA_009377385.1 Actinophytocola sp.
AGGTACCGTCACAGCACATCACCAACCGCTTGGACATCGTGCCTCCAGCGGAGCGTGCGCAGCGAGGGCGCCGTACCCTGCGGCGACTCGGTCGACGCTGCGTCGCGTCCCACATCAGTCCGTCGTGTTCCGAGCGCGGCGAGTTACGCGGAAATGCGCCGAGTATGGCTAACCAAATCGTCCCCAGCTGAAAGGGCCACGCCAGACCTGGAACATCCCGGTCCGCAGCGTGCCGCTGCGCGGCGACGACCACCACGGCGTCGCCGAGCCGGGCGGACGTCCGCCGAGATGCGACAAGGACATCGACACGACGTCGACGCTGCGAGACGTCGTGCCGGTCGCTGCGCAGGACAACGGGATCTGCACCAGTGCCGACATCGACACCTACACCGTCGGGACCAGGACGTTGGTCGACCAGGGAGGGGGAGAGGAGGCCGCGTTCGTCATCACCGACGTGACGCAGCCAGCCACGCCGATCCGATATGGGCCGTTCACCTGGGCGCGGCGCGGGGCGAAAGGCACCTACACGCCGGACGTCAAGACGTTCGAGCAGACCGTCGGCGGGCAGACCAGGGACTACATCGCGCTGAGCCTGGAGCGGCTCCGGGCGAACGGGTTCTGCGGCGTCGTCGTCTTCGACGTCACCGACCCCGCGAGCCCAGTGTTCGAGACGCAGATCTACAAGAACGTCCAGGGCGACTTCTGGTGCGACGTCCACAACTCCTTCGTCGAGGACATCGGCGGCGATGGCCGGTACCTGTACGCGACCGCCGACGCGCGCAACGACATGCGCGTCGTCGACATCGCCAACGTGGCGGACTTCCCGAGCACGTGCGACATCGCCACGAACTGCGCGGCGAAGGAGATCGGTCGCTACAAGGCGCCGACGGCCGTCGACAACGACAACTACGTCCACGACGTCACCGTGATCGACCACGGCGGCGACGTCGGACGGCGCGTGTACGTGTCGTACTGGGACACCGGGCTGGTGATCCTCGACGCTGCCGACGTCACGCCCGGTACCGACCCGACGCCGATCGCGACGATCGACCCGCCAGGGTTCCTGACGCACCACGCCTTCGCGTCGGCCGCTGGGTCGCGGGTGTTCCTGCAGGACGAGATCCTCGACCAGCCGGGAGACGCCCCGGTGCAGATGTGGCAGGTTGAGCCACAGACGCTAGTGGACTCCCTGGTGCTCGGCACCGACGTTCCGGTGAACCCGTCGCACAACCTAGAGATCCGGTTCGATCTCGCGCCCAACCGGCTGTACGTCGGGTGGTACAAGCTCGGGCTGCAGGCGTGGGACTTCGACGCGTCCGGCTTCCATCGCACCGCGGGAACGCCGAGTCGGACGGCGGTGCAGTACCACCAGGTGCAGACCGAGGCCGCCGACGACCCATACGACGGCGCCTGGGGTGTGCGGATGGCCGACATCGATGGCTGCACGCACTACTTCCAGTCCGACCGCCGCTACGGGCTGATCATCGACCGCGACGCGGCCTGCGGCTGATTTCTGACGTCGTCAGCCGCGACCCAGCAGTTCCTTCAGCTTCTCGGCGAACGCGGCGGGTTGGCCAGGCATGCCGTACTCGTCGCCGAGGAATCCGCCGTGGTGGCTGGGGAACATGGCCAGTTCGGTGCCGAGCCGGTCGGCGACTGCGCGTGCCGCACGTCCTGGCATGAGTTCTTGGGACTCGGTGCCCGCGGCAATGTGGATCGTAGTTGGCGCCGCCGCGAGGGCGTCGAAGTCCAGCTCGTAGGTGGGGACGGTGAGCATGGCGGTGCCAAGCAGCGGATCGTCCCGGCTGCCGGCGTCCGCTGTTGGCAGCCCGAACAGGGCGGGGTCCGGCGCTGGCCGCTCGGTCCAGTCCGGAGGCAGTTCGCCGGAGTGGCTGGTCAGTGCGATGAACTTGGCCATGGCCGGGCCCATGCCGTCGCGCCGGTACGTGTCGTGGATGTCGCGGCAGGTCGCCTCGAGCTATTTGCGGTCGGGCAGCACCGACACGGTGGGTGGTTCGTGCGCGACGAGGATCCGCACCTGCTCGGGGTGGGCGGCGACAAGTGCGAGTCCGTTGATCGCGCCGCCGCTGCTGCCGAAGATGTTCACCAAGGGCAGGCCGAGGTCATTGATCACGCGGTGCAGGTCGTCGGCGTGCACGTCCGGGGTGATCTCGGTGTCGTCGGTTCGCTCGCTGCGGCCTGCGTGGCGCGGGTCGTAGGTCACCACTGGTCGGTCGGTGAGGTAGCCGGCCAGCGTGCCGAACCCGGCCGCGTCCATCGGCGTGCCGATCAGCAACACGGCGTGTTCGGCGGCGCCGGGGTCGGACAGATCGCCGCGGACGTCGTACCGCAGACGCGCGCCAGGTACGTCCAGGACGCGGGTTTCGATATCTGGCATGGGGCCTCCTTCGAACATGGAGCGGTCATGAAAGTCGACCAGCTTGGTACAAAACACATTAGTCGTAACTATCTGGCAACCCGGAGCGAATCAGGAGCGTCATGCGTGTGACCTACACGGTATGACACCGGCTGTCTTGGCCGGGGCGAGGAGGGTCGGGCATGACTGGGAAACTCGGAGCCGGCAGGAGGGGCGGACTCGCGCTCGCGGCGGCGATGCTGATCACGGCACTCCCGGGAGCACCGGCACGGGCGGTGGACCAGTCCGACACAGCGTCGTTGCGCCTGGTGCAGACGCGGACGGAGCAGACAGTCAACCGGCGCAGCGCGGACGCGCGGGTATGGGTGGACCCGCAGGTGTGGGTGACACCGGTGAACGGCACGTTCGACCTGCGCGTGCGGCGCGCTGACTACGACGACCCGTTCCAGATCGTCCAGGCCAGCTACACCGGCCGCAGCGACGTGATCCAGGAGCGCGCACTGCCCAGCGACCTCATCACCAGACACGGTCTCGCCCGCTTCGCGCGTGTCACGGTCAGGAATGCCGCCGGTGAGCTGGTGAAGCGTTCGCCGCTGCTGACGTTCTGCCCGAACAGCTACGAGCCACACCGGTCCGCGCCCGACGGGCCGAACAATCCGCGATTCCCGCAAGACTGCCGGTTGCATCGTTTCGGGCTGTCGCAGGTGTGGGGAATCGACGACGGCTGGGCGACCCAGGCCTTGGGGTACGACAGTGTGCGGTTCCGCGGACCGGACGGCCGTTATACCGTCACGGTGTCGATCGCACGACGCTACGTCGACCTGTTCCACATCGCGCCGGAGGACGCGAAGGCCTCGGTGAATGTCACGGTCAGGACGCGCAGTACGTCGTCAGGAAGCGCGGCCTTCTCGCAGGCGGCCGATGAAGAGCGGTTGTCACGGCACCCTGCTGTGCGGACCGTGAAGAGCCCCAACACCCGCAACCTTCCCGACCTCGCTTCGCTACCGGCGTGGGGCATCCGCGCCGTTCACACCCGTGGCCGCGATCTGCTCCGCTTCTCGGCCAACGTATGGGTCGGCGGCACATCACGACTGGACGTGGAGGGCTTCCGGCAGCAGGGCGAGGACGTCATGGACGCCTACCAGTATTTCTACCGGGGAGACGAGGTGGTGGCACGCGCCCGCGTCGGAACCATGAACTTCCACCGGCAGCGCGGCCACAACCACTGGCACTTCACCGACTTCGCTCGGTATCGGCTGCTCGACTCGTCCCGCAGCGCCTCGGTACGCAGTCACAAGCAGTCCTTCTGCATCGTGCCGACCGACAGCATCGACCTCGCCCTTCCGGATGCCGAATGGCGGCCCGGCTATGACTCGAGGTGCGGCTGGGAGGACGCGCTGTGGGTGCGCCAGGCGATCCCCGTCGGCTGGGGCGACACCTACTACCAGGGCGTCGCCGGTCAGGCGTTCAACATCACGAACGTGCCCAACGGTACCTACTACGTCGAGGTGACCGCGAACCCCGGCAAACGCCTTTTCGAGACGGACACCAGCAACAACACCACGCTGCGGAAGGTCGTCCTCAAAGGCAGGCCCGGCGCCCGCACGGTGTGCGTGCCGCGCTACACGACGGATCTGTCGCGGGGCAACTGCTAGTACGGTCGCGCGAACGACCAAAAATCCGCATGCGGTGAGATGTCACCAGATTACCTCGATGCCCACCAGCGTCTTGAACGCTTCATCGGCCGTGGCCAGTGGGAGCGATTCGGTCATGCATTGAGCGGCGATCATGCGATCGAAAGGGTCGCGGTGCTGCCATTCCATCGATCCAGCGAGCAGGCTGTGTTCGTCGCTGATGGGGATGCTTTCGACGGCCAACCGGGTGAGGTGTTGACGGAAGGCACGGGTGAGCACATCGGCCTGTGGCAGCTTGCCTAGCCGCTGTTTGGTGGCGATTTCCCAGGCAGAGGCGGACGAGACGAGCAGCTCCGTGCTGCGTTCGGTGACCGCGTCGCGCACCTTCGCGGAGAGTCGGGCTGGGTCGGTCAACATCCACAGGAGCACGTGTGTATCCAGCATGAGCCGCAGCGGCATCAGGCTTCCCACGCCGCGATCTCGTTCTCAGGAAGGGACTCGAAGAACGAGTCCGGAACGTCATACGGAACGAAGCCGAGCTCCCTCTCGGGTGGCTCCTGTACGGGGATCAGCCTGGCTACGGGCTTGTCTCCGCGCGCGATGACAACCTGTTCGCCGCGCTCGACGGCGGCCAAGAGCGCGGAAAGCCGGGTCTTGGCCGCCTGCACCTTGATGGGTTGTTCCATGACGCCATAGTACTAGACCAGGGTTGATTGGTCAACCTTGGTCTAGTGTCATCGGTCAGGCGCTCACCGGGAACGCCGCGTTCCGGTAGACACCGGATGTCGCAGTCCACGGTGAGCTCGTCACCCGGTCGCAGGACGGTACCGGCCTGGGTGACGAAGCCGTCGCCGAGTTCAGCGCGTGCCCCGGTGAGGACGTCGACGTCGAGGCCGTCGGGGTCATGGAGCGCCGCTCGCAGGCCAGCCAGGTCTTCTCGCGCTCGGGAGTATGGCAACTTCCTTGGCGTCATGACGGTCAGGTCGTGCTGGTCTGCGCGAGTGGACGCTATCCGCCGTCTCGGGGTATCTGGAAGGTCCAGGTCTTGGCGAAGACGCGCTGTTCGCCCTCAAACCCTTCCAGGACGTTGGTCACGTGGAAGGTCGTCTCGTCAGCGGTCATGGTGCCGTCCGACACAACGCGGGTCTGCCAGCCGTGCCTGCCGATCGCGATCTCCCACGTCGACTGGACGGCCGCGGAGAGGGGATCCGTCTCGTGGATGGACCGGTCCTCCCTGTCCTCCCGCCAGCCGAGGCCGTTGTCGAGCAGCCGCCGGTCGATCGGCCGCTCCAGGTACCAGCGCACCTCGTGCCGTCCGGTGCCGACGTCGTGCAGGTACCTCCGCCGCCATGCCGCCTCGCTCGCCACGTATGTCGCGGGTCGCGGCGCTGCCTCGGGACCGTCGAACGGGTCGGGCTGTTCGTCCTCCGCCCTGCGGTCGCGAACCGGGAGGGAGAGCCAGGTGTCCGGGCCGGTGTCGACCTCAAGCCGTACCGGCCGGGGTGACGGCCATGCCCCCGGCCAGTAGGTCGGGGACAGCGAGACGCGAATGCGATGCCCCTCGGCGAACGCGTGCGCGATCGCGTCGAGCCCGATGGTGACGTCGTAGGTCATGCCGGCCTCGAGGGTGTCCACTGTGGCGTGCCCGTCGCGGTGGGTCAGGTTGAGCAGCCCCTTGGTAACCAGCAGCGACGCGCCGTCCGGTGCGACGTCGCAAAGCCGGACGGCGACCAGCGCCAGCGGCTGATCGCTGCGCACCGACAGCGTCAGCGTAGGCCAGCCGAGGATTTCGATGCGCTCGGACAGCGGCGGGGACGTGAACGCCAACGAGCGGCCGTCATCCGCGCGCTGGTCGGGCGGGAGGTCGTCAGGTGACGCCTTGCAGAGCCACGTACCGCCGTCGACGCCGGTGTGCTGCAGCCCGACGACATTGCGAGTGCTCGGCTTCGGTGTCTCGACGTCGAGCTCGCCGTGCGCAGCCGGATACCAGTGCTGCTGCGACTGGCCACGCGACGGCCACTCCGGCTCGACCACCCACCTGCCGGGCCGGTCGTCGGCCTGCTCCGCCGGCGGAACGGCTTCCTGCATCCAGGCTCGCAGGATCGGCTCGTCCATCACACCGGTATCGTGACCCTTGAGCCAATGGTCCCACCAGCGCAGGCATTCCTGGAGGAAGCCGATGAGCGGACCTGGGCGGCCGCGATGCGGGCTGATGTGTGACCACGGGCCGATCAGTCCTTTCCTCGGGCAGGACAGCCGTTCCACCATGCGCAGCACGGCGTTCCGGTACGGATCGGCCCAGCCTCCGACGGCGTAGACCGCGCACTCGATCGCCTCGTAGTCCTCGCACACCGAGCCTTGCCGCCAGTACTCGTCGCGCCGCTGGTGCCGCAGCCAGGTCTCGATGAACGGGGGAGTGTGCGCCATCCGCTCGTGCCACCGCTGCCGCCATGACGCGCCGACGACGTCGGGGTCAGGTGGCAGCGCGTTGTAGGCCAGCATGCGCGTTGCCCAGGGCAACATCTCGGACGCGATCACGCAGCCGCCGGAGTAGTGCACGTCCTCGGCGTAGCGGTCGTCGGTCGACGCGATCGTGATGACGGCCTTCAACGGCGCAGGCCGGTGCGCGGCGATCTGCAGCCCGTTGAACCCGCCCCACGAGCGGCCGATCATGCCGACCGCGCCCGTGCACCAGTCCTGCGCCGCGATCCAGCGGATCACATCGATGCCGTCCTGCTGCTCCTGCGGGGTGTACTCGTCGACGAGAATGCCGTCGGAGTCGCCCGACCCCCGCATGTCGACGCGCACGCACGCGTAGCCGTGGGCGGCGAAGTAGCGGTGCTGCTCGTCGTCACCCTCCAGGAACCTGTCGTTCTTGCGGTACGGGTGATACTCCAGGATGCCGGGCACTGGGTGCTGGCGGTCGTCGTCCTCGGGCAGCCAGATGCGTGCGGACAACCGGCTGCCGTCGGCCATGGGAATCCACACGTGCGGGTGGACAACGACGTTGTGAGGCAGTTCCGCCAGCCTGCGCACGCGCATGTCTTCTCCTCTGTTGTCACGGGGTCGTGATGGGTCACCCGCTAACCGCGGCCCAGGGGTCGGGGACCGAGTCGAGCAATGTCTTGGTGTACGGGTGCTGCGGCGCGTCCATGACCTGTGTGGCCGGTCCCGTTTCGACGATCTTGCCGTTGCGCATCACGGCGATGCGATCGGCGATGTCGCCGACGAGGTTCAGGTCGTGGGTGATGATCAGCAGCGTGAGTCCGAGCCGCGCACGGAGGTCGCGCAGCAGGTTGAGCACGCTCGCGGCGGCGGAGACGTCGAGCCCTGCGGTGGGCTCGTCTGCGACGACGAACTCCGGGTGCACGGCAAGCGCGCGGGCGATCCCGACCCGGCGGGCCTGCCCGCCAGAGAGCTGGTGCGGATACTTCGACGCCTGCTCGGCAGGCAACCCGACGAGCCCGAGCAGCTCGGTCACGCTGTAGCGGTCCGATGCAGGCGTGTCGTGGATCCGGTACGGCTCGGTGAGAAGCTGCTCGACCCGCATCCGAGGGCTGAGCGACCCGTAGCACTCCTGGAAGATCATCCGCATCCGGCGGCGCATCCGGCGCACACCGTCCCGGTCGAGGCCGCCCAGCGAGACCCCGTCGAACGAGATGTCCCCCCCGGTGACCGGGCCGAGGTTGAGCAACGCCTTGCCGAGGGTGGTCTTGCCCGACCCGGATTCGCCAACGAGACCGACGGTCTCGTTGTGCCGCACGTTCAGGTCCACGCCGTCGACCGCGCGGATCGTCCGCGGCGTTCGCCGGAGAAGGCGATCGACGATGCCAGGTTTCGTGGTGAAATGGGTGTGCAGCCCGTCGACGACGACCACGGCGCGCTCGTCCGCAGTGGAGTCCTTGCGAGCGGGGATGCCCCTGCTGTGGTGCCGCGAGGGCGCTGAGGCGACCAGCTTGCGGGTGTACGGCCTACGGGGGCGGGTCAGGATGTCGGCGACCGAGCCCGATTCAATCACCCTGCCTGAGTCCATGACGCAGACTCGGTCACACATCTCCGCGATGACGCCGATGTCGTGCGAAATGACCACCAGCGCGGTTTCCTGTTCCCGGCACAGCTCGCGCAGCAGCTCGAGGATCTGCGCCTGCAGGGTGACGTCCAGCGCCGATGTCGCCTCGTCGCAGACGAGGACCTTCGGCTGGAGCAGCAACACCGTGGCGATCATGATCCGTTGCCGCATCCCCCCGGAGAACTGGTGCGGGTAGTCCTCGATGCGCCGGTCGGCGTCGGCGATACCGACCCGCTCAAGCATCCGCACCGCACGACGGTGGAGGTCGGCCGAGCTCGCCCGCCCGTTCTGGATATGCGCGCGCAGCGCGTTGACCATCTGGGTGCTCACCCGGAAGGCCGGGTTCAGGCTTGTCAGCGGGTCCTGGAACACCATGCCGATCGTGGCGCCCCTGACGCGCCGCAGCTCGGCGTCGGACAGTGCCAGCAGCTCCTGGTCACAGAGCCGGATGCTGCCAGCGGTGACCTGTCCGTTGGGCGGGAGCAGCCGCAGCATCGCCGACGACAGCGTCGACTTCCCGCAGCCGGACTCGCCGACGATGCCGATGGCCTCACCGGGTCCGAGCTCGAGGTCGATGTCGTGGAGCGCCTGGAAGGTTCCCGCCTTCGTGCGGTACGTGACGTCCAGCCCCGACACCCGCAGCACCGGGCCGCTCATCCGGGCCTCCCGTCCACTCCGGACAGCCGAGGGTCGAGCCGGTCCCGGAGCGCCTCGCCGAGCAGTGTGAAGCCGAGTGTGGTCAGCATCAGGGCGAGCCCTGGCACGAGCACCGGCCACGGCGCCTCGCGCACCAGCTCGAACCCGTCTTGCAGCATGACTCCCCACGACGGCTGCGGAGGCGGGACGCCGAGGCCGAGGAACGAGAGGCCAGCCTCGATGGTGACCGCGACCGGGACGTTGATGGCCATCAGGATGAACAACGGCGCGATGATGTTCGGCAGCACGTGGGTCACGAGGATTCTCCGGTTGCCAGCCCCGAGTGAGCGCTCGGCCTCGATGTAGGGCTCCTCGCGGACGACGAAGACCGACGCGCGCGCCATGCGCGCGTACGCGGGGGCGAAGGCGACCGCGATGACGAGCGTCGTGTTCCGCAGCGAGGGACCAAGCAACGCGAGCAGGCCGAGGGCGAGGATCACCGCGGGGAAGGCCTGCATGCTGTCCATCAACACCACGAGCGCCCTGTCCGTCCGGCCGCCGACGTAGCCTGCCAGCAGGCCGATCAGCAGTCCGACCAGGAGCGCCAGCGCACCGGCAGGCAGCGCGACGGACAGTGCGAGCCTCGCTCCGAAGATCGCCCGTGACAGCAGGTCCCGACCGAGGTGATCTGTACCGAGCCAGTGCTCGGCTGATGGGCCCTGCAGCCGGGCCTCGATGTGCGGCTCCGCCGGGTCGTACGGTGCGATGACCGGGGCAAGCGCCACCACGAAGAGCAAGGTGCCGACCAGCAGCAGCGCTACCAGCCCGGTCCTGCGGCCGGCGACGTCGCGGAGCGTGTCCCTTGTCGCGGCGCCGCCCCTGGTGAGCAGTCGCGTCATCGCTGTCATCGAGCACCTCCCGGTTGGTCCACGCGTACCCGGGGGTCGAGGAACCGGTAGGACAGGTCGGCGAGCAGGTTCGCCGACACGAACAGCAGCGCGGTCACCAGCACCACACCTCGGACGATCGGGTAGTTGCGATCGGCGAGGGACTCGACGACCAGATACCCGAGACCGGGGCGCGCGAAGATGACCTCGACGAAGATCGCACCACCGAGCAGGTCGCCAAGGCTGACGCCGAGCAGCGCGACGGTCGGAATGATCGCGTTCTTCAATGCGTAGCGGTAGGCGATCAGCCGCTCGGACAGCCCGAGCGCGCGGGCGGCGCGAATGTGGTTGCTGCCCAGGGTTTCC
The DNA here is from genome assembly GCA_009377385.1 of Actinophytocola sp. Classification (GTDB taxonomy): domain Bacteria; phylum Actinomycetota; class Actinomycetes; order Mycobacteriales; family Pseudonocardiaceae; genus Haloechinothrix_A. Next base: position 9,970 of record WHUD01000100.1, read on the forward strand.
AGCATTCCACTTCGGACGATCCTGGCAAGGTAACCGACCCAGGTCACGGCGAGCGCCGCAGCGGGGAGGATGAGGTGGGTCAGGTAGTCCGATGGGTTGGTGATCTCGCCTGCCCCCGTTGCCGGCAACACCCCGAGCATGACAGGGAAGAGCAGCAACAGCAGCAGCCCGCTCAGGTACGACGGCATCGTGATGAACGAGACCGACACGATGCTGGTGATGTTGTCGACCGCGCTGCCAGGCCTGCTCGCCGCGTAGACCCCGAGCGGGACGCCCACCGCCGCGGCGAGCCCGAGTGCGGCGAACGCGAGGATCACGGTGTGCGGCAGGTAGGCCCCGATCACCTGCGTGACGGGCCGGTTCGTCACGAAGTCCTGCCCGAGGTCGCCCCGGACGGCGTCGAAAAGGAACGTCACTACCTGCGTCGGCACCGAGCTGTCCAGCCCCATCTGCTCGCGTACCTTCGCGGCGAACTCGGGGTCGGCCCGTGGGCCCATGATGATGGTGACCGGGTCGCCGGCGACCGCCGCCGCCCACCTGCTCGACCGCTACGGCGTCGGGGTGCTCCCAGGCTCGGCGTTCGGGGACGACCCCACCGCGTTGCGGTTCCGGGTCGCCACGAGCCTGCTGTACGGCCACGGGGAGCAGCGAATCGAAGCCATGCACAGCCCCGACCCCGCCCAGCTGCCCTGGATCGCCAAAGCGCTCGACACCGTCCGAAACGCACTCCTCGACCTCGCCGCAACCGGCTGAACCCGGCGGCATCGGCCTGGCGACCATGCCGTCGCAGGCGCTACGGGGTGGGGCTGGCGGCCCTGCTGACCGCCGGGTTCGCAGGCGTTGCCGGGTTCAGCGGCCCCGACGCGGCGGCTGATCGGGTTCGTAGCTGCACCAGGTACCCGTTCGCACCGATGCCCTGAGGTGCGTTCCCAGCGCCGGGTTGCTCCGCTCGATTCGGTCGATCGCGTCGCGGATGCGGGCGGTGACGGCCTTGCGTGCGCGTTCCCGGTCGTCGCCGAGCCTGCGGCTGCGGCCGCCAAGCCCGACCGCGGCCGACAGCTCGGCGATCAGGGCGTCTCGTTCGGCGGCAGCCTTCTCCGCTCGGTAGACATCGTTGGCGAGGTCGGCGTCGTCGATCTCGGTGTCCAGCTCGGCCAGCCGACGGCGGTAGGCGGCCTTGGCGCGGTCGTCGAGCACGTCGTCGGCGCCGGACTGCGGCGGCTTGCCGGTGTGCAACTGAACGGCGTGCACCGGTTCGCCGGGCCGCGCCAGCAGCACGGCCAGATCGCGCAGTCCCTTCGCGTCGGGCACGTGCGACTCCGTGCCGCCGTAGCCGACGGTCCACACATCGCCGTCGCGACGGAACACCACTGCCCGCTGTGCCTGCTCAGCGGCGAGGCTCCTGCTGTGCGCCGCCCATCCCGGTGCGCCGAGCTTGTCGTGCAGCTCCGCCGCGGCGGCGAAATGCCGGTCGGCGTCGTCCGTGCGACCCAGCGCGGCGGCGAGGATCCCGAGGTAGTGATCGACCGCGCCGTAGTACGAGGCGCATCCGCCGACCACGATGTGGCTGCCCGCGTACGACAGGAGCAGCTCGTACACGCGGGTGCGCTGATCGGCCGTCCCGGCGGCGGCCGTCGCGTCGGCGACGAAGGTGAGCATCTCAAGGTCGTACTTGTTCGGCAGGTCGTCGAGGTCCAGCCGCGCGAGGTCACGGCCAGCGGACGCCAGGTCGCCCTCGACGACGTGGTTGACGGCATCGAGCAACGGCAGGCCCGGCCAGGGATCGGAGTCGAGCCGGGCGTCCGGTTCCAGGTCGACCCGTCGCGCCGGGCCGCCCGCGCGCACGATTCCCCACCACAGCGTCTCGTACACGCCGCGGGCGTCCTGCTCACCGATGGCCCTGCCCAGGTCGAGACCGTGCGTGGCGAGCTCGCCGGCGCGGTCGAGATCACCGGTGACGACCGCGGCGGTCGCCCTGCGGGTCAGGGCCGCGTACCGGGCGCGAGCGTGGCCGAGCTCGTCACAGAGTCCACAGTAGACGTCCAGCTCGGACACTCCGTCCGGGTCGCCAAGCTCGATGAGCGCCGCGGCCCGTAGCTGGCGCGCCTGGGCCACCATGTCCCTGTCGCCCGCGTCCGACGCGGCCAGCAGCATGTCCTCGATCACCGGCAGCCGGTCGCGGGCGCTCCCGCTGCGCCATCGGGTGTCGTGCTGGGCGAGCAAGCAGAACGCCACGGTGCCCGGGTCGCCGCTCTGCCGCGCGATGTCGACCGCCTCCGCCGCCAGCGCCGAGGCACGTTCCCAGTCCTGTTCGTCCCCCATCGCGTGGTGCCGCTCCCTGGCCAGCGCGGCGAGGACCTTGGCCCGCAGCACAGACGGCTCATGTGGCAGCTCCGCGACGGCTTCGGTGAGCGCGGCGATGGCTTCGGCGTGCACGGTGCGCCATCCCAGCCGGTGGATGCCGAGCGCCGCTTCCGCCAGGCTCGCTGAGTCGTGGTGCCTGCGGGCGATGTCAGCGGCCTCGGCCAGCGCGGCGAACGCCGACTCGGCATCTCCGGCCCGGTTGCGGGCGTCGCCTAGTGACAGCAGCAGCCGGAGCCGAGTTTGCGCGCGGTCGGTGAGCGGTGCGACTGCGGCGAGTGCGCGCTCGTAGTGGTCGCGCGCCTCTTCGAAAGCCAGTCGGGCGGTGGCGTCCTCGGCGGCGAGGACGTCGTATCGCACGGCCTCGTCCGGCGCGATCGACGCGGCGGCGGTGAAGTGCGCCGCCAGCTCCGCCGGGTGCACCGACGCGCCCTCGGCAAGCAGGGACTCCAGCGCACGGCCAGTGGCCAGCTCGATCGTGACGCGCCGATCAGCGGGCAGCCCAGCCAGGAGCGTCTCCCGGAACAGGTCGTGCGAGAACCGGTACGGCCCTGCCCCGCCATCGGGATCGACCATGACGCGGGCCGTGACGGCCTCGGTGAGCAACGCGGGAACCCGGTCCGGTTCCGGAGCCACGCGGAGCAGGACGTCGAGCCGCGCCCGATGGCCTATCGCGGCGGCGAGCGTGAGCAGTTCGACGCAGGGCGCGGAAAGCCGCGCCAGCCTGCGTTCGAGGATGTCGTTGACGCGGTCGAGCAGTTCCGGCGGCGACGTCAGACGCTTGCCGTAGCCACCATGGGCCAGCAGCAACCGGGTCAGCTCGCGGACCAGGAACGGGTTGCCGCCGGTGCGGCGCCAGACGTCGGCGGCGACGGCAGCGGGCGGCTGCGCGCCGCTCATCGCGGTCATCACCGCCGCGACGTCCTCACGCGACAGCCCGGCCAGTGGCACTCGCTCCGCCATCGCGGCGAGGTGCCGCAGCGCGTCGTCCGCCTCCTCATCCCGGTACGCGCCGACCAGCGCGACTGGGTGCGCCGCGAGGTGCCGGGCCGCGAATTCCAACAACCGCACCGACCCGTCGTCGGCCCACTGCAGGTCGTCCATGGCCAGCAGCACCGGACGCCGCGCTGCGAGACGGGCGAGCAGGTTCACCACTGCCTCGAACAGCAGGAACCGATCGGCGGGGGAGTCGGGATCGTCTGACGCCCGCTCTGGCAGCACCATCGCCGCGACACCCGGGTCGCCACCCGCATCGATGCCGCCGCGCAGCACCTGCACCCACGGCCAGTACGCCGGCGCGCCGTCGCCGTCCCAGCACTGCGCCCACAACACCAGCGTCCCGGACTCGCGGGCGCGCGCGACGAGCGCGGACAGCAACGCGGTCTTGCCGATCCCCGGTTCGCCGGTGACCAGCACGACCCTGCCGCCCGCGGCGGGCTCGGCGCCAGCGTGCAGGCTCGCCAGCACCGGGTCCCGCCCGACCAGACGTTCGTCTGGATTAGTCCTCATACGTTGATTGTCGCGCATCTCACGGTCGGAGCTCGATAATGAGGTTCATCAGCGCATCGACAGGAAGCCGCCGGACACGGGTGAATCCGGCGTCGTGGGCGATCCGCGTCAGCCGTGTCTCGCCGGGCGCCGTGCCGAGCGGGTCGTGCGCGCCCTGTGCGATCGCGTTCGGCGTACAGACCAGCGCGGACGAGGCGTACAGCAGTCTGCCCATCGGGTTGGCATTGTCTTCGAGCCGGTCCGCGGCGTTGAACTCGACCAGTAGCACGGTGCCGTCGGCGGCGACTGCATCGCGTGCGTGCCGCAGCGCACCGAGCGGATCCCCGAGATCGTGGAAGGTGTCGACGAACATGACCAGGTCGTAGCCTGACCCGGAGTACGCCGTCGCGTCGGCCACCTCGAACGTCAGGCGGTCGGCGACCCCGGCCGCGGCTGCGGCCTTCCTGGCTTGCGCGATCGAGGCGTCGTGGTAGTCGAACCCGGTGTAGCTGGACGCCGGGTAGGTCTGGGCGAGCGCGATCAGCGCCGCCCCGTACCCACAGCCGACGTCGGCCACCGCAGCTCCGGCGCGGAGCCGGTCGGTCATGCCGCCGAGCGCGGGAATCCAGTCGGCGACCAGGGCTGGGACGACCTCGGCTCTGGTCGCCAGGTCCATCCCACGCCAGTGGGCGGCGGACCGCTCATGCCAGCCGACACCGCGGCCAGTTCGGAAGGCCTCTTCGACTAGGACGTTGTCGGTCGCCATCGACGCCAGCATGCTCGCGAAGCCCGCCACCAGCCCGGATTGGGTGTTGTCGGCCAGCACCGCCGCCGCGGCGGCGGGTAGCTGGAACCGCTCGGTCGGCGGGTCGTAGTCGACGTACCCGGAAACGGCTTGGTGCTTGAGCCATTCCCGGGCGTAGGGCTCGGCCACACCCGAACGTGCCGACAGCTCGGCCGGGGTGAGCGGCCCGGCGCCTGCCATGGCCTGCCACAGGCCGGTCCTGATTCCGATATGGATCATCTGCAGCCCTGCCGCCGCGGCCAGGTCGCTGAGCAGCCTGCCCATGAGCTCCTCGACCTCGACGGGGTTCACCGTTGGCGCGCTCATCGGGTGGCTCCGGTCGGCTCGGAGTCGACCATCGGCGCGTCGGCGCGCTGCCGGTCGATCGCGGCCTGGTCCCACGGGCCGGTGCAGTAGAGGGTCAGCCGCGAGATCCGCCCGCCTGCCAGCCGCAGCACCGCCAGATGCCGGTAGTACCGGTCGTTGGCGGTGTCCCAGCCGTCGTACTCGACGACCGCGCCGCTCGGTGTCGGCTCCCACTGGCAGCCGACGGTGCGGTAACCGCCGGGGAACGACTGCGCGAAGGCTTCGGCGATCGGCAGCGCACCCTGGAGCTGGAACCGCCACTGCGGCGGATTGAGGTCGAGCACGGCGTCGTCGGTGAGGATCTCGGCCAGCTCGCTGCCTCGGTTCGACTCCTGCAACGCGATGAACGTCTCGACGGCGGCCTTGGTGGTGTCGGTAAGAGTTTGCGTGGACATCGTCGGGTCTCCTTCCGTTTTGTGCGGTCACCCTGTTGGCGCCAGATCCGATCTGGCGGCCCGCCAGGCACGCCCTGGCGCCTTCCGGGTGAATGCCAACCCGAGACGGAGACGGTCATGGACGAGTTGCGATGGCTGGACGCGACCGCGCAGGCACAGCTGGTCCGCGCGGGCCAGGTCACGCCCGGCGAGCTGGTCGCGGCGGCGCAGGCGCGTATCGACGAACTGAACCCGGCGCTGAACGCCGTCGTGGCGGCGATCGAGCCGAGGGCTGCCCAGGCGGACGGCCCGTTCACCGGGGTGCCGTTTCTGCTGAAGGACCTGATGATCGAGGTGGCTGGCACCCCGCTGACCGAGGGCTCGCAGTGGCTGGCTGGCAACGTCTCGGGCCACGACCAGGAGCTGGCATTGCGCTACCGGCGGGCCGGGCTCGTCATCCTCGGCAAGACCAACACGTGTGAGTTCGGGCTCTCGCCGACCGTGGAGCCCGCGCTGTTCGGACCGACCCGCAACCCCTGGGACCCGAGCCGCTCGACCGGCGGCTCCAGCGGCGGGTCGGCCGCGGCCGTCGCCGCTGGGATGGTGCCGATGGCCCACGCGAACGACCTCGGTGGGTCGATCCGCTATCCGGCGGCCTGGTGCGGGTTGTTCGGCCTCAAGCCGACGCGGGGCAGGGTGCCGTCCGGACCCGAGTACGGCGACCTGGTGTCCGGGATGCTGGCCGAGCATGTGCTCACTCGCTCGGTGCGGGACTCCGCTGCGCTGCTCGACGCGGTCAGCGGCCCTGCGCTCGGTGATCCGTACTGGGTACCGGCACCCCGACGGCCGTTCCTCGCCGAGGTCGGCGCCCCGTCTGGTCGGCTGCGCATCGCGATCTGCACCCAGCCGCGTGGCGACCAGCACGTCGATCCCGCCTGGGCAGCAGCGGTCAAGGACGCGGCCGTGCTGCTCGAAGGAATGGGCCACGTTGTCGAGGAGGCCGTCCCGGACGGCCTGCTCGATCCGGAGTACGAACAGGGCATGGGCGCCGTGTATCCCGCCGCGACCCGCTGGATCTACCAGCACTGGTGCCGCCGGATCGGCAGGCCGCCCGCCGACGGGGAGATCGAACCGCAGACGCGGGCCTACTTCGAGCACGGCGCGCACATCTCGGGGGCGGACTACCTGACGGGCGTCGAGCTGCTCCAGCGCGTCAGCCGCAAGGTCGCCCAGTGGTTCGAGACCTACGACGTCTGGCTGACGCCCACCCTGGGCGCGGGACCGCCGCCGTTGGGCGAGCTGGTCGGCACAGAGTCGGACCCGCTGCGCGGTTCGCGCAACGCGGGCAAATACCTGATGTTCAACGGCGAACTAGTGTCCTGCGCCGGAAATTCGTTAATTAACTGTGACTTTGGGGCTGGCGTGG
>WHUD01000101.1 GCA_009377385.1 Actinophytocola sp.
GCTGGCGAACACCCGCTCGACGCCTGCCAGGGCCGTCTCGGTGCGCCGCCGCAGGTGCACGGCGAGCGGGGTGAGTTCATAGCGGTTACCGACCCGGGTCAGCAACGGGTCGCCGAAGTGGCGCCGCAGCCGCGCGAGCGATGCGCTGAGCGCGGGCTGGCTGAGGCCCATCGACTCGGCGGCCCGGGTGACGCTGCGCTCCCGCAACAGGTGGTCGAGGGAGACCAACAGGTTGAGGTCGAGGTTGGCAAGGTTCACCGCCGGGCCTCCATCAATGTCATCGATATGCGGCATCAGTAGATTCGTCTTCCCTGATAGCCGGGGTGCCTCGGAGAGTAATCGGCGTCACCACCGAAGGAAAGGATTCCGGCGTGACTCAGTCCAGCTCTCGGTTCGCGCTCGGCACGTTCGCCGCCGAGGGCGGCCGCGAATTCGCCGGTCTCGTGGTCGGCGACCGGGTACTCGACCTACCCGCGTCGTCCCGGCTGCCGAACAGCGTTCTGTCCATTCTGGAGCATTGGGATCGCGCGCTGCCCGAGTTGACCGCGCTGGCCATCGACGCCGATCGGCCCGGCTGGCGGCCGGTGCGCGGGCTGGCCGTGCGGGCGCCGCTGCGGTCCCGGCAGGTGGTGCAGGCGGGGGCGAACTACCGCACTCACGTCATCGACCTGGCGGTGAAGCATGCCGAGATCGGTGCCGGACGCACCGCCGAACAGGTCCGCGCCGAAACCGCGGCGATGATGGACCGCCGGGCGGCCGAAGGTACTCCGTACCTGTTCCTCGGCCAGCCGTCGGCGATCGCCGGACCGTACGACGACGTTGTGTTGCCGGCCTACTCCACGCAGCACGACTGGGAGTTGGAGCTGGCCGCCGTCATCGGCCGCAGGGCCTTCCGGATCGGCCGCGACCAGGCGGCCGATCACATCGCCGGCTACACCATTGTCAACGACCTCACGACACGTGACCTGGTCTTCCGGCGGGACATGCCGGAGATCGGAACGGACTGGCTGCGGGCGAAGAACGCCCCCGGGTTCCTGCCCACCGGGCCCTGGCTGGTGCCTGCATCGTTCGTCGACCCAGGCGACGCGCGCGTGACGCTGAAGCTCAACGGCGAGGTCATGCAGGACGAGTCGACCAAGGACATGATCTTCGACGTCGCGGCACTGGTCGCCGCCGCATCCCAGACGATCCCGCTGCTGCCGGGTGACCTCGTGCTGACCGGCAGCCCGGCAGGCAACGGCCTGCACCACGGCCGGTTGCTCCGGCCCGGCGACGTCATGGAAGGCACGATCACCGGGCTGGGCGTGCAGCGCACCCGGTGCTTGGCCGAGGAATCACCGGAACCCGAGGAGCCTCGATGACCAGGGCCGAGACCGAGTCCATCGTCGACCGCACCGATCCCGAGGGCGCGATCGCCGCCGCCGCGGCCCGGTGTTCGAACGCCGGCCGGTGGGGGCCCGACGACGTTCTGGGCACCCTCAACTTCCTCGACGACGCCAAACGGGTCGAAGGCGCCCGGCTGGTCCGCCGCGGCGCGGCGTTCTCGCTGGCTCAGCGCTTCGACGCCCACGGCCCGCAGAACGGCTGGCGGCGGCGCACCAACCCGGTGCACACCATGCTCGACACTGGGCTGGACGCCGAGCGGGGTCAGGGTTTCCCGCACGGCCTCGGCGGCGCGGACGACGTCGTGTTCATGCCGCTGCAGTGCTCGACGCAGTGGGACGGCCTCGGCCACATCTTCGACCACGGCATGGCCTACAACGGCCGTAGTGCGGGCGACGTGGTCACCAGCGAGGGCGATCAGGTCACCGGGATCGAGACCGCCGCGGCACACATCGCGGGCCGGGCGGTGCTGCTGGACGCCGGCCGGGTCGTCGGCACCGGTGGGGAGCTGCCCGACGGTTTCGCCATCACGGTCGAACATCTGGCGGCCACGGCCGCCGCGCACGGCGTGACCGTCGGCAGGGGCGACATCGTGTGCGTGCGCACCGGACGGCTCACCCGGGCCCGCCGCCAGGGGTGGGGTGAGTACGCGGGCGGCCCGGCTCCTGGAATGTCGTTCACCACCGCCGACTGGTTGCACGACACGCAGATCGCCGCGATCGCGACCGACACGTGGGGCGTCGAGGTGCGGCCCAACGAGTTCGACGAGGCGTTCCAGCCACTGCACCAGGTGGCGATCCCGCACATCGGGCTGTTCCTCGGCGAGATGTGGGACCTCGACGCCCTGGCGGCCGACTGCGCCGCCGACGGTCGCTACGACTTCTGGCTCACGGCAGCGCCGATCCCCGTCACCGGTGCCGTCGGCGCGCCGGTCAACCCCCTCGCGGTCAAGTAGGAGGCTTCGATGCCAGCAGTCAGTTCCGTCCTTGTCATCGGTGGTGGTGCGGCAGGCACCGCCACCGCCATCCTGCTCGCCGAGCGGGGGGTGGCCGTCGATCTGATCGAGGTCAAACCCGGCGTGGTCGCCCTCGGTTCCGGGATCACGCTGCAGGGCAACGCCCTGCGCGTGCTGCGCCAACTAGGCGTGTGGGAAGACGTCGAGCGCCTCGGCTACGGCTTCGGCACCTTGGGCCTGCGCGCCCCGGATGCCGCGGGAACCCTGCTCGCCGAGATCACCGACGCGCGAACCGGCGGGCCCGACCTGCCCGCCACGGTCGGCATGTACCGGCCCGACCTCGCTCGGGTCCTCCACGAGCGCGCGGTGTCGCTGGGCGTCAAGCTCCGGCTCGGCACCACCTGCACTGGCCTGATGCAGGACGCCGCCGGCGTCGACGTCCGCCTGTCCGACGGCTCGTCCGCACGCTACGACCTCGTGGTCGGCGCCGACGGGGTGCGGTCCGCGACGCGTGCGCTGCTCGGGATCACCCTGGAGACCCGCTGCACCGGGATGGGGATCTGGCGGGCCTTCACCTCCCGGCCGGACGGCGTCACCCGCACCGACCTCTACTACGGCGGCCCGGCCTACATCGCAGGCTACTGCCCCACCGGCGAGGACACGCTCTACGCCTACCTGGTGGAGGACGCCCAGGACCGCTCCGCACTCACCCCGGACGAGCGACTCGCGGTGATGCACTCGCTGGCCGAGCGCTACCACGGCCCGTGGGACGAGATCCGGCAGGACCTCACCGATCCCTCGAAGATCAACTACACCTGGTTCGAGACCCACCTGCTCGACGGCCCGTGGAACCGCGGCCGGGTGGTCCTCATCGGCGATGCCGTGCACGAATGCCCGCCCACCCTCGCTCAAGGCGCCGCGATGGCCCTGGAGGACGCCGCGGTGCTCACCGAGCTGCTGCTCGACGCGGACCAGGTCGACGAGGCGCTGTGGGCCGTGTTCACCGAGCGGCGGCTGGAGCGGGTCCGCACGGTCGTCAAGGCGTCGGTGCAGCTCGGGCAGTGGCTGCTCGACCACGAGCAGGGAGACGTTCCCGGGCTGATGCAGCGGATCGCCACGCTGGTGGGAGAGCCGGCATGAGCGCGCTCGGCCCGGTCGTCGATGTGCACGCGCACGTGATCGTGCCCGAAGTCGAAGCGGCCGTCACCGGCCACCCCGGCCTGGAATCCCAGCGCGCGCTGGAGCGAGTGCGCCACGGCACGGAGTCGATGGCCGTCTCCGGCCGGATGGTGGCCGAGCGGATGGCACAGCTGACCGACGTCGACCGCAGGCTCGCCGACATGGACACCGCCGGGGTGGACGTGCAGGTGATCTCGCCGTCACCGTCGCAGTACCACTACTGGACCGATCCCGACCTGGCCCGGGTTGTGTTCCGCGCGGCCCACCGCGGTGTGGCGGCCGTCGTCGCCGAGGAACCGGCCCGCTTCGCGGGACTCGGCCTCCTCCCGTTGCACCACCCCGCCCTCGCCGTCGCCGCACTGGAGGACGCCCTCGAGACGGGCCTGGCAGGCGTCGAGCTCTCCTCGCACGCCCTGCAACCAGGTGCGAGTGAGAACACCGTCGAGCTCTCCGACCCGCGGCTGGAACCATTGTGGGCCCGCGCGGCCGAAACTCAGGCGGTGCTGTTCCTGCACCCGTTCGGCTGCACGCTCGACGCCCGGCTCGACCGGTTCTATCTGGCCAACACCGTCGGCCAACCGGTGGAGAACGCCGTCGCGCTCTCCCACCTGATCTTCTCCGGTGTGCTCGACCGGCACCCGGGGCTGCGCATCCTCGCCGCGCACGGCGGCGGCTACCTGCCCACCTACCTCGGCCGTTCCGACCACGCCTGGCAGGTACGGCCCGAAGCCCGCGGATGCGCCCACCCGCCGAGCAGCTACCTGCGCAGGCTGTGGTTCGACTCCCTCGTGCACGCCCCCGAGGCGCTGCGCGCGCTGGTGGCCGCCGCCGGCGCCGACCGGGTGCTGCTCGGTTCCGACTACCCGTTCGACATGGGCGTGCCCGACCCCCTCGACCGGCTGGCTGCCTGCGGGCTGCCCGCAGCCGACGAGCACGCTGTCCGCACCGCCAACGCCGAGCACCTCCGCCTGCTCCCCACCCCCGTCACAACACCCCGATGAGCATCGTCATGGAGTATCGATGACCCGTTTGATCACGCATCTGCGGCACGTCGCCATCGCCGCACCCGACTTCGGCCGCGAGCTCGAGTTCTACCGCACCCTGTGGGGGCTGACCGAGGTCGCCGCCGACTCCGGGCTGAGCTTCCTGGCCGCGGAAGGCTCCCCCGAACAGTACGTCGTGCGGCTGCGCAAGGCGGCCGACAAGCGCATCGACCTGATCTCCTTCGGTGCCGCGACCCCGGCGGACGTGGACACCCTGGCCGAGCGGTTGGGCCGCGACGGGGTGCGCCTCGTCTCCCGGCCGGGCCCCGTCGACACCCCCGGCGGGGGCTACGGGTTCCGGTTCTTCGACAACGAGGGCCGGACCGTCGAGATCGCCGCCGACGTCGCGCTGCGGACTCATCGCACGATCGAGGAGGCCGAGTCCATCCCGGTCCGGCTGTCCCACGTCGTGGTCAACTCCGCCGAACCGGAAGCCACCGTCGAGTTCTATCAGCGCCACCTCGGCTTCGCGACCTCCGACGTCCTCATGCATCCGCACATGGGCCACATGATGTGGTTCCTGCGCTGCAACGACTGGCACCACAGCTTCGCCGTCGCCCGGTGCCCGCACGCCTCGCTGCACCACGCCAGTTTCGAGCTGCGTGGCATCGACGAGTACATGCGGGGATCCGGGCGGCTGATCCGCGCGGGCGTGGAGAAGGTGTGGGGCCCTGGCAGGCACAAGGCGGGCAACAACACCTTCTCCTACTTTCTCGACCCGCAGGGCAACACGGTGGAGTACACCACAGAACTCGAGCGTCTTGACGAGGACACCTGGCACCCTGGGCTGCACGACTTCACCGACCCGATGGTGTCCGACCAGTGGGGCACGGCGAATCCGATGGACGAGTTCGTCGCCGAGAAGTCGTTCAACGACCCCGACAAGGGCCTGTTCCAGGCCCCGCCGGTGTAGCGCCATGCGATTCGCCACCGTCGAGGAACCGGACGGCGCCGTACGCTGCGGCGTCGTCGAGGGCGAGTCCTTGCACCGCCTGCCACCCGGAGCCACCGTGCTCGATCTGCTCCGCACGGGCACGCTGCACGACGCCGGCCGCGACGCATTGTCCACAGCGGACACGGTTGCGCTCGCCGGGCTGCGGCTGCTGCCGCCGCTGCAAACGCCCACCGTGCGCGACTTCGTCACGTTCGAAGAGCACGTCGAAGGCGTCGCGCGCAGCGTGTCCGCCGATGCGGGCGTGGTCGCCGAGTGGTACGAGGCGCCGACCTTCTACTTCACCAACCCCTGCGCCCTCGTCGGCGCACACGACGACATCGCCGCGCCACCCGGCTGTGCGGTGCTGGACTTCGAGCTCGAGGTGGCCGCGGTGATCGGCCGGGCCGGAACGAACCTCTCCCCCACCCAGGCGCGCGACCATATCGTCGGCTACACCATCTTCAACGACTGGTCCGCGCGTGATCTGCAACGCCGGGAGATGCGAGTGAACCTCGGCCCGGCCAAAGGCAAGGACTTCGCCACCACCCTCGGCCCGGTGCTGGTCACCACGGACGAGTTGGAGCCCTACCGCGACGACGAGGGCTTCCTCCGGCTGGGGATGACCGTCACCGTCAACGGCGTCGAGATCGGCCGGGACCTGCTGTCCAATATGGGCTGGCCGTTCGAGGAGCTGCTCGCCTACGCCGCGCGCGGCACCTGGGTACGGCCCGGCGACGTGCTCGGCTCGGGCACCTGCGGCAACGGCGGCTGCCTGGCCGAACTCTGGGGACGACACGGCACCCAAGACCCACCACCGCTGAAGCCCGGCGACGTCGTCACGATGACCGTCGAGGGAATCGGCACCATCGCCAACACCGTCGTCAAAGGTGTCGAGGCCGCGGCACTGACCCCGATCACCCCGGCCCGCACCCGTCCCAGGAACCGGCCATGACCGGGCGACCGACGGACGAACGCGTCGTGGTGATCACCGGTGGTGCCGGTGGTCAGGGTGCCGCCGAGGCACGCGCTCTGGTCGCGGCGGGCGCTGTGGTCTACGCCGTCGACGTCGCCGAGGCTCCCACCGAAGACCTGCGCGGTGCCGCCTACCGCCGGCTCGACGTCACCGACACCGCCGCATGGGCGGCGCTGGCCGCCGAGCTGGCCGACCGGCACGGTCACGTGCACGGGCTGGTCAACAACGCCGGGATCACCTGGCGGGCACGACTCGGCGAACTCGACACCGCCGACCTGCACCGCGTCCTGGATGTCAATCTGGCCGGGCCGCTGCTGGCGATCCAGCACCTCGCCCCGCTCATGGGAGCGGGCGGCTCGATCGTCAACGTCGGCTCGGCGGCCGCGCTCACCGGCCACTACCCGGTGGCCTACACGGCCAGCAAGTGGGCGCTGCGCGGGCTGACCAAGGCCGCCTGCGTCGAACTCGGCCCACGCGGAATCCGGGTCAACGCCGTGCACCCCGGCTACATCGAAACCCCGATGACCGCCTCCGCCCCGGCCGCCTTCCGCGACGCCAGCCTGGCAGAGACCCCGCTGGGCCGCATCGGCACGGCCGATGAGGTCGCCGCCGTCATCGTGTTCCCGCTCGGCGACGGCGCCGCGTTCATCACCGGTGCCGAGATCCCCGTCGACGGCGGCATGACCGCCCACGGCGGCGCCAAGTCCCTCTCCGACGCGCTGCGACCGGACACGGTCGTGACCGCCTCCTGACCCCGGCCGCCTCCCGGCGACCCGAGCACACTGCGAGGTTCCCATGCCCGACACGACCACCGGCCAGGCCGGCCCTGAGCCGACCACCACCGAACAACGGCGAGCCGGTCTCCCCCAGCTGATACTCCTGCTCGCCGGCAGTTGCATGTCCGTGCTGGGCGCGGTCCTCATCGCGCCCGTCCTGCCCCAGATGTCTCGCGACTTCGCCGGAACGCCGGGCGCCGAGGTGCTGGTGCCGATCGTGCTCACCGTACCCGCGCTGGTCATCGGGCTGACCGCCCCGTTCGCCGGGTTCATCGCGGACGCGGTCGACCGCAAGCGGCTGCTGATCGTGGCGATGCTCGCCTACTCGGTGGTCGGCACCGCGCCGCTTTACCTCAACTCACTGACCAGCATCCTCGGCAGCCGGGTGCTGCTCGGCATCTGCGAGGCCGCGATCATGACATCGTGCACCACCCTGATCGGCGACTACTGGTCCGGACGGCAACGCGCCCGCTACCTCGGCCTGCAGACGCTGGTCGCCGCCATCTCCGCGACCGTCTTCCTCGGCGCCGGTGGGATCCTGGGCACGGCAGGCTGGCGCACACCGTTCTGGCTCTATCTCGCCGCGGTCGTGATCGTCGTCCCGATGGCGCGGATGCTCTGGCAACCCGCACGACCGGCCTCCGACCCGACTGCCGGGCTCGAACCCATTCCGTGGCGACAGCTCGCCGCACCTGTCGGAGTCACGGTGTTCGGCGGGATCGTGTTCTACGCGCTGCTCGTGCAGCTCTCGTTCGTCCTGAACGATGTCGGCGTGGCCTCCACCGCGATGATCGGCGGCATCACCGCGATCATGTCCCTGGCCACCGCCATCGGCGCCGGCCTGTTCGGCAAGGTCGCCCACCGTGGTCCCCGCGTCCTGCTGCCCGCGGAGTTCACCCTGTCCGGGCTCGGGCTGCTCCTGGTCTTCGCCACCACCTCGGTCCCCGTCATCACCCTCGGCGCGATCCTCACCGGCTTCGGCACTGGCCTGATGCTGCCCACACTGCTCACCTGGGCAGTGAACAGCCTGACCTTCACCCAGCGCGGACGCGGCACCGGCCTGTGGACCGGGACCCTCTTCCTCGGCCAGTTCGTGTCCCCACTGGTCATCGCCGCACTCGCCGCCGGAGTGGGCGGGCTGCAACCGGCCCTCGCCGTGCTCGGCATCGCAGCAGGCGTGATGGCCGTGGTCACTCTGGTCGCGCTACGCGGGCGGAACATTCCCCTCGACGTCACCCACGACTGACCCAGAGCCCGCGCTGAATCAGGAAGATGAGCAGATGACCCGGAAACCGATCCGCAGGACGTCGGCCGCACCCGCCCCACGGCGGGCCGAGCCCCTGCGATAGCTGGCGTCACTACAGTGCAAACACTCCAAGGAGCGCCTGATGGCCCACGTTCAACCGCTCACGCCCGATGAGGACCCTGAGCTCGCCCCAGCGTTCGCGGGGGCCGAAGCCGCGATGGGATTCCTCCCGAACAGTCTGCTCACCATGGGCCACAAGCCCGATATCCTGCGCCGCTTCACTGCCCTCCTGGCGAGCACGCTGGGCGACGGGTGCGTCTCACCTGCCCTGAAGTCGATGGTGGCCGAAGTCGCGAGCACCGCCGCAGGCTGCCGCTACTGCCAAGCGCACGGTGCCTTGATCATGAGCCGCGCCGGGATCGATGCGGAGAAGGCCGCCGCTCTGTGGGAGTACGAGACGAGCCCGCGCTTCGATGAAGCGGAGCGAGCCGCCCTCGATCTCGCCCGCAACGCCGCACTGGTCCCTAACGGCGTGACGGCGGAGCACTTCGCGGCCATCCGGGCCCACTTCAGCGACGAGCAGATCGTCGAGATCGTCGCAGTCGTCGCCACCTTCGGCTTCCTCAACCGGTGGAACGACACCATGGCAACCGACCTGGAGGAGATACCGCTGACTGTGGCGAGCGACTACCTCGCCGACACCGACTGGGCGCCCGGCAAACACGGCGCCGATTCGGCATCGGGGTAAGAGCGAACTCGCACGCCACTCGAGGCTGCTACTCGGCCCGCACCTCGGTCACCAGTCGCAGGTCGGCAAGCGAGCGACCGACTTCGAGCCGGTAGTCGCCGGGTTCGACCGTCCAGCCTGTCGTGGTGTCCCAATGCGCCAAGGCCCGCGCGGGTACGGTGATGTCGACATCGGCGACCTCGCCGCTTTCGGCGTCCACGGTGGCGAAGCCGGCGAGCCAGCGCCGTGGTCGCTCGACGGCGCTGTCCGGCCGAGACGCGTACACCTGCACGACCTCGCGTCCGGGGCGCCCTCCGGTGTTGCGTAGGCGCACCGTGAGAGCAAAGCCCCCAGCCGCGTTCTGGTCCGCTAGCACGCTGACGTCCTCATAGGACCATTCGGTGTAGCCGAGTCCGTGCCCGAAGGCGTAGCGGGGCTTGCGGCCGTCGCGCTCGTAGGCGCGGTAGCCCACGAAGATGCCTTCGTCGTACGGCAGTGTGCCTTCGACCGGGGTGACGCTCGGGTGCCCCGCCTCCTCCCGCGGCCATGTCATCGGCAGTCGCCCGCCCGGTTCGACAATGCCCAGCAGCACGTCGGCCAGCGCGTTGCCGAACTCCTGCCCGGGAAACCACGCGATCAACACCGCCGCGACATCGTCGGCCCAGGGCAGCAGCACCGGCGCGCCCGCGTTGACCACGACCACGGTGCGCAGGTTCACCTCGGCGACTCGGCGCACGAGCTCGTCCTGCCTGCCGGGTAACGCGAGCGTGGTCCGGTCGAAGCCTTCGCTTTCG
Organism: Actinophytocola sp.; assembly: GCA_009377385.1. GTDB lineage: Bacteria > Actinomycetota > Actinomycetes > Mycobacteriales > Pseudonocardiaceae > Haloechinothrix_A. The sequence goes on from WHUD01000101.1 coordinate 10,011, forward strand.
ACCTCCTCGGTTGTACCGACGACGACCACCGCGACATCGGACTCCGCCGCCTGCCTGACCGCGTGCTCGAGTTCGGCATCGTCGTCGCTGTCCAGTCCGATGTTGAGTTGCAGCGCGAGCATCGCGACTTCGGCCTCGCCGAACCCGTGCTCGACCGCGCCGGGCTCGTAGCGCAGCACCAGATCGACCTCCTGGCCCTCGGCGAGATCGAGAGTGGTGACGGCCTGCGGCGGGCGCATCATGCCTTCGACCACGTCCGCGCCGTCGGCAAGGCTGGTCACCTCCTCGTGCACCGTGGCGTCGTCGGCCGTCAACGTGAACCGCCCCAGCCCGGAGCCGCCGACCAGATACCGGCCGGGCTGTGGCGCGCAGAAGCTTGCGTGCACCTCGATGGCCGCCACGTCGCGCACGCCGATGCCGTCGGCGATCACACCCGACCACAGCAGGGTTGTGGCGTGCCGCTGCTGGCGTGTCAGCAGGTTCCCTGCCGTATCGAGGAACCGCACTTCGAGCGCACCGTTCGACCCATCGGGCGCGGTCAGCGATCCGGCCTGCGCCGTGGGCACGCGGCCGCTGGTGCGCCCGCCTGCGCCGTGTACCACCTCCACGTCGTCGCCGACGGCGGTCCTGATCCCGTCGAGCGGGGACACGACGTACGGCGGGGCGACGGTGGCGCTGCCCCCACCGAGAGTCCGGGCGACCGAGGCATTCGCGCCGAGCACCGCGACGCGGCTCAGGCCCGTGACGTCAAGGGGCAGCATCGAACCGGTGTTGCTGGCGAGAACAAACCCCGCCGCCGCCGCAGCACGCAGCTCGGCACCCACGTCCGCGTACCCGCCCGGAACGTCCCGCACCGCCGAAGCGATCCCGTCGAGCGCGCCGACCCGCGCGGCCAGCCGGAGGATGCGCATCACCTTGTCGTCCACCGCGGACTCGGGAACCTTCCCGGCGCGGACGGCGTCGACGAGCGCCTCACCCCAGGGCCCGGCGGGTCCCGGCATGACGAGGTCCAGCAGCCCGGGCCCTGCCGCAGCGAGTGACCGGGCGGCGAACCAGTCCGACATGACGACGCCGTCGAACCCCCATTCTTGCTTGAGGATCTCGCGCAACATCGGCGACTCCGTCATCGTCGTGCCGTTGACGCCGTTGTATGCGGCCATCACCGCCCACGCGCCGCCCTCACGGACGATCGTCTCGAAGGGCGCGAGGTACAGCTCGCGTAGGGCGCGTTCATCGATCCGCGCGTCCAGGGTCAGCCGCTCGGTCTCGGAGTCGTTGGCGACGAAGTGCTTGACGGTGGCACCGACGCCGCGCGCCTGCACGCCCTGCACGTAGGCCGTGCCCATCGCCGCGGTGAGCAGCGGATCCTCGCTGAAGCACTCGAAGTGACGGCCACCGTGCGGGGTGCGGTGCAGGTTGACCGTCGGCGCGAGCAGCACGTCGACACCCTTGCGCCGGGCCTCCTCGGCGAGCAGCCCGCCGACCCGCTCGATCCGCTCGGGATCCCAGGTGGCCGCGAGCGCCGTCGGGGAGGGCACGTTGGCCGACGGGTCGCGCTCGTCCCAGCTCTCGCCGCGCACACCCGCCGGCCCGTCGGATACGACCAGCCTGCGCAGGCCCGCGGCCGGTTCCGGGTGCAGCGACCAGAAGTCGGCTCCCGTGAGCATGCGCACCTTTTGCTCCAGCGTCAGCGACCGTGTGTACTGCCACACGTCAATACGAACGTCGCCGGCGAGAATCTGACTCATTTCCTCCCCTTGATCTTCATGATGGCGGCACCCCCGGCGGCCGCGATGGCCGAGGAGCCGAGGAACAGCAGGCCGAATCCGCCTGCGGCGATCAACGCGGGCCCGACTGCCGGCGCGACCGATTGTGGTGCGGCGTTGGCGATGTTGTAGACGCCGAGGTCCTTGGCCGCGGTGGCCGGATCGGGTAGCACGTTCACGGCGAGGGCGAGCTCAACGGAGACGAAGACTCCCATCGCCAGCCCGGTGATCACAGCACCGGCCAGGACAGCGGGCAGGTTCGGGGCGAACGCCAGCGTGCCGAGTCCCGCGGCTTGCACCAGCGATGCGCCCAGCACCCACAGCTTGCGGCGGCCGACACGGTCGGACAGGAAACCGGCAAGCAGCGCGGCCGCGATGATGCACGGGTTCTGCACCATCTGGAACTGGAACACGGTGCCAGCCAGGTCCTCATCGGGCACATCCAGGCGCGTGCCCAGGTATAGCCCTTGGAAGCTGAGGATCGTGGCGACTCCGTAGAAGCCGAGGAACCGCGACAACCACGCCCAGCCGAAGTCGGGGTTGCGACGGGGGTTGAAGACAAAGGTCGCGGCTGCGGTCCGCACCGAGAACGGTGGACGATCCGCCGGATCCAATCGTCGATCAGGCAGCACCGACATCAGAATGGGAACCGCGACCAGCAGAACGACCGCCGGGCCAACCATCAGCAGCAGCGGATCCCCGGTGAACACGTCAGCGAGCGCGGCGCCGACAGTGACCCCGACGATCTGCCCGACGCCCATCAGCCCGGACACGCGACCCCGCTGCAGCAATGGGACCTGGTCGGACAGCAACGCGACGAGCACGGCAAGAACGCAGTTGAAGAAAGTCTGCGTGACACACCAACCAACCAGCAGCATCGGGACGCTCTCCGCGACGCCGATGATGGCCAGGCCGGCGACACCACCAACCGTGCCCACGGCCAGCCAGGGACGGCGCATGCCCATGCGGGAGGTCGTGCGGTCCGACAGGTGCCCGAAGAACGGGTTCGCCGCGAGCGCGAAGAACGCCCCCACACCGAGTATGAGGCCGAGAGCGCCCGCGCGTCCCTCTCCGTCGCCGACGACGGCGTTGACCCGCAGGGTCAACGACACGATCACCGGAGTGAGCAGGGCGACGAACAAGCCGAACTGCGCGAACGCGATCGCAGCCATCAGCCTGCGCGATACCGGGCGCGACGCGGATTCCGCCGCGTCGAGGTGTCCGGGTGAGGGTGTGGTGGTCACGTCCGTAGCTCCTTTGCCCCGGTTGCAGATCTAGTAGTGACTCGTGTCACCTACACGTGTAAGTACCGTACAGTGGGTCCCGCAGGTACGCAAGGGGTGCATCCGCTGACGCATCGCGATCGCCGACGACGCTGACGCGAGTAGCCCGCAGCCGCGGGTGCTACGTTCGCTCCGTCGCTGATCAATCGGAGGGGAGAGTTGGCGAGGATGAAGGTCACCAGTGCGGACGTGGCGCGTGAGGCGAACGTCTCGCGCGCCACCGTCAGCTATGTCCTCAACGACACGCCGCACCAGAAGATCCCCGAGCCGACACGGCAGCGCGTCCTGGACGCCGCGCGGCGGCTCGGTTACACCCCATCGGCCGCGGCGCGAACCCTGCGGCGCGGGCGCAGCGACGTCGTGTTACTTATCCTGCCGACGTGGCCGATCGGGCACGTCGTCGGTGAGATGATCGAGGTCACCACCAACGAACTCGCCAGGCACGGGCTGACACTGGTCACCCACCAGCTTCCGACGGGTAAGCGATCCTTCTCGAGCCTGTGGCGAACGGTGAGTCCGGCAGCGGTCGTCCTCGCCGACACCACCCATACCGAGGAGCACGCCGCGATCCGCGACGCCGGCATACCGGTATCTTTCGCGCTGCTCGACGACTCACCCGGCCGCGAGGGTGCGCTCACCTCCGCGCAGGTCCAGATCGGGCGCATGCAGGTGGAGCACCTTGTCGCGGCCGGGCACAGCGTGATCGGCTATGCGAGTCCGGACGATGCGCGCCTGGACAGTTTCGCCCTGCCCCGGCTCGAAGGCGTCCGCATCGCCTGCGAGGAGCGAGTGCTCGAGCCACCCGAGGTGCGGACCATCGCCCTGTCCTCGGTCCAGGCGACCGCGATCGCCGCATGGCGGAACCGGCGCGACCCGGTGACGGCAGTGTGTGCTTACAACGACGAGGTTGCCTTGGCCGTGCTCGCCGCGGCGCGGGAGGCGGGCGTCCAAGTTCCCGACGACCTTGCCGTCATCGGCGTCGATGACATTCCGGTCGCCAAGTTCGCCCAACCGCCGCTGACCACCATCAAGATCGGCCAGCGCGCGATGGCGGAGCACATCGCGGCGTCCGTGGTTTGTGCGCTCGAGGGAAAGCAACCACCTCCGTACGCAGGTACCGAGTCCAAGGTAACCGTCGTCAGGTCATCCGCCTGAGACGAACTCAACGGCGAGCACCGTCGGATTGCGACAATCGTTGCCGTCACGCGGTTGCGTCCGGCTCGAGGGCGTCGAACCGTTCGCGGTACAGCGCGGCGGAGGCCGGTATCAGGGCCTGCCGACACCGAGTTGCATGAGGTCCTCGCCGACGATGAGCCTGCCGGAGAATCCGTCTTGCGCCCGGCGCCAGCGACGCAGGTCGTTGTTCGAGGGCACCAGATGGGACAGGACGAGGTGCCGCACGCCTGCCGGTTCGGCGACGTCCCGCCCGACCTGCTCGATCGTCGTATGGGATTCGAGCAGGTGCGCTTTCACCGGTTCCGCCTGCTCCGGCGGCAGCGTCGCAACCAACTGTTCGACGAAAAGCGGGTCGATGACCTCGTGCACCAGGTAGTCGGCGTCGCGTGCGAGATCGATGAGGTTCTCGCTGACCGTCGTGTCACCCGAGACCACAATCGACCCGTCGGGGGTGTCGAACCGGTAAGCGAACGAGGGCGCCGTCGGGTGGTGATCGACCAGCGTCGCCGTCACGCGGACGTCCCCGTCCGTCCACACCGGGATCGGACGCTCGAGACGCGGTGGCACTCCCTCCGGATCCACCGTCCAATACGGCGAGATGTCGATGTCGTGCAGCCGGAACAGCGACTCAGGGTCGGTGAAGTTGCTGTCCCGCGTCCGGTCGTTGAGGTCGGCGGCGAAGGCCTGCCTGAGGTAGCCGGTCATCCCAGTAATGCCCGGAGTGGGATCGTCCGGGTTGATCACCGGCGGAGCGGGTCGTCCAGGTGGGAAGACGCGCGGCAGGCTACCGCGATCGCCAGGCCCGAACACCTCGATTCCATCCTGGTTACCCCCGACGTTCATCGAGCCGGTCGCGTAGACCGCCGGCCACTCCGCGACGTGGTCGGAATGCAGATGGGTGAAAAGGACCCCACGGACGTTGGCGAAGCCGGTGTTGAGCTCACCATCCCCGAGCCCCGCCTCGACCAGTCGCAGGTGAGCACCGTTGCCGAGATCGACCACGTAGACATGGTCTCCGTACACGATGGCCGTGGACACGCCGAACCGTTGGCCACCCCCGCGTGGTTCATCCGGCAGGATGACCGGCCCGCCCGCGGTTCCGAGTAGGACGAGCCGCGTCCGGTAGCGCCGGGCAGCCGCCGCGGATCCGGCACCGGACTGGGCGTCGGCTGCTCGGGCCGCGGCAGCCGCGACGCCGCCTGCGACCGTAGTTGCTCCTACCCCTCGCAGCAGGCTTCGCCGCGAGAGTCCGGTGCCGCGTCCCTGCGCCTGCGCCAGCGCGCGGCCCACAACGTCACACATCGCAGCTCTCCTTCTCTGCCAACGACCGATCCGACCAGCTCTGACGCCAGGCCGAGCCGGGTAGCTGCACTCACCATGCCGAACCGGCGCGATGATTCGGAAGCACGAATCAGTGATGGACCGCATCAGCCCGGCTGATGCCGCAACGAGCTTCGAGTGTCCATCGTGGAGTACTCGAGGTTGGCTTTCGGAGGAGGTCGGCCGAGCCTTCTGCCCAGCGAAAGACAATCGTTGGGCGACGCCGTCGCTGATGCAACGGTAGGCACAACTCGAGTGTGATCCACTACACAGGAGGCGTTCGTGGTTGTTCCCGCAGGCACCATCAGCAGCGGTCGTCGACAAGGTCGGTTTCGATCAGTTGTGCTCCCGGTTGTCATGGCCACAATCGCCGTGCTGGTGCTGTCGACTGTCCCCGTCCAGGCGCACGCCGCTACGGCTTCGGCCGATGCCGAAGCCGGTGTCGTCGAAAACGTTGCCTACGCCGACCCCGAGCCCGCCGATAGCACCGGGCACCTGCTCGATCTCTATCTGCCGGCTACCCAGAGCAAAGCTTCGCGTCCATTGCTGGTCGTGACGGGAGGAAGCGCGTGGCTCGGTGAGAACGGCAAGGAGTACGCACGGGAACTCGCCCCCTTCTTCACCGATGCCGGGTACGTGGTAGCCGGAGTGTCGATCCGGGCGAGCTGGAACGCACCGTTCCCCGCCCAGGTTCACGACATCAAGGCCGCCATACGGTGGCTTCGCGCGCACGCTCCGGAGTACCGCATCGATCCGGATCGAATTGCCATCATGGGCGACTCCTCGGGTGGATGGGCAGCCACCATGGCCGGCGTCGCCGGCAATGACTCCGAACTCGAGGGCACCGTCGGCGTGACCGGCTTGTCCAGTTCGGTACACGCGGTAGTGAACCTCTACGGGCCGACCGACTTCCTGCAGATGGATGACCACATGATCGACTGCGACGGTTTCAACGAACGCTTCGGTCTCGAGGATTGCCACAACGACGAAAACTCACCGGAATCACGTCTCGTCGGCTGCGCCATTCAGG
>WHUD01000102.1 GCA_009377385.1 Actinophytocola sp.
CACCGAGCGACCGGGCCGGACCAGCCCGGCCCGTACGGTCAGCTCGTCGAGTGGCACCGGGCCGAGGATCTCGATGGTTACCCTCGCGAGCTGCGACTCCCGCTCGGCATCGACCTGTTCCAGAGCGCGCACCAGCAGTGCCGACGGCGGGCCGAGATGCTGCGCTTCCGTCGTCCACGGCCCCGCGGTGTGCGGCGTGGACAGGAACACGCCTTCGGTGCCTGGGACGTAGAAGGCCTCTGCGGCCTGGTCGGACACGGTGGCTCGCTTTCGCCGGGGGAATGATCCGCACGGCGGAGACTACTGCACGGGCGCTCGCGGCTGCGGTGATTGACACCGGGCGGGAATGGGTAGCACAGGATGACAAGACGGCGCAGGGAGCGAACTCATGACCAAGCTGCTGTACAAACCTCTCGGTGTGACGGCCGGTGCGCTCGGCGGCGTCGCGGCCACCGCGGCGTTCAACCGGGTGTGGAAGCTGCTCACCGGCCAGGACGACGCGCCGAGTGCGACGGAGCGGAACCGCAGCTGGCGCGAGGTGCTCACGGCTGCCGCCATCCAGGGCGCGGTCTTCGGCTTCGTGAAGGCGCTCGCAGACCGGGGCGGCGCGGCCGGTTTCCGCAAGCTGACCGGCACCTGGCCCGGCGACGACGGGCCGGAACCCTTGGACGACGAGCGCCGCTAGGGACGCGTGTCGGCCGCGAAGGCGCCGCGCTCGCCCATCGGCATCGGCCTGCCCTTGGTGGTGTCGACGACGGTCTGCCGCTCGGACTCCGCGTTGATCTCCGCGCCGAGCAGTACGACGTACGACGTCAGCAGCAGCCACAGCATCAGCACGATGACGCCAGCCAAGGCCCCGTAGGTGTTGCTGTAGCTGCCGAACAGGTTCACGTAGAGACTGAACGCCGCGCTGCCGAGGATCCACAACGTCGCGGCGATGGCGGCGCCGGGCGTGACCCAGCGGAACCGCGGCGCGTCGCGGTCCGGCGCCACCCGGTACAGCGCCGCGAGCGCGACCATGATCAGCCCAGCAAGCAGCGCCAACCGCAGCACACCGGCAACGACCTGGACGACAACGCCGAGCTGCAGCGCGTTCAGGATGCCCGGCACCACGGCCACCAAGGCCACGCTGAGCAGCAGGAACACGATGGCTGCCACCGTGAGCGCCACACCGATCGCGCGGAGCTTGACGCCGCCGCGCCCTTCGCGTTCGTCGTAGGCGACGTTGACCGCCGCCATCAGCTTTGTCGTGCCGCTGGACGCGCTCCACAGCGCGACCAGCACCGAGACGACGAGCCCGACCGTCAGTGCGGCGCCGCTGGTGGCGGTGACCTGGCTGATCAGCGGCTGCGCCTCGTTGGGTAAGACGCGCGAGAGCTGGGACGTCACCTGCGACGGGTCCGCGACCAGTCCATAGAGCGTGAGCGCGGCGACCAGCCCTGGGAAGATCGCCAGGAACGCGTAGAACGCCACGCCCGCCGCGAGCAGCGGAACGTTGTCGGCTTTGGCGTCCTTCATGCCCCGGCGCAGGATCTGCCACCAGCCCTTGGCCGGAATGTCCGACGGCGTCTCCGCCTGACTGCCTGGCACGCCGTCCGGGTTCTGCGCATGACTCATGGCCATGGCCTACCCGGCTGGGGCGCGGCTCACACCTGGCGTCAGCCGGTCAGGTCAGCGCGGAACTCCTCGCTAGGGGAGATGACGACGACGGACTCGCCGTCCGGCGAGGGGTTCGCCTTAGTCAATCGGGGGTAGCCGGACAGGTAGAACGGCAGCCACGCCACCACCATCGCGATGAACCCGATCATGGCGGTGAGGGCAAGCGCGTTCACCGGCGGGTTGTCGGCCGCGATCTGCACGGCCAGCGCGCCGAAGAACGCCACAACTCCACCGAAGAACAGCACCATCGTGGCGGTGAACCACACCGCCCTGCTCCGCGCGCATGCCGGGCACAACGGCCACCCTGTGACGTAAAGGGTGCGTGGCTTGCGACCCTTCGTGCTGAAGGCGTTGTTGGTGAGCCCGGCGCCGCCCGCAGGGCGCTTCGTCACCTGCAGCGAGAAGTCCGCATGGGTGTCGGCGGGACGGCCATGGCGCGAGCAGTGCTTCGGCAGGTTGCCCGGCTCCCGCACCAGCTCGGCGGGCAGCGTGACGCTCGAAACGGCGCGCATGACTCGATCTCCTCCTCGCCGCAGGGTAGCGAAGGTTACGCGGCGGTTGGTACCCAGTTGCCGTGGAACCCGGCAGGCACGCGCGTCGGCAGGTGAATACTCGCCACGGGTTCCAGTGTCGCCGCGTCGAGCATCGTGAGGTCGCTGCGGTCGGACGCCTTGTCGTATACGAATCCCATCAGTACGCCGTCGTCCTCCGCGGCGTCCGCTGTGGACGGGACGAAGACGAACTCGCCGATCTCCTTGCCTTCCCCGAACGTGTGCACTGTGGACGTCGCACGAGAGACGTCGTGCTTGAGCACGCTGTCGAACCAGCTCTGCTCCCGCGCCGCGCTGGTGTAGGCGTAGCGGTGCCGACGGCCGAGCAGCCGTTCGTCGATGCGCGGGAACTCCTGCACGACGTCGTCGATGCGCTCGGTGCGGACCTTCCCCGCCGTCAGGTCGATCTCCCATCGGTCGAGGACCGGGTCCGCGTCGCCCGGCCCGCTCAGGTCCTTGTCGAACACGCGGTCAGAGCGCGGCACCTCGACCACAATGGTGTCGCCGTTGTCGTAGGCGTTGACCGGGTGGAAGACGTAGCACGGGTCGATGTCGAACCATCGGACGTCGCTGGACGCACCGTCGCGGGGGAGCACGCCGATGCGTGCCGGGTAGCGCGGGCTCCAGCTGTACGGCAGCGAAGCGTTGGGCTTGAGCTGCCGCGACGCCGCGGCCGCCATCGGGTCGGGGATACGGACGTTGCCGATGAGCGCCGACAGCGTGAGCCGCGCCGCGCCGCGCAGGAAGCGGGGCACCGACGCAGCGGCCGCGATGCCGGTGTCGAAGGTGACCGGCAGGTCGTAGATCAGCACGTGCTTCTCGGTCAGCGAGAAGTTGTGCATCATCGGGCTACCTGACACCTCGATGTCGACCGCACGCCGTACCCGCCCGTCGCGGTCGAGCACGGTGTACTGCACCCTGTTACCCCAGCCGAAGTAGTACGACACCGCGTGCAGCTCGCCGGTGGCCGGGTCGCGCTGCGGGTGCGCGGTGTAGGCGCCGGGCAGCGTGCCGTCGAAGTCGCACGGGCCGGCGCTCTCCAGCTCTTCGGTCAGCTCGAACACCGGCGCACCGCCCTCGACCAGCGCGAACGTCTTTCCGGCGTGGCCGATGACGTTGGTGTTGGTCGCCAGGTCCATGCCGGTTGTCGTCCGGCCACGACGCGGCTCGCCGAGGGCGTCCGCGACTGGTCCGTTGCGGACCCACCGGTTGCGGTACCACTCGGCCTTTCCGTCGCGGATGCGGATGCCGTGCACCATGCCGTCGCCGACGAACCAGTTGTAGGTGCGCGGGTCGATCTCGCCGATGGGGTTCGGTCCGTTGCGGAGGTACCTGCCGTCGAGGTGCTCCGGGATGGTGCCGGTGACGGGCAGGTCGGTGGCGGTGTGCTCGGTGCTGATCGGGGCGAAGTTGCCTTCGAGGTACGGGTTGGTCATGACGGGTCCTTTCAGCGGGTGACCAGGCGGGTGGCCACGCGGTCGTAGAACGGCGCGATGGCCGCGATAGGGCGGGTCGCGAACCGGGTGATGGTGGCGCGTGCCCAGGAGTGCCGTGCCGCCAGCCGTGGCCCGAGGCCGGCAAGCAGCGCGGCGAGCCCTGGCAGCGGCCGGACGAACAGCCGGATCTCGCTGACCTGGTCCGACTCGTCGAGGCGCAGCAGATGGGTGATCTCGATGGGGCGGGCGCCGACGGTGGCGCGTATGCCGACCAGCCGCCGGTCGTCGTCGCCGAAGTCCGCGACCACCTCGGGCTCGTGGACGACGGCGGCGGCGGCGGACAGCACCGATGCGACGTCCGGAGCGCCCCGGAACCGATAGCTGGCCAGTATCGGCGAGTGCAGCACGACGTCCGGAGCAAGCATGCCGATGGTGCGCTCGATGTCGTGTGCGGCTATCCCGGCCGCATAAGGATGCATGACTTCCTCCTATAACGATGTTATGTATCGGTATAACATGGTTATGCGAGGTGGTCAACGGGTTCGATAACGCCGTTATGACAGGATGGCGTCGTGGGTGAGGCAGAGCGGCAGGGCACGGTGCGGGAACGCCTGCTCGCGGCCGCCATCGAGAAGCTGGCTGCCAGCGGGCCGGAGGCGCTGCAGGCGCGCCCGCTCGCTGCCGAGATCGGCGCGTCCACCATGGCCGTCTACACGCACTTCGGCGGCATGCCGCAACTGCTCGACGAGGTCACCAGGGAAGGCTTCGCGCGGTTCGAAGCCGGACTCGCGCGGGTCGAGCGTAGCGACGACACCATCGCCGACTTGCTCGCGCTCGGCATCGCGTACCGCCAGTTCGCGCTGGACAACCAGCAGCTCTACCGGCTGATGTTCGGGCTGACGACGCCGGGTACGCGGCGCACCAAGGAACGCGACCTCACCACAGCGGGCAGTCCGACGTCGCTCAGTGAAGGCATCAGCGCGTTCAACCACCTCGTCGGCGCGGTGACGCGGGCGGCGGAGTCCGGTCGCATCGCCGCAGCGGATCCGGTCGCGGTGGCGGGGCAGATCTGGAGTGCCACCCACGGCTACGTCTTGCTTGAGATGACGGGGGTGTTCGGCCACGAGGGTCACGGCCTGGTGCGCACCCTGCAGCCGTTGATCATCAACCTGCTGGTGGGACTCGGCGACACACGCGCGAACATCGAGGCGTCGCTGGCGAGGGTGTTCGCCACGTCCCGTCGGTACCACCACATCAGCGCGCCCCAGCGTGGTCGCCCGAGCGACGCGGGGACGACCGCGACGTCCTAGGGAGCAACGGCTGGGTCGGCGCGGAACCGCACGCGAGGTCGAGCAGGGGGCCGTCGCTGTCCCGTAGCGGTTCGGCCAGTCACTCGTACGGCGTGCGCTCGCCTGCGGTAGCGCTGTCCAGGACGTCCTCGGTGATGCCGGGGCGTTCGTCGTTGAAGCCGCCAAGGTAGTCCGGCCAGTCGGGTGGGTCTGGCCGGGCGCGGCGACGAGACAGGTATCCGATGCGGGACACCGTACCCGGCGTCGACCGCGCGCTTGGCGGCCACTAGCCGGCATAATGTCACCCACAAGAATGAAATTCGGTCGTCATCGGACAGAATTCCACGTCTTTACTGGGGTCTTAGCTGGTTGTGTCTAGGGTCGGTGCGATGACTTCAGACAGTAAAACTACCGTTACTTCGGACGACGTCACGCCAGACGAGGCGCAGGCCGACGTGTCGACGGAAACGACGAGTGCCACGCAGTCCGAGACCTCCGACGCGGACGGCACGAGTGCCGATGCGCCGACCACCGACACCACAAGCGAGGCCCCTGTCGCCGCGAAGGCGAGCGGTTCAGGCAAGGCGAGTGGTGGCTTCGCCGCGGGCGCGGTCGCCATCGTGAGTGCCGGGCTGGGCCTTGTGTCGATCACCGGCAGCTCGCTTGGCGACATGATGCGCTTCCGCCAGGAGATCCTCGGCCAGATCCAGATGCGTTCCGGTGGCGGCGCCGATCAGATCGAGATCGCATACGGCGCGCCGTGGGACACCACCGCGATCGTCAACGGCGCCTTCGCGCTGCTGGCCGTGCTCGTGGGCGGCGCTGTGCTCGCCGTGCACGCGAACAAGGCGGACACCAGCGGATGGGTGAAGGCCGTCGCCCTCGGCGGCGCGCTTCTCGGCGTGCTCGGTCTCGGCGTCGCAGGCGGCATGTACCTCGACTTGTTCGGTTCGCAACCCACCATGCCGCCGATGCCTGCGATGCCGGGCGCTGGTGGCTGAGGTCTCACCTCACTGACACTTTCCGACAACGGGCCGGAGTCGCAGCGGCTCCGGCCCGTTCGCGTGGCTGCTACCCGAGGGTGCGGTCGGCCTCCAGCAGCCGCAGCCACACCTCACTGAGCGTGGGGAACGCTGGGACGGCGTGCCACAGCGTGTCCAGCGGAACCTCGCCGACGATAGCGATGGTTGCGGCGTGCAGCAGTTCGCCGACGTCCGGCCCGACGAACGTAGCGCCCACGATGATGCGGCGCGACTGGTCGATCACCAGTTGCGTTGTGCCGCTGACGTCCTTGCCGTGCAGCGCACCCGCCGCGATGCTGCCGATGTCGTAGCGGACGGTGCGCACGTCGATGCCCGCGTCGCGCGCCTGCTGCTCCGTCTTGCCGACGGCGGCGACCTGCGGGTCGGTGAACACGACCCTCGGCACGGCGCGATTGTCGGCCCACGCCTGGACGTCGCGGCCAGCGATGATGTCGCCGACCAGCCGCGCCTGGTACTTGCCCTGGTGGGTGAGCAGCGCGCGGCCGTTGACGTCGCCCGCCGCGTACAGCCAGCCGCCGTCGACGTCCTTGACCCGCAGTTCGTCGTCGACCTCCAGATGGCGGCCGGGTTCCAGCCCGACGGTCTCCAGCCCGATGTCCTGCGTGCGGGGTTTGCGGCCGACCGCGACCAGGATCTCGTCGCCGACCAGCTCGCGTTGGTCGTCCAGGGTGAGCGTGACCGGGGCGTCGGCCGACTCCCGCGCTGCGCGACTCGCCTTGGCGCCGGTGAGCACCCGGGTGCCCTCGGCCTCGAACGCCTTGGCCAGTTCCTCGCCGACGAACGGTTCCTCGTTCAGCAGCAGCCGGTCGGCCATCTCGACGATGGTGACTTCTTCGGCGCCTAGCCTGCGGTACGCCTGCGCCATCTCGACGCCGACGACCCCGCCGCCGAGCACGAGCAGTCTGCGGGGAATCTCCTTCGCCGTTGTGACATCGCGGTTGTCCCAGGTGGCGATGTCGCGGATGCCCTCGATGGGTGGCATGGCTGCGCTCGATCCGGTGGCGACGATGACGGCCTTCCGCGCGGTGAGGGTGATGGGCTCGCCTTCGCCGGTCGTCACCTCGACGGTGCGCTCGCCGGTCAGGCGTCCCGTGCCCCGCACGACGTCGACGTCCACGCTGGCCAGCCACTGCGCCTGGCCTTCGTCGTTCCAGTCGCTGGCGAGCCTGTCCCTGCTGCGCAGCGCCTTGTCGACGTCGACCGATCCGGTGACCGCTCCGGCGGCCGCCGGTACGCGGCGCGCGGCGGCCAGCACCTCGCCGGGTCGCAAGAGCGCCTTGCTCGGCATGCACGCCCAGTAGGTGCACTCCCCGCCGATCAGTTCGCTCTCAACGACCACGGCGGTCAGCCCGTTCTCCCTGGCGTAGCCCGCGGCGTTTTCGCCGGTCGAGCCACCGCCGATTACGATGACGTCGTACTGCCGCTGTTCCGCCATGGCGTCCTCCGATCCTGGGTTCCCGCCGCGCGGTGCGCATGTCACTGCGCTGTCGACTGGGACAACACCTGATTGGTACCCGGCATTCCGGGCAACGAATCACGCGTGCCGGGGATGATCGGGTTGGCTCGCTCCGCGGGCGCAGGTGTCAGCGACCGACCTGCCACAGTGCACTCACCGGTATCGCACGCATTTTCGGCCCGAACGACAACGTTTCGGCGCCCGTATAAAGGACGTATCCAGCGATCAGGTCGTGCAATTTGACCGGTGGGGTGCCTGCAATCTGGTCGCTCGCGTGCCCCCGCATAACCCGCCGCGAAGGGCGTCGTGCAAGATCATCCGATCGGAGTTACCACACCTCATCCGAATGGTGGAGGTTTCGTGACCTAAAGCGAGCATCGTGGGCCGCCGACTTGGCGATGTCGATCTGGGAGGTCTATGACGGTGCCCGCTGACTGCGCCCGCCAAACTCCCCCCGGCATTGCACGGCGATCGCGGAAAACGATCACTATGCCCGGGTTGCCCCGGCCCGGGACGTTCGAGAGGACAGTCGATGCAACACCGTGGTTCGCGCTCGTCCGGCGCACCAGGATCGGAAAGCGCACCCCGAACCCCCGACAAGGGCATCGGCCGCCGCCGATTCCTCGGTTACTTGGTCGCGGCGCCCACCCTTGCGGCAGCCGCACATCTCGGGCAGTCCGCCGCCGCCCCGCGCGAGGCAGGCGCCGTCATCCCCTCCGCGCCGGAGGCGTCGGAGATCTCCGACCTCAACGACCTGATGACGGCCGCGGCGGCCCCGACGTCGAACCTCATCTCCGTCGTGGTCAACTCCGACGGCACCGCGTCGTTCGACATGCCCCGCAGCGAGAGCGGCCAGGGCGTCACGACGATGGCCGCCATGCTGATCGCCGAGGAACTCGACCTTCCGCTCGACAAGATCAACGTGACGCTGGCCGACGCGCGGCCCGAGCTGGTGTTCAACCAGATCACCGCCGGGTCGAACACCGTGATCTCCACCTACCGCCCGATCCGGATCGCCGCGGCGATCGCCCGCGGCCAACTGCTCAAGGCAGCGGCCGTTGAGCTGGGGGAGGACCCCACGCGGCTGACCTCATACCTCGGCGTCATCAAGGCGCCGGACGGCCGCACAATCGGCTACGGCGCGCTGGCCGGACGCGCCGCGAGCCAGCAGACCAAGCAGGTCGAGGTGACGCTGAAGGATCCGTCGGAGTTCACGGTCATCGGCACGCCGCGCAACCGTATCGACGCGCTGGCCGCCGTCACCGGGCGCAAGACGTTCGCCATGGACCTCAACATCCCCGACGCGCTGCCGACGATGATCTGCCGCCCGCCGACGATCAAGGGAACGCCGCGGTCGGTGGCCAACGCCGACGAAGTGCGCCAGATGCCAGGCGTCACCGACGTCGTCCAGATCGCCACCGGCATCGCGGTGCGCGCCAAGACGTTCGGGCAGTGCATCGACGCCGTGAACGCGCTCGACGCCACCTGGAACCCTGGCACGGCAGACAACGAGTCGGACGACACCGTGCTGGACAAGATCAGGCAGGCCGAGTCTCCATTCACCGTGCCCAAAGTGGACCCGGCCGCCGAGGTCGTCGAAGGCAGGTTCACCTTCTACTTCCGCAACAACGCCGCGCTCGAACCCAACACAGCCGTCGCCGACGTGCGGCCCGACCGCGCCGAGATCTGGGCCCCGCTGCAGACACCGATCCTGTGCAAGCAGCGGGTCGCCAAGCAGCTCGGGCTGCAAGAGGACGCGGTCGCCGTGCACGTCCAGCAGGCTGGTGGCGCGTTCGGGCGGCGCCTGTTCGACGACGCCGTCATCGAAGCCGTCGAGGCGTCGCGGAAGATGGGCAAGCCGGTGAAGCTGATGTGGCACCGCACCGACGAGTGCCGCCAGGGCCGGACGCACCCGCTATGCACGTCACGGATCCGCGCCAGCTTCTCCGGCGACAACGTGCTCACCTTCGAACAGCGGCACGCCAGCGTCGGCACGGACTACTCCCATGGCTTTGGCGAGATGCTCACCGCGACCAATGACGACGATCGGCCGCCGGTCGTGCGGGAAAACGACAAGGGAAGCGCGGGGCAGGTGTTCAACCTGACGGTGAACGTGCCGTACAACTTCGGCGCCGTCACGCAGTCTCTCGACGAGGTCGACACCTACGGCACGTTCCCGACCGGCAGCGTGCGGAACCTGGTCAATCCCGACGTCCGCACCGCGCAGGAGCTGATGGTCGACCAGATCGCCGCCAAGATGGGCAAGGACCCGTACCAGTTCCGGCGTGAGTTCGTCGACGACGAACGACTGCGCGCTGTGCTGGACAAGGTCGCAGCGGAAGGCGAATGGGGCCGCGAGATGGCGCATAAGACGGCGCAGGCGATCACCGTCCACAAGGAATACAAGGGCGCGACGGCGTGTCTGGTCGAAATCGACTGTCGCGATGAGACGGTCAACCGGAAGATCCGCAACGCCGTCACCGGTCCTCGCGTGACCAAAGTGGTCATGGCCATCGACGCCGGGCTGCCGGTCAACCCGCGCGGGCTGGAAGCCCAGATGCAGGGCGGCATCATGGACGGCATCGCGCAGGCGCTGACATCCAGCCTGCACCTGCGCGACGGCGTGCTGCTGGAAGGTAGCTGGGACGACTACTTCTACACCAGGCACTGGAACGCGCCGCTCGAGACCAGGGTCATCGTCATGCCGCCGACAACCGGCAAGCCAGGCGGTGCTGGCGAGTTCGGCGTCGCGTCGCCGATGGCCGCCGTCGCGTGCGCCTACGCCCGCGCGACCGGCACCATCCCGACCAGCTTCCCGATCAACCACGACACGCTCAGCTTCAACCCCAAGCCGACCGTGCCTCCCCTTCCGCCGTCACCGACCAACGGCCTCACCTTCACGTACTAAGGAGCATCCGTGCGTACACACACCTTCATCGTCAACGGCGAGCGCGTCCACGTGAAGATCGAGGACGACGTGCGGCTGCTCTGGGTGCTGCGCGACGTCCTCGGCATCACCGGCCCGAAGTACGGCTGCGGCATCAACGTCTGCAAGGCGTGCACCTGCCACATCAACGGCAAGGCGTTCAACCCGTGCTCGGTGCGGGTCGCCGACATCAAGGGCAACGACGAGGTCACCACCATCGAGGGCCTGCCGGACACCGTCGGCGCCGACCTGCACCCGATGCAGGAAGCCTGGCTCGAGCGCGACGTCGCCCAGTGCGGCTACTGCCAACCGGGGCAGATCATGGCCGCCGTCGCCAAGGTGCGGCAGGCCCGCGAGGCGGGGCACGAGGTCAACGACGCCGACATCGACGAGATTCGCAACATCTGCCGATGCGGCACCTACGCCCGGATCCGCGAGGCTATCAAGGAAGGTGCCACGAAGATGTGACTACACCCGAATCGTCCGCCACGGCCCCCAGATGGCGAACGTGATGCCGTCTGAGGACTGGATGTTGACGAAGAGCGTGTGGCCGTCAGGGGTGAACGTGGAACCCGCGAACTCTTCGGCGAAGCGAGGCTCGTGCGGCGCCTCGTTCCGGCGCAGCCGGTTGAGCGCGATGTCGAAGATCTGTCCGCCCCGGTTCAGCCCGCGCAGGTAGTTGTCGTTCGGGCCGTCCTCGCAGAGCACGAGGGTGCCGCGCGCCGACGTCGTGACGTTGTCTGGGAAGTCGAGCGTGTCATCGCCTGGCGACTCGTAGATCATCGTCAGCGTGCCGGACAGGGTGTTGTACGCCCAGATCTGACCGTGGCCGTTGCCGTACCCGTCACCGGACGGCCCAGCGCCATCCTCGGACGGCCCGCCGCCCTGGGTGGAGCAGAAGTAGACCATCCCGTGGTCGTAGACGCAGCCCTCCAGCCGGGAGAACCACGCCGCGCCCTGCGCCCTGCCCTGGTCGCCGACGTAGGTGATCGCCTCGTCGTTGCTGGTGGGCGCTGGCTCGCCTGGCGTGTACGGGAAGTCGGGGTCGGGGTCGTCGATGTCCACCCATGTGACGTCGAAGGTCGCGTGTTTCCGCTGCGATTTCGCCAGATCGGCGTTGGGCGTCCTGGTCACAGCCAGCATCTGCAGCCTGCCGCCGTCGAGCAGCCGTCCCGCGTCCATCGGGTGTTCCGGCGGGATGTAGCGGTAGAAGCCGGACGCGAAGGCGAAGTTGTCCTCGGTCAGGTAGAGGATGCCCTCGTGCGGGTCGAACGCGACGGCCTCGTGCGCGAACCGGCCCGCCTTGCGGATCGGCTGCCGGTCGGACTGCCCGCCTGCGGGCACCTCGAACACGAACCCGTGCGGCTGCTCAAGATCCACGTTGGGCGTTCCGGTGAAGTCGGGCCCGACGTCGGGGCCGTTGACGGTCTCCTCGCAGGTGACCCAGCTGCCCCACGGCATCGGGCCGCCGGAGCAGTTCATCTGGGTGCCGTTGAGGCTGGTGAACGACTCGACGACCTCGCCGAAAGGTGTCACAAGCACCGACGTCGTTCCGCCGAGCGCAGCGCCGTCGTAGGGATCGCCTGGACCGAATGCCCCGCCGGGGCTGTTGCCGTTGACCTCGTGATTGCGGACGAGCCACACGTTGCCGTCCGTACCGGGGAGCGCGGCCATGCCGTCGTGGCGACCGGGCAGCGTTGTGCCGTCGTCCAGCGTGATCGCCGGGCCGTCCTTGTCGTGGAACGACCGGTACTGAAAGCCGTTCGGCAGCCACAGCCGGACCGTCCCGTCGCGCAGGTCCGGCACCGGTCGCAGCTCACGATGTGGTGGTTGACCCGCCGCTGCGTCACGCGCCAGGAACCCGGCGAACGGGCCTCCCAGCACCACCCCGCCAGCCGCGACGGCCGCTCCGCGCAGCACCGAACGCCGATCCACTGAACCCATGTCGAGCACCTCTCCATCCGCCGACGCCATTGTGTGGCGCGAGAAAGGTTACGCCCGATAAGACGAGAATCCTACAGATTCGGCATGACGTATTTGCGAGGTTTCGCCCGGCCGACGTTCGGCCGTACTTCGGCGGCAATGGGTTTCGACGGTGCACACCAGGGGTAGACCGCCACATCTCCATCAAGGAGGAACTCATGGATACAGCAACCATCGTGTGGATCGTCGTCGCGGCACTGGTCGTGATCGCGCTGGTGGCGCTTGCGATCGTGTTCGCCAGGATGATCAACGCGCGGAAGCAGGAACGGCGCCGCAGCGAGGCAGTGAAGCAACACAATGAGGCCTCGGACCGTGCCGCGTACGCGCAGCAACGCGATGCCGACGCGGCTGAGACGGAGGCCAGGGCGATTCGTCGCGAGGCAGACGCGGACGCACTGCGTGCCCAGGCTGACCGCGACCGGGCCGCCGCCAAGGAACAGTCCGCGCAGGCTGACGCCGAGCGGCGCGCCGCAGCGGAGAAGGAGGCGGCTGCAAGCAAGTTCGATCCAGCAAAGCACCGGCGAGACGACAACCGCGGCTGAGCGAGATCAAGCGTGTCCGAGTCCGGCGTCGCGGGCACGGACGATGGCTTCGGCGCGGTCGGCGACCTGCAGCTTGGCGAAGATCGCCGAGACGTTGTTGGCGACCGTCTTGGGCTTCAGGCCGAGCCGAGCAGCGATGGCCGCGTTGGCCAGGCCGCCCGCGAGCAGGTTCAGCACCTCTCGTTCCCTGGCGGTGAGCTCGGGGAATGGTTCCGCGACGGACGGCGGGGCCGAGAAATACCGGAGCACCCGCTGCGCGACACCGGGACCGAAGATGGCCTCACCCGCGGCAACCGCCCGGATGGCGCGACTGATCTCCTCCTGCTCGGCGCCCTTCACCAGGTAGCCGCGCGCGCCCGCGCGCATGGCGGCGAACACGGAGTCGTCGTCCTCGAACATCGTCAGTACCAAAATGGCGACGGTCGGGACAGCGCGGACGATCTCACGGGTGGCGGCGAACCCGTCGAGGCCAGGCATCTGCAGGTCGAGCACCACGACATCCGGTTGCGTCATGACGACCTCCTTGACAGCATCCCTGCCGGTCGCGGCGACCGCGACGACGTCGAACCCGGGCAGCGACCCCAGCAACGCGGTCAGTCCCTCCCGTACGATGGGGTGGTCGTCGGCGATGGCGACGCGAATGTCGGTCACGGTCGCTCCAGGGGTAGTGACGCGAATACCCGGCCACCGGTCGCCGATGGCCCTGCCTCGAACCGGCCACCGAGTTCGGCGGCCCGCTCCCGCATGGTTCGCAGGCCCACGCCCGGTCGCCACGGACCGTTCGGCGCGCCGTCGTCTGAGACCTCCACGTCGAGCGTGTCGCCGCAGCGAATCCGGATGGTCGCGGACGTGGCCCGCGAGTGCCGCACGACGTTGTGCAGGGCTTCGGTGGCGATGCGGTAGCCGGCGACCTCGACGGCGGCGGGCAGCGGGTGGACCAGGTCGAGAGCGTGCAACCGCACGTCGATCGACTGCCCGTCGGCCCGCCAGCGCGCCTGTTCCGCGTGGTGCCGGAGTGCGCCAAGCAAGCCAAGCTCGTCAAGGGCGCCCGGGCGGAGGTCATCGATGAGCCTGCGCACATCGGCGATCGCGGTACGGGTGTCGGCGCGGAGCGTGCCAAGGAGCTCCCTTGCGCGAGCTGGATCGTCCTCGACGAGGTTGGCGGCCGCGTCGGCCGCGAGCGCGACGCCGGTCAGCGCGGGGCCGAGCCCGTCGTGCAGGTCGCTCCGCAGCCTGCGGCGCTCTTCCTCGCGCGCCGTGACGATGCGTTCCCGCGATGCTTGCAGTTCGTCGGAGAGCCTGGTCGCGTGCACCGCAGCGGCGAGCGGCACCGCGATCAGCCTCAGCGCGTCCTGGTCGGCGTCGGCGAGTACCCGTTCACCGGGCCGAAGGCCGACCACAAGCTCGCCCAGCCGTTCGCCCTGATAGTCGAGGGCCACCGACCCCGTTGCTCCGCGCGGTGGTTCGCCGTCCTCGGCCAGCGGGCCGTCCGGGGTGGTGACCGCGGCGTACGGCACCCGCAGCGCGTCGCGGACCGCAGCCACGACACCGGACAGCCCGCCGCGCGTGTCGGTCACGAGCTGCTGGCCGATGCGCGACACCACGGAAGCCGGGTCCTTGCGGTCGCCGTACATGGCGCGGTCCACCAGCCGTTGCAGCCGGGGCAGCACCGGCGCGACCAACAGTGCCACGATCACCGTCGCGACCGCTGAACGTCCGAGGCGTTCCGACACGACGGTGTCCAGCACCGCCACCAGCGCCACATAGACCAGGACGGCGCCCGCCGACGCGAGTAGCCACGCCACCGCCCGCGCGACGACCAGCCGGATGTCGAGGAGCTGGTGCCGGATGATCGCCACGGCCACCGCGATCGGGATCAACGGGATCGCGAACAGCACCACGATCGGTGTTCCCGCGACGAATCCCCATGCTGCGGTGAACAGCAGCATCGCGATCGTGGCCAGCAGCAGCCACAGCAGTTGGCGCCTGCCGGTCTCGGCAGAGCGGCGATAGCGCAGCACCAGCGCCACGATGGCGACGGCTACCAGCACGACGTGGCGTACCTCGGCCAGCGTCCATAGCGGTTGCAGCGCACCATGGGCGGCGATCGTCAGGTACCCGGACAGTGGCACATCGGCCAGTAGTGCCTCCGGCGCCGCGCCCGTGTACACCACGAACAGCGGCGCGGTCACGATCACGGCGGCGATCAGCAGCCGCCAGCGCGGCGACAGCGCTCGCCCGTCGGGGAACAGCAGCAGCGCCAGCGGCAGGAACAGCCCGATCGACCATGGCCAGGCGTAGCCGAAGACAGTCAGTACCGTGCGCTGCAACCAGATCGGTGCGGCGGCGTCGTGGAGCACCCACGCGAGCGGCGCCGCCAGCGCCGATGTCCCGTGACCGAGACCGTCGGCGACGAACAACCAGCCGATCGGGTTGCGCGGCCGATGCCAGGCGATCACCGCTCCGCACAGGGCGAAGGCCATGCCCATCGTCGCGTTCGTGGGTACGAACGCATAGAGTGCCTCGCCGAACGTCCAGCCTGACCACGCGGCGAGGCCCGCAGCGAGCAGCGCCTCGCAGGCGGCGAGGCCACCCAGGGCCATGACCAGCCATCGAGTCCACGCACGCGTCGGGACGCCTTCCACCCGTTCAGTGTGCCGCCGATATGTCCCTAAGTCCCGGGAAATCATTCCCGGGCGATCCGGGCGTTTTCCCGGACCGAGCGGACGGCGTACCCAGGCTCCTGGGAGGCGGTACGCGCCACAGTCAGCTCGTCACACCACACCGCGTTCTTGGAGGAACCATGTCCCGATCACTGCGTGCCGGCCTCATCGTGTTCGGCATCCTGTCTGCGGTCGACCTGAGCCTGCCGCTGGTTTCCGACGGGCAGCACCCACCCATGGCGGAAGCCGTCATCATCGCCGGGATCGGGCTGGTCAGCCTGATGCTCATCGTGCTCGCATGGCGGGGCGCGGGCCGCGCCGTGATCGCCCTCGTCGTCCTGCGTGCGCTCGCGGCGGCCGCCGCCGTGCCCGCTCTCGTCATCCCTGGCGTGCCGAGCGGCGTCACCGCACTGGCCGCGTCGGCGATCGTGCTCACCATCCTTGGCGTCGCTCTCGTGCTGGTCGGCACCCGGCGTCCTGAGACGGCTGGTGTGCGATGAACGCCGCACGGCTGGCCACCGCGGTGGTGATTCCGGCCGGTCCCGCGGCCGTCGCCGTGTTGCGTTACATGCTTCCCTACGACACCACCGACGACACGGCGGCCATGGTGCACAAGGTGGCCGCCGACCCGCAGGCGCAGTCGCTGGTTCTCTGGCTCGGGCTGGTCGCGGTCCTGACCCTGGTGCCGGGGGCACTGTGGGTCGGCGGGCTCACTCGCCCCCGCGCTCCCCGCCTGACCACGGCGGCGTTGCTGCTGCTCATCCCCGGCTACCTTGTCTTGCCGTCGTTGGTCTCGGAAGACGCGCTGCTGTGGAGCGGTGTTGCCGCCGGGCTCGATCAGGCCACCTTGACTCGGCTGGCCGCCGCCGAGCACCTGACGCTGGCGGTCGCCGGGGGAGTGTTCGTGCTCGGGCACGTCGTCGGCACCGTCCTGCTCGGCCTCGCCCTGTGGGCCTCGCGCACCGTGCCTCGCTGGGCGGCCGTGCTGACGATCGTCT
>WHUD01000103.1 GCA_009377385.1 Actinophytocola sp.
GGCGATGCATGTTCACCGACTACCGCCGACCACTGCGCACCTACAAGGCCGCATTTCAAGCCGTTCGCGCGCTCCACTTCTTCAGACTACGTTTTGCATAAGCCTCGTGGTGTCCCACCACACTCTCACCGTTGGGTCATCGACACATGAGAATCACGGTACTGCCCGGTTGCGACATCGGTCAAAAATGACCAGAAAACCGTCGAACGTCGTTGTTTTCCCACGGTTTCGAGTAGGATTTCCGAGTCAGCGGGTTCGCGACAGTTCGAGTGCTGCCTGAACTGGTCACGTCACGGCTTCGCCGCGGTCGGCCAGGGCGATTGCCATGTGCTGGGATCGGCACGTCCTTCGGTGAGAACGAGTCGCTTGCCGTGATCGCGGCACGGTCCGAGGAGTTCGACCGCGGTCATCTGTTCCATGCTGTGGACGACGAGTACGTCCCATGTCGTGGGTGGTCGGGCGCTCAGCCACGTTTCCAGTTCTGACCGGTACCAGGGGGCACCGAATGGAAAATCATCCTCAATCCATGTGATGACGCGTGCATTGTTGCTCTCACACCACTGATCGATGGCATCGCGCTGGGCGGCCGCGAAAGCCTTCCGCAGTACGCAAACCGCGCGGAGTGCCTCGTTGTTGTTGCTGTTGTTTCGGCGGAGAAAATTGAAGACCACGTTGCCCGACCTCCCCGCCGCTGCTGGCTCGGCGGCCACCGTATCGTCACACCGGCGAAAACCAGAGTCAATCGACCCTGGTTTTCTTTCGACACCGGAAGTCGGGACTCGCGCGGCCGAAGGTGCGACTCGCGCGGCCGAAGGTGCGACTCGCGGCGGCGTCAGGCCGGCAGGCCGAGGGCGACAGCCATGATGGTGGCCAGCTCGGCGTGCAGGTTCGGACGTCCCGCGAGCCGCCCGGAGTGGATGACGTCGTTGGCGATGGTCAGCGCCATGTGCACGACCACCCTGGCCTCGGCCGCGCCGAGCGTAGGCCGCACCGCGCGAAGCAGGTGCGTCCACTCGGCGACGTAGTCCCGCTGCACCCGCTTCAACTCGGCTCGGTCGGCGTTGGACAGCGCGCTGACCTGGCTGGACGCCGTCATCAGGTCCGCCGAGCTTGCCATCGTCTCGATGTAGGAGGCGACAAACCCGTGCAGCACGTCCGCCTCGCTCGTCGCGGTACGGGCGACCGCGAGCCTGCCGAACTCCAGTCGCTGCGCGATCCGCTGCGCCGCCGCCATGAACAATGCCGCCTTGCTGGGGAAATGCCGGTACACGCTGGGGCCGCTGATGCCGGTCGCCGAGCCGATGTCCTCCATGCTGACGTCGTGGAAGCCGCGGTCCTGGAACAGCTTGCTCGCCGCGGTGATCAGCTCGTCCTTGCGGGTGGTGCGCAGGAACACGGACTCCCGCGCGGTCTCCTGCGTCGCCGTCGGCCGCGGCTCGGTGGGCAGTGTGGTGTGCAACACGGCCCGCGCGCAGGCGATCAGCAGCTTGGTGTAGCGGCGCTTGGCGATTCGGGTGGAGTGCACGGCGGTGCTGCCGAACACGCTCAGCGCCGCCCAGCACAGCAGGTCGGCGTCGCGCTCGGCCAGTTCGGGCCGCAGGGTGCGGAGCGTGGCACTCCAGCTGCCGATCAGCACGCTGGAACGCCTGCGCACCTCCCGCTGGTGTTCAGGACTGAGGTTGCGCCGCTCCCAACGCCACAGCGAGGCGACGTCGCGGTGGTCAACCGACATCGCGGCGAGGCGGTCCAGCAGCGCGTCCACCTGTTCCGGGGCTGGCTTATCGGCGTCATCGAGCGCACGCTGGGTGGTGGCGATGAGTTCGTCGATCCCGCTGAGCACGACGTGCGCCAGGATCGCCTGCTTGTCGGAGAAGTGACGGTACAGCGCGGGGCCCGTGACTCCGGCCGCCGCGGCGATGTCGGTGATGCCGACCTCGTGGTAGCCGCGCGCACAGAACAGCTCGGCCGCGACGGCGGCGAGCTGTGCCTTTCGGTCCCACGGCCGCCGGGTTCGGCCGCCCGGGGCGTTCGACGTATCCACAGTATCCATAGGTGAACCTACTGTAGCGTGAGATAACGGTATGACAAGCCTGTCGAACCCATTGACAACTGCGGAAATGCAGTCACTATGTTAGTGAGCATTAGCCCCAATCCAGGTAGCCAGTGTGGTGTTCAGCCAGCGGCCAGGAAGGATAGATTGGCGTGAGTACAGAGGCGTTCATCTACGAGGCGATCCGTACGCCTCGGGGCAAGGGCAAGAACGGGTCCTTGCATTCGGTCAAGCCCATCGACCTCGTCGTCGGTCTGATCGAGGAGATCAAGCGGCGGCACCCGAACCTCGACCCCGCCGCCATCGACGACGTGATCCTCGGCATCGTGTCCCCGGTCGGTGACCAGGGTTCTGTGCTGCCGCGCATCGCCGCGCTCGCCGCGGGCCTGCCCGAGACCGTCGCGGGCGTGCAGCTCAACCGGTTCTGCGCCTCCGGTCTCGAGGCGATCAACCAGGGCGCGCAGAAGGTCCGCGCTGGCTTCGACAACCTGCTCATCACGGGCGGTGTCGAGTCGATGTCGCGCGTGCCGATGGGCTCCGACGGCGGCGCCATGGCCATGGACCCGGCCACCGCGTACGACACCTACTTCGTGCCGCAGGGCATCGGCGCCGACCTGATCGCCACCATCGAAGGCTTCTCCCGCGAGGACGTCGACGCCTACGCCGCGCGCTCGCAGGAGCGGGCCGAGGCGGCGTGGTCCGGCGGTTACTTCGCGAAGTCCGTCGTCCCGGTGAAGGACATCAACGGCGTCACCGTGCTTGACCACGACGAGCACCGGCGTGCCGGCAGCACGGTCGAGAGCCTCGGCAAGCTGAACCCGGCCTTCGAGGGCATCGGCGAGCTGGGTGGCTTCGACGCGGTCGCGCTGCAGAAGTTCCACCAGGTCGAGAAGATCAACCACGTGCACACCGGTGGCAACTCCTCCGGCATCGTCGACGGCGCAGGCCTGGTGCTCGTCGGCAACGAGCAGGCGGGCAAGGACTTCGGCCTCACGCCGAGGGCGCGCGTCGTCGCCACCGCCGTCACCGGCTCCGACCCGACGATCATGCTCACCGGCCCGACCCCCGCCACCCGCAAGGTGCTGGACAAGGCGGGGCTGAGTGTCGACGACATCGACCTGTTCGAGCTGAACGAGGCCTTCGCCTCGGTCGTGCTGAAGTTCCAGAAGGATCTGAAGATCCCGGACGAGAAGCTCAACGTCAACGGCGGCGCCATCGCCATGGGCCACCCGCTCGGCGCGACCGGCGCGATGATCACCGGAACCATGGTCGACGAGCTGGAGCGTCGCGACGCCCGCTACGCGCTGGTCACGCTGTGCATCGGCGGTGGCATGGGCCTGGCCACGATCATCGAGCGCGTGTAACGAGCCGAATCAGACTTCACACCAATCGAGGAAACGGACAATGACTGAAGCGAAGACCATCCGTTGGGAGAAGGATTCCGACGGCATCGTCGTGCTCACGCTCGACGACCCCAAGCAGTCGGCCAACACGATGAACGCCGACCACATCGAGTCGATGGGCGTCACCGTGGACCGGCTGGAGGCCGAGCTCGACGACATCACCGGTGTCGTGATCACGTCGGCGAAGAAGACGTTCTTCGCCGGCGGCGACCTCAACGACCTCATCACGGCGCGCAAGGAAGACGCGCCGCAGCTCATGGAGCACGTCGGACTGCTCAAGTCGCAGCTGCGCAGGCTGGAGACGCTGGGCAAGCCGGTCGTCGCAGCCATCAACGGCGCCGCGCTCGGCGGCGGGCTTGAGATCGCGCTCGCCTGTCACCACCGCATCGTGGCCGACGTCAAGGGCGTGCAGATCGGGTTCCCCGAGGCCACCCTCGGCCTGCTGCCCGGCGCCGGCGGCGTCACACGCACCGTTCGGATGCTCGGCATCCAGGACGCCGTGATGAACTGGCTGGCGCAGGGCCAGCGCCGCAAGGCCGCAGACGCCAAGGAGAAGGGTCTCGTCGACGAGCTCGTGTCCAGTGTGGACGAGCTGCTGCCGAAGGCGAAGGAGTGGATCAAGGCCAACCCCGACGCCGCGCAGCCGTGGGACGTCAAGGGCCACAAGATCCCCGGCGGCACGCCGTCGAACCCGAAGTTCGCCGCGAACCTGCCCGCCTTCCCCGCCAACCTGCGCAAGCAGCTCAAGGGCGCGCCGATGCCAGCGCCGAGGGCGATCCTGTCTGCAGCCGTCGAGGGGTCCCAAGTGGACTTCGAAAACGCGCAGCTCATCGAGAGCCGCTACTTCGTGGACCTGGTCACCGGCCAGATCTCGAAGAACATGATCAAGGCGTTCTTCTTCGACCTGAACCACATCAACGGCGGTGGCTCCCGCCCGGACGGCTACGAGCAGCACACCGTGCGCAAGGTGGGTGTGCTCGGCGCCGGGATGATGGGCGCCGGGATCGCCTACGTGTCGGCGAAGGCTGGCATGGAGGTCGTGCTCAAGGACGTCTCGCAGGAGAACGCCGAGAAGGGCAAGGACTACTCGGTCAAGCTGGAGCAGAAGGCGCGGGGGCGCGGCAAGACCACGCAGGAGAAGTCGGACGCGCTGCTGAACCGCATCACGCCGACCGCTGACCCTGCCGCGTTCGAGGGCGTCGACTTCGTCATCGAGGCCGTCTTCGAGAGCCAGGACCTCAAGCACAAGGTGTTCGGCGAGATCGAGGACGTCGTCAACCCGGACGCCGTGCTTGGCTCCAACACCTCAACGCTGCCGATCACCGGCCTGGCGACCGGGGTGAAGCGGCAGGAGGACTTCATCGGCATCCACTTCTTCTCGCCGGTGGACAAGATGCCGCTCGTGGAGATCATCTGCGGTGAGAAGACGTCCGACGCCACGCTGGCGAAGGTGTTCGACTACACGCTGGCGATCAAGAAGACCCCGATCGTCGTCAACGACAGCAGGGGCTTCTTCACCAGTCGCGTCATCGGCACGTTCATCAACGAGGCGCTCGCGGCCGTCGGCGAGGGTGTGGAGCCGTCCAGCATCGAGCAGGCTGGTTCGCAGGCCGGGTTCCCGGCGCCGCCGCTGCAGCTGTCCGACGAGCTGACGCTGACGCTGATGCAGAAGATCCGGCAGGAGACCAGGGCCGGTGTCGAGGCGGCAGGTGGCACCTGGAACCCGCACGGTTCCGAGGCCGTCGTCGACCGGATGGTGGACGAGTTCGAGCGCAAGGGCCGTGCCGCTGGCGGCGGGTTCTACGAGTACGACGAGAGCGGCAAGCGCGTCGGCTTGTGGCCGGGGCTGCGGGAGGCGTTCAACTCCGGCTCCGGCGAGGTGCCGTTCGAGGACCTGCAGGAGCGGATGCTGTTCATCCAGGCGGTCCAGACGGTGCGCTGCTTCGACGAGGGCGTGCTCAACTCGATCCCGGACGCCAACATCGGGTCGATCTTCGGCATCGGGTTCCCGCCGTGGACCGGTGGCGTGATCCAGTACATCAACCAGTACGAGGGCGGGCTGCAGGGCTTCGTCGACCGGGCGCGTGAGCTCGCGGCGAAGTACGGCCCGCACTTCGAGCCGCCGCAGTCGCTTGTCGACAAGGCGGCCAAGGGCGAGCGCTACGAGTGATCGCTTAGGTTCTGTCGCGAAGGCCCGGGTAGCCCTGCTGGGGTGCCCGGGCCTTCGTGCGTTTACGGCGCGCGCAGGCCAGTGAGCATCCGGCGCATGACGTCGGCGCACTCCGCGCGCATGCGGGGTTTGTCTTCATCCGGCGTGTCGGCCAGCGCCATCCCGGCAGCACCGAAGATCTGGAAGACGAACTTCACCGTGGTGTCGACCGCCTTGGGTTCGATGTACCCGGCATCGATCAGCATGGTCATCGACGCCTTGACCAGCCCGATCGCGTACTTCTCCTCGCATTCCTTCCATCCCGTCAAGCCCAGCGCTGCCGGACCTTCCTGCCACACCAGCTTGCTGTACATCGGTTCGGAGCACAGCTCGAGGAAGGTGTCGATCGCGGCGAGCGAGCCCTCCCACGGGTCGTCGTGCTCGGCGACCGTCGCGGTGATCCGCTCGGTCATGTGCATTTCCTGCTCGTCGAACACCGCCTCGAACAGCGCCAGCTTGCCCGCGAAGTGGTGATACACCGCACCCCGTGTCACCTGCGCTGTTGCCGCGACGTCCTCCAGCGACGTCCCGGCGAACCCGTGCTCGGCGAACAGCGTGGTTGCCGCCTCGATGATCGCGGCCCGCGTCGCCTCGGCGTACATCTCCCGGCGTGACTTGACGGTTGCCATACCCGGAGTATAGTCGCATACACAGAGTATGTGAGATTCGGAGAGTAGGTGGAGGGAATGTCAGGGTGGGAGCAAACGCACCGTCGCTACCGGCTGGTGTATGCGGTCGCTCAGGACGTCGCGCGGCGCGGGCAGGACGCCATCGACGCATGGCAGCACGAGATTGACGCGGAGTACGGCGGCACGGACGCCTTCCTGCTCGACGTCCGGCGCCGGTGGGATCTGGCCATGGCGGCGCGCATCGAGGACGGCAGGCGGCTCGCCGACGTCGAAGCGGAGGTCGGCCGTGCTAACGCTGGGCTGCGCGCCGTGCTGTCGCAGTTCGCCGAGCACCCCGCGCTCGCCGGTCGTGGCAGGACACCGGCGGTCAGCATCGCGTAAAGGAGGCGTCATGTCCGAGGCAGTCGAGACTCCGCTGTTCGATCCGTTCGCGCCCGGGTTCACGGACGACCCGTACCCGCAGTACGCACGGCTGCGTGAGCAGGCGCCGGTGTATCAGCACCCGCTCGGGTTCTGGATCCTCACCCGGTACGACGACGTCGCCGGGATGCTGAAGTCCGGCAACTCCGTCGACGACGGCAACCTCGCCGAAGGCCCGATGCGTGAGCTGATCCGCTCGACGTACCAGCACGATGGCCCGCAGTTGCGGGGCAACTCCATGCTGGATCGGGACCCGCCGGACCACACCCGGCTGCGGCGACTGGTCGCCAAGGCGTTCACCGTACGCGCGATCGAGTCACTGCGGCCGCGGGTCGCCGCGCTGGTCGACACCATGCTCGACGACGTCGCGGGCGCCGGGACGTTCGACCTGATCGAGACGCTGGCGTTCCCGCTGCCGTTCGCCGTGATCACCGAGATGCTCGGCATGCCCGACGTCGACACCGTGCGGCTGCGCGAGCTGACCGGCACCGTGGTGCGTTCGCTTGAGCCCGTCGTCGATCCGGACCTGATGGTGCGTATCCAGGCCGCCGACGCCGAGATCGCTGACGTCGTCGCCGAGGCGATCGCATGGAAGCGCCGCAACCCCGGCGAGGACCTGCTCACCGCGCTGATCGAGGCGGAGGAGGGCGGCGACAAGCTCACCGACGAGGACCTGATCGCGCAGGTGGCGCTGCTCTATGTGGCTGGCCACGAGACCACCGTGAACCTCATCGGCAACGGCGTGCACGCGCTGCTGCGACACCCCGAGCAGCACGCGCGGCTCCGCACCGAGCCGGACCTGGCGGCCAGTGCCGTCGAGGAGATGCTGCGCTACGACAGTCCGGTGCAGTCCAGCCGCCGCGTCACGCTGGCGCCCTACCGGGTGGGTGACGTCGAGGTCCCGGAGGGCGCGTTCGTCAACGCCTCGCTCGCCTCGGCGAACCGCGACGCTGCGTACTGGGGCGACGACGCCGACGTGCTGCGGATCGATCGTGAGGGTGCGCGTCGGCACGTGTCGTTCGGGGCAGGCCCGCACCACTGCCTCGGGGCCGCGTTGGCGCGGCTGGAGGGCGCGGTTGCCTTGGAGCGGCTGGTGGCGCGGTTCCCGGCGCTGGAGCAGGCGGGGGATGTGCGCTGGAACGGGCGGATCAACCTGCGCGGGCTGGCGACGCTGCCGGTGTCGGGGTGAGGGCGGCACTGAGCCGTCATCAGGCGAGGTCGGCAAGCAGGGTGTCGAGCACGTGCTCCTCCTCGACGGCGACCCCGGCTTCCCGCATCGCAGGAGCCAGGTCGGCGTCCCACCGCGCGGCGACCTCGATCCCGGACAGCTCACGGCCCCTGTCCATCACGGCGCCGTAGTCGGCTGCACGGTACCGCCACGGCTCGGACGGGAACCTCCCGAATACGGTGTTGCCGATCCGCAGCCCGCCCCAGTCGAAGTCACCGTGGTAGTACAGCTGCGCCCCCGAATCGGCGAGTAGCCGGAGCAACTCAACGACCGCGGCACCCGGCTGACCGCCGGTGCAGACGACGGGAGCGCACGCGGAACCGAGCCGATCGGCCGCGGTCGAGATGACGACGGGGTTCTCGCAGACGAACACCCGCTTCAACGTCATCCGAGGCGGGTTACGGCGAATATGTCGCAGGGTCAACACGGTGGGTTCACCCGCTTCCCGCCATGCGGTGAGCGCGCGCCCGGTGGGTGTGCGCGAATCTCCCGGCAGCCCGAGCGTGAGCACCGTGCTCGACAGCTCGTCGCGGACCAGCCCGACCGACGCCCACACGTCCCGCCGCCACTGCGCGCCGCTGCCTTCACGCAGTCCGGACAGCGCCCTCGCCGCGCCTAGGGCAAGAGTAGTGAGCGGCTGCCCGTCGTCGAGCGCATGCGCGCTGCGGCACACCCGAGCGGCGAACTCACCCACCGGCTCACCACCGGCGGGAAGGTTCTCGATCACCGCTGCGAGGTCGGTCAGCAGGGGTGCGGCATCCTCCGGGGTGCCTGCCAGCCTGCGCACCAGGCCCGCGCGCTTGACCCCGGCGAGCCACTCGGCCAGCTCCGGTCGTTCGCCGACAACGTCGTTGATCGGAGCGAACGCCGCCTGCCAGGCGCGCTCCCGCTCCTCGGCGGCGACTTTCCGGTTGACCACATCGCCGGTCAGCGTGACGACCGCGGCCGCGAGCCCGTCCCGGCACGCACCGGATGTGCGAAGCACCTGGTCGACCGCAGGCAGCGACACCGACAGCGTCTCGCCCAGCCGTGGTGGCCGGCCCAATATGCGGTGGACAGCGGCACGTTGACCGGCGGTCGCGCCGCGCAGGGTCACGGTGGTGTCGAGTGACTCACCGCGTTCCATCCGCTTGCGGACCCTGGCGAGCAGCCACGCTAGGTCCTCGTCGCCGAGCAGCCGCCGCAGCCGGTCCGCGTCCGTCACTCGAACAAGCCCTCCGCTGGCACGTGCTCGATGTGCTCCGGCACTGGCCGGATCCGGTGCCGCACCTCGGTGCGTACGGTGCCGTCCCACTCCCAGTTGGTGACCAGTACCGCTGCAACCCCGTCGATGCGGGACAGCTGTGAGATCGCCAGCCCGGGAACCTCGGGGTAGCAGCCCCACTCCCGCTCGCTGGTCATCACGACGTCGAGGTCGAACGCGGCGAGCAGCCCGAGGTACTTGGCGCGCGCGTTGTCGTCGACGCCCGCGAACGCCTCGTCCAGTGTGACCAGCCGTGGCGCGTGCGGGTTACCCGCCGATGCGTAGTGCGACGATGCCGCGGCGAACAGTGGGACGCTCGCCGCGAGCACCCGCTCGCCACCGGATGCAGGCCCGGTCGCCGAACGCCACTGCCCGTTCTGGTGGCGCTGGATGACGAACCGGTTCCAGCTCCGGTAGTCCAGCGCCTCCGTCAGCTGCTCCAGCCAGGTGCTGCTGCTGTCGTCGGCGCGCACCTCGTTGATCCGCTCCTGCAGGAACGCACCGACGGCCTTGCGATCGGCCTCCGACCATGCGTCGGACGTCTGCCGCAGCAGCCGTTGTCTGGCCTCGGCCAGCCCGGCGGGACCGTCCTCGCGTGGTTGCCACAGCAGCCGCAACCGCATCCCGGTGCTGGTCGGCCGCTGCTCCAGCTCGGAGTTCATGGCCGCGACCCTGTCCTCCGCCGCCGAGATCAGCTCCTGCAGCGTGCCCGCGACCTCGCCGATCAGGTGGTTCTCCAGGATCTCCCGCTCGCGCTCGTTGAGCAGTTGCTCGCGCTCGGTGACCTCCGCCGCGAGCGCTTCGGTCAGTTCGGGCACGGTCGCCGGTTTCCCTCGGAACTCGATCTCCACGACGACGCCGTCCTCACGCAGGTCGGCGACCGCCCGGTTGCCCTGCTTCAACAGCGTGTCCTGCAACGTCTTCAGCTCGTCGTTCACCCGCCGCTGTGCGCGCTCCCACGTGCCGTCGTCGTCGGCGACGTCGGCCAGCTCGTCGTTGACCCTGCGGGCCAGCCGCACGGTGGGGTCGGGCGCCCACTGCTCACTGGGATCGGGAGCGTCCAGCTCCGGCAGCGCGACCGCAAGCAGCCCGATCCCGGCGAAGCGCCGGAACGCCTCGGCGGCGGCGGACCGCTGCTCGGTGGCTTCCGCGAGGTCATCGGCGAGCGTCTCCCTACGGCCCTCCGCCTTGCCTCGGTCGTCGCGAGCGTCGTTCGCCCGCTGCTGGGCAACCTGGCGCTCCGCCTTGGTGGTTTCGAGCGCCTCGGCGACTTCGGTGAGGCGTTGCTGCAGCTCAGCGACCGCCGCACCGACGGTGTCCCGTAGCGTCTCGTGCCGCTCCCGCGCGGCTTCTGCCTCCTGCCGCGCGTCGGTGAGCTCGGACTCGCGTTGGTTCCGAGTCACCTCGGCGTCGGCAAGGTCGCTGGCGGCCTGCTCACGGTGCCGTGACCTCTCGCGCACCTGGGCCACGGCGGGCCACAGCTCAGCCAGCCGGACCTGGTACGTGCGCACCGCGGTGTCGACCTCGTCCAGCGCGGCTCGCTCGGCGGGCAGGTCGGCATCCTCGGCCGCTTCCCGCACCGCGTCGACGGCATCCTCGGCGGCGGCGCTGGCGTCCGTGACCGCCTCGGTGGCGCGCCGAATGCGGTCGGCGAGACGTTGGCGCTCCTTGGCGAGCTCAGCAAGCGTGGTGTGAGCCGCGCGCAGCTCGCCGTCGTCCGGCACTCCGGCCACCTCACGCTTGAGGGCGGCGCCCCGATCGGCGAGCACCGTGCGCTCACGGTCCAGTTCGGACAGCAACTGGTCCACATCGGACAACTCGGTGCGCAGTTCGGCAAGCCGTGCCCGCCGCGCGGCCTCCCTGGCGCCCCTGCCGATGTAGGTCGCGCCGTGCTTGCTCCAGGAACCGGCAAGCACGCCGTTGCCGAACCTGCCGTCCGGACTGACCCACGTCTGCCCGCCCTCACCGAGCCCGATCGCGGCGAGTACGGCGGCGACCGTGTCGTCGGAGACCACGTTCGCCTGCTGATCATCCCGATCTACCGCGGGCAGCAGCACCGTGTCCACCGGGTTCGGCACTCGCTGTCCGGCGCGTACCACGACGTCGTCGGTGCCTGCGGCCAGGAGCTCACCGCCCGGCGTGACCCATGCGTCGAGAATGCCCGCCGCCTCCAGCGCGGCTTCCAGGCCGGCGCGGTCGGCCTCATCGACCTCGTCAGCGAAGTCGATCAGCTGCCACAGCGGGGCGCCTTGCCTGCCGTCGCGGACATCGGGCTCGCGTGTGTGCGGCACTGGTGGGACGGTGTCCTCGCCGCGTTCCAGCCGTTCGATCTCGGCGGTGAGATCCGAGTGCCGCTGCCGCGTGGCGTCCTGCCTGACCGCCAACGCGGCGTCCGCGTTCGCCAGTTCCTCCGTCGTGCGCTGGGCTGCCTCGCCGACGGCAACGCCTGTGGGGTTGGGGCCGTCCAGTGTCTCGACCCACAGTTCCAGCTCGGCGAGCGTAGCGGCCGGGTCGGCCAGCCGGAGCTCCCGGGCGGCGTCCAGGTGGGCACGCACTGCGGTAACCAATGCGGCACCGTGCTCGGTCACCGCGTTCTCGGCGTCGGTTCGGCGTGCGGCCAGATCATCGGCTTCGGTTTCCAGCTCCGCGACCCTGGTGCGTGCGGCAGCCAGCGTCCGCTCCGCCTCCTCGGCCGCGCCAACGAGACCGCGCACGTGCCGGACCGCTCGCTGCTGCCGTTCGGCGAGCGCGTCGGCGGTGCGACGCAGCTGGGACAAGTCAGGTTCGCCAGGATCGTCGAGCGCGGCATCGACCCGCGCTTGGTGATCGTGCGCGACGCGGGCGGCGGTGGCGGCGTCGACCGTGGACTGTCGCGCCGCGACAAGCGCTGCCCGTGCCGTCTCCAGGGCGGCGAGTGCGCTGTCACGGCGCTGCCGCAGATCGTCCGCCCGGCTCTTCGCGGCGTCGTACTCGTGCGCGGCGCGTTCGGCTGTGGTCTCCGCGCGACGGGCGTCCTCGTCGGCTCGTTCCAGTTCCCGTGCGCTGCGCATCTCCGGGCTCTCGCGCAGCGCCCGCTGCCTGGCGAGCAGCCGCTCCCGGGTGTCGTCGAGCTCCGCCATCGCTCGCTCGGCCGCCGCCAGCGCCGCCACCGCCTCGGCGTAGGCGGCTTCTGCGGTGTTGAGCTCTTCTCGGATCCGCCGGTAGTGCCCCTCGGCCTCCCTCGGTCCTGCCGCCTTGCGCCGGGCGGCGATGCGGGCGTAGCGACGGTAGTGCCCGAGGAACCCGCTGGCGGCGTCACGGGCTTCTGTCATCGCGGTCAGCGCGTCGCGGTCCTCCTCAAGGCTGCGGAATGCCTCGGCGACGTCGGCGAGCACGGCCTGGTCAAGTGGCGGCAACGCCTCGGTCAGCGCCGCGGACAGGGCCTTCTCGCTGGGACGTTTGGACAGCTGCGGCTGGCGGAGCTGGACCAGGAGATCGACAAGGGCGCCGTAGCGCTGCTCGCCCAGCCCGAACAGCGCCTCGTCGACGGCACGACGGTAGTCGCGAGCGCGGTCGTAGACCGTGCCGTCCTCACCGAGCGCGTCGAGCAGCCGTTCCCTGGTCAGCGCGGTCCCGGTGGCGTCGACCAGATGCAGGTCGTCGCCCGGCCGCTGGGTGGTGACGAAGAACCAGTGCCGCGTCATGCCGCGACCGGATACGGCTTTGAGCCCGCACCCGAGGGTGCGGTAGTGCGTCGTGCCGTCGGCGTCGATGCGGCCGAACTCCAGCCAGGTGTAGCCGAGCCGTTCCGGGTACGGGTGCTCGCCGCCGAGCAGCAGGTTCCACTCCATGCGCTTCTTGGCGTCAGCGTCCGGCTCGACCCGGTGCGGCGAGAGCTCACCGTCGAGCAGGAACGGCAGCGTCAGGGCGAGTACCTTGGATTTGCCGGTGCCGTTGTTGCCGCGCAGCAGCAGCCTGCCGTCGCGGAAGAAGAACTCCTCGTTGTCGTAGTAGAACAGGTCGACGAGGCCGGCCCTGAGCGGTTGCCAGCGCTGCGACGTCGGTTCGGGGAAGTCGCGAACGGTCATGATTGCCCCTGGATGGACGGTTCGGTGACGGCGTAGCGGGCGAGGGCAGGTAGCGCGCGGGCCTCGTCGCCGGTACGGGTGACCAGCCGCAGCGCGGCGAGCTTCGTCAGCGCGGTCTCGGTCAGTTCCACCTCGGCGCCCGGCTCAAGCGCGCTGCGACGCCAGTATGACTTGTGTGCCACCGCCAGTTTGCGCAGCTGCTCCCGCAGCCGGGCGATCGGGACGGGGCCGTCGGCGGCGGCGAGGAACTCGGCAAGCAACAGCGTGGCGTGCCCTTCGGTGCCGGTCTCGGGCATCCGTATGTCGCTGAGATCGTCTGCCGGGTCGACCATCGCGATGCCCTCGGCGCGGACCTCAGCGACCAGCCCGGTCAGCTCACTGATCCTGCGGACGATCGCGGTGCGCTGGCCTGCCAGGTAGGTGCGCTCGTCCTCGGCGAGTTCGGCGTAGTAGAGCACCGGCTCGTCGAGCAGGCGGCGGGTCAGGCGGTGCCGGATGCGCTGGTTGCGCAGGTCGTCGGTGGTGGGCGGGATCTCGGCGGTCAGCTCGGCTAGCCGCTGCTCGAACCCGTCTGCCGAGATCGTCGATGGGCCGCGCGGGGTCGCGAGCAGGGTGGCCAGCACGCGGCGTTCGACGTCGTAGAGGGCGTCTCCGGTGTCGGCGACGAAGGCGTCCTCGTCCCCGGCGACGCGGCTGAGCACCCCGAGGCCAAGCAACAGCCGTACGACCGCGACCAGATCGGTGCGCTCCTCGCGCCGTTCGAGCGTGAAGGTGACCCCGGCGGCGGTGATCTCCGGGTCCGCCGCGCCGAGCACGACTTGCTCGGCCAGCTTGCCGAGGGTGATCTGCGCGTCGCCGCGGTCGAGTGCGGCCAGTGCCAGGCAGGTCAGCACGTAGCGCCGCCTGCCGAACGGCTGCTTGGACCGGGTGTCCCGTGCGGGGTGCGTCGCATCCTCCGTGGTCGCTGGCTGCTTGACCAGGCGGGCGACCTCGCTGTCGATGTGCAGCCGCCACCCCGTGTTGCGCTCGAACCATTCCCGCAGCTCGGGAGCGTGCCTGCGCACCGAGGGGAAGGCGTCGTCCTCGGTGGCGCGCAGCAGCGGGCGTTTGAGCAGTGCACGAGCGGCCCGTCGGCGTTCGTCGGCGCGGGACTCGGCGAGTGCGTCCGCGAGCGCGCTCATGCGGTGCGCTCCGCAGGTTCGTCTGCGACCAGGTCATGGATCTCGACCAGGTGATCGGGACCGCGGAAGACGCCGTGCGGTGTGGGCACCTCCGCCGTGCCTGCGTCATCGAGCACGGTGAGGCGGATGGCCATGGTGCCGTCCGTTGTCGTGGCGTCCACGGTCTTCTCTCCTGGCACGCGTGCCGCGAGCGCGTCGCCAAGCAAGCCGAGGAACAACCGGAAGGCGTCCGGGTCAAGCTCACCGAGGTCGGACAGCCGGGTGGGGCGGGTGGTAGCCAGCGCCCGGCGCGCGGCGGCGGTCTCGGCGGCCTGCCTTGCGGCGATCTCGGCGAGGTGGCGGCGCTGGTCGGAGCGGTCGATGATCCGGTTCGGCTTGCCGCGCCGTTCGTAGCTGCCGGTCTTGCGTAGTCGCGGGCTGATCTCCAGCGCCGGCGCGTCCTCCCACGGCGTTGTCGGCGCGACGGGAGTGTCCAGCAGTGCCTCGTCGACCGTGAGATGGCGTGCCGACGAGAGACCGAACGCGGAGCGCCAGAGACGGTGCAGCGCGGCGTCGTCCGGAGCGTCGGCGAACCACCTGGCCAGCGCACGGAAATCCGCGGAACGGTCGGAGCGGCCCGCACGGCGCTCGTTGAGCGTGGACACCACCTGCAACAGCTGCGGGATGGCCGCACGAGCGCGAGACCGCAGCAGCTTGGCCTGGCTCGGGTGGCCGGGTGCGCTGACGAACCATGCCTGGAATCCCTGCCATCGCTCGCGCCACAGCAGCCGGCCACGTTCGAACGCCTGCTGCTGCGGGTCGCCCTCGCCGGGCGCGGCGTCCTCTGCCTCCCGAGCGGCGGCAAGGTCGAGGAGGCGATCCACGCCCCGTTCTTCGAGCGCGGCGATCAGCGTGGCGATCTCGGATCCGGTCGCGATCAGGTCCTTGATGAACCGTTCGAGGTACTCGATCAGCCGGTCCTTGTAGGCGAGGAACGTGTCGGTGTCGGCGTCGTGCAGGTCGATGGTGCGCTGCAACGAGCCCATGAAGGCCTGCGCGTTGCCAGCCAGGTCGGTGTACCTGTCGACCAGCGCACGCAGCGCGAGGTGAACCCGCGCCGGATCCGGCTCGTCCTGCTCCGCCAGCGCGGCGAGGGCACGCAGGTGGGTGGCGATGTCGGTGAGCGCGACCGCCTGCAGCGACCCTCGCCTGCCAAGCGCTTCGTCGTAGGTGGCAACCGCCTGCTCCACCGCCTCGCCCTGGCGGGTCAGCTGGTAGAGGAACCGTGCGCGGTGGAAGTCCTCGACGGTGGTGACACGGCTGGTGTCCGGGTCGGCGCGCAGGTTGCCCCAGTCGACGAGGCGGTTGAGCGCGTCGGTGATTGCGGCGAGGTCGTGCGGGGTGTCGCGCAGCGCCTCGTGCACGTCCTCCGGCCGCATGTGCACCGTGAACCGCCGCTTGGCCTGCAGGAACGCGCCCATGACCGCCCGGTACTGCGGCGCGTTGGGCGCGGTCAGGTAGGAGAACGGGGTGAAGTCGGGATCCGGCACCAGTAGCTCCTCCAGTTGCGCGGGGTTGAGGGTACCGCCAGGGACCGACATTCTTGTGGAGGCATACCGGGGGCGCTCCGGATGTGCGCCCGCTTTGGCGTATATACGTCTGCGACTCCCCAGCGCTGATCAACGTGCCCTGTCTCACGACAAGCAACATCGCCTGAAGCAGACAAAATTTGATCACGCGACAGGGTAAGTTGATCGAGATCCCATATCGTGGAGCAGCTAGCTTTTGCTTCGATGTAGCGCGCTCGGCGGGTTTGCCGTGCGCAGTTGATCAACCTTGCTCCTTGGATGACGAAAAATAACCGACAAAGCGGACGTAATTTGGTAACACGGGGAGCAAGGTTGATCAACTGCGCGTTAGGTGCGGCACCCGAGAGCAAAATGCGACAGGCTCCGTGGCACAGCTAGGAGCGCACTGAACAAGGCATAAGTTGGGGCGGGAAGAACGCCGACAAGGC
>WHUD01000104.1 GCA_009377385.1 Actinophytocola sp.
GGCGTGCCGCGCCGAGGAGTCCGACGGCAGGCTGCGCGCCGGCCTGCTCGCGGATTTCGTCGTGGTGGACCGCGATCCGTTCGACTCCGACGCCCTGCTCGGCGCGCGGATACTACGGACCGTCGTCGGCGGCCGTACCGTCCACCGCGCCGGATAGGCGGCCCCGCCTCCACCCGCACAGCGTTGTTGAACCGGACAAACACGGCGTGAAATTGGCACTGTGCGGGTGGAGGCGCCCCCGCCCTCAGGCGGGCTGGGCGGCGAAGGCAGGCATGACCTGGTCGTGCACCAGCTGCAGCTGCTCGCGCATGCTCAGCACGCCAGGCAGCTCCATGCCGGAGAACGCCTTCACCAGCGCGGCGTCAGTGATCGCCAGGATCAGGTGGTTCACGCCGGTGACCGTGATCTGCGACTTGATCTTGTCGGCGCACTCCTCCGGCGTGCCGGCCACCGACAGCCGGTCCGCCAGCTCGGGCGAGGTCAGCTCGAACGCGCGAGCAATGTCGCCCGCACCAACGGCGGCGATGATGTCGGTCAGCTCGTCGGGGCGGACGTTATTGCGTTCGAGCTGCTCGACCGGCATCGCCGAGGCATACAGCCCGACCATCGCCCTTGCGGCGTCCTTGGCCGCCTGCGAGTCCGGCCCGGTGGCGAACACGATCCAGGCACCGAGGTCGAGCGAGTCGGCGTCGCGCCCGGCGCGCTCGGCACCGATCCTGACGTTGTCGACCATGTACTCGTAGGCCTGCTTGGTGTAGCTCAGCGCGTGGTGCACCCCGTCGGTGAGCTCGCCTGCGGCCTGGAACGACTTCGGGCCGCGCATGGCGCCCAGCTTCACCGGCACCCGCTGCTGCACCGGCCGGGCGAAGGTGAACAGCCCGCTGTAGTTGAAGAACTCGCCGTCGTAAGTAATGGCGCCGTCGTCGAGCATGGTGCGGACGACGTGGTGGGCCTCCTTGAGCCTGCTCAGCGGTTTCGTCTTCGCCCAGTCGATGCCGTACTGGGCGAGCAGGCCGAAGTTGCCCGAGCCGAGCACGCACTCCGCGCGGCCGCCGGTCAGCTCGTCCAGCGTGGCGGTGGCCTGCGCGATGAGCGTCGGCTCGCGCAGCGTGATAGCCGACAGGCTCGGGCCGAATCGGATGTTGGTTGTCTTGTCGGCCGCCGCCGCGAACAGCAGCCACAGGTCCTTGTGCCAGGTCTCGTCGGCGGCGTAGCAGCCGTAGTACCCGAGGCTGTCGGCGAGCTTGATCGACTCGATTGTCTCGTCGAGCGGGTAGTCAGGCAGCATCACGTAACTGAACTTCATGGTCGCTCACCTTCGTCTAGAGAGTTCCTGCGTTCTAAGCGCTCATACGTCTAAATTGGACATAACGTGTTTCACCCTGGTGTAGTCCTCCAGCCCGTACATCGAGAGATCCTTGCCGTAGCCCGAATGCTTGAACCCGCCGTGTGGCATCTCGGCGATCAGCGGAATGTGGGTGTTGATCCACACGCAGCCGAAGTCGAGCCGCTTCGACATCCGCAGCGCGCGCCCGTGGTCCGTCGTCCACACCGATGACGCCAGCCCGTACTCGACGCCGTTGGCCCAGCGCAACGCCTCATCCTCGTCGCTGAACCGCTGAACGCTGATCACCGGGCCGAAGATCTCCTGCTGCACCGCCTCGTCCTGCTGCCGCAGGCCGGAGATCACCGTCGGCGAGTAGAAGAAACCGCGGTCGCCGACCCGCTGCCCGCCGATGGCGAGGTTCGCATGGTCGGGCAGCCGCTCGATGTAGCCGGCGACCTTCGCCAGCTGGTCGGCGTTGTTCAGCGGCCCGTAGTCAACCTCGCCGCCGTCGCCGGTGGAGGTACCCGCGGCTTGCTCGGTCAGTGCCGCGACGAAGTCGTCGTGCACGCCGGGGCCCGCCAGCACCCTGCTGGCGGCGGTGCAGTCCTGACCCGCGTTGAAGTAGCCCGCCTCCGCGATCGCCTGCGCGGCGGCGGCCACGTCGGCGTCGTCGAACACGATGACCGGCGCCTTGCCGCCCAGCTCGAGATGCACCCGCTTGAGGTCGTCGGCCGCTGCGCGGGCCACCTCCCGCCCGGCCCGGACGCTGCCGGTGATGGAGGCCATCGCCGGGATCGGGTGGGAGATCAGATTGGCGCCGGTGTCGCGGTCGCCGCAGATCACGTTGAACACCCCTGGCGGCAGGAACTCCGCGGCGAGTTCGGCAAGGAACACGGTGCTGACCGGGGTGGTGTCCGACGGCTTGAGCACGACGCTGTTGCCAGCGGCCAGCGCGGGGGCGAACTTCCACAGCGCCATCAACGCGGGATAGTTCCACGGCGTGACCTGCGCGCACACCCCGACCGGCTCGCGGCGGATCCAGGACGTGTGGCCTGCCATGTACTCGCCTGCGGACTTGCCTTCCAGCACCCGGGCCGCGCCTGCGAAGAATCGCAGCTGGTCGAGCAGCATCGGCAGCTCCTCGGACTGGGTCAGCGCAAGCGGCTTGCCGGTGTTCTCGCACTCCAGCTCCAGCAGCTCGTCCGCACGGGCCTCGATGGCATCGGCGAACCGGTTCAGCGCCAGCTGCCGCTCGGCGGGCGTGGTGTCGCGCCAGGTCTCGAACGCAGACCGCGCGGTGGTCAGCGCCCGGTCGACGTCCTCGGGCCCGGACACCGGTGCCGTCGCGAACACCTCCCCGGTCACCGGGCTGACCAACTCGGCCGTCTCGCCGCCTGCGGCGTCGACGTGCTCGCCGCCGACGAAGTTGCGCACCGTCCGCAATGCCGTTTCCGCTGTGCCCGGCGTCGTGGTCGTCATGTCGCCTCCCTTATCGCCTGTCGTTCAGCCCGGCTGTTCGGACTCGATCTCGTCGAGCAGCTCCTGAGCGGAAATCACTTGATACGCCCAGTGCCGGTGCATCCACTCGAGGTGGTCGCCGCGGGACGCCGCGATGCGCAGCGTGTCCCAGTTGGGGAACAGCTGCTGCGCCACGTGCGCCGTCATCAGCTTCGGGTCGACCTCGAAGATGTGCTCGAAGCGCTCCACCGCGACGTCGGTCACCTGCCGCGCTGGCGGCGGGGTGTGCTGCTCGTGGTAGCGGTAGCCGGTCACTACTCCACCTCCGTCTCATACGCCCGGTCGAGCAGGTACTTGCCGGGGTTCATGATGTTGTTGGGATCGACTGCGCGCTTGACGTCGAGCATCACGTCGAAGGCGCCGCCAAGCTCGACAGGGACAAGGTCGACCTCGCCGTCCCGGCAGGCGCCGTGGCAGGCGCTGATCGACCCGCCGTGACGCACCGCGACCTCTGCGATGTCCTTTTTGGCCTGAACCCACGCCGTCCACGACTCGTCGTCGAGCTCCTGCTCCCAGATGCCGATGTCGATCTCGGTCAGGTAGTCGACGCCGGTGGCGGCGCTGGTGTAGGCGAAGATCCCCCAGTCGTCGAACATGTCGAACCGCCTGCGCAGGTCGTCGGCGATGCGATGCCACTCGAGGCGGACCTGCGGCAGATCGGTCCAGTTGATCGCGGAGTCTTCGCAGTGCCAGCTCATCGGTACCACCTGGCCTGCGCGGGTGCGGCCGTGCAGCGGGGTGGCGTAGCGGTCGTGCCTGGCCGCCCAGTCGCCCTGCGAGATCTCGTCGCCAAGGTAGCGCGCACCCGCGTCGCGGGCGATCCGCATGAACCGCTTGCCACCGGCGCGTACCTCGTCGGCGTTGCCGTAGGCCACCGCGCACACCAGCGCCCGCACGTCGGCAGGTTGCGGGATGTAGGCCTCGTCGTCGCGGCGCAGGTAGTCAACCTTCCACTCGTCGAACAGCACCGCCCCTGCGAAGGTCGCGACCCCGGCGTGCGCCAGTTTCTGGACGCACTGGTGTGCGCTGTCGTAGTCGGGAAACGCCCAAAACGGCGACAGCTCGGCCTCCGGTTTCGGGATCAGTTTCAGCGTGGCCTCGGTCGCGATGCCGAGCGTGCCCTGGTGGCCCATGAACAGGTGCTTGAGCTGGTAGCCGGTCGAGCTCTTGGACACCTTGGGGCCGCCGCCGTCGCCCACCCGGATCACCCTGCCGGTCGGCAGCACGAAGCTGAAGCTGAGCACCAGGTCGCGGCTGTGCCCGTAGCGGGAGCCGATCAGCGACCAGCCGCTCGTGCCGATGCGCCCGCCGACCAGCGAGCACGGGTAGGACGCAGGGTCGTCGGGATACAGCAGCCCGTACGGGGCAAGCACCTCGTTGAGCTTGAGCATGTTGATGCCTGCGCCGACGGTGCAGGTGCGGTTGTCGGTGTCGATCGCCTTGACGTCGTTCATCCGCTTGACGTCGACGATGATGCCGCGGCGCTCCGGCACCGCGCCGTCGGTCAGCCCAGTGCCGCCATCGCGCGGCACCACCGGGATCCGGTGGGCGTTGGCGATCCGCATCACCTCGGCGACTTCCTCGGTGGACGCGGGCATGACGACGAGGTCAGGTACCCGCTCGGCCCACCGGTGCACCGGGAACGGTGCGGGCACCCTGGCACGGTTGTAGCGGGCCGTCTTCGAGGTCAGCACGTGCTGGCCGCCGACGGCGTCGGCCAGTTCGGACACCACCTGGTCGGACAGCTCCGGTGCGATGGTCATGCGCGGGTCCTCCCTCCGACGTCGATGCCGAGCGACTCTGCGAGCAGTTCGTGGATGTCGACCACGTCGATCGCGCGATCCTGGCCCGCCTCGGCCAGCGGGCGTTCGGACCAGGGGCAGGCCGAGACCAGCGTGTCCACCTCCAGCTGGGCGGCCTCGTCCATCCGGTTCTCGCTGATCTTTCGTGCGATCTCCGGCCGCTCGATCGGCAGGCCCGCCCCGGCGCCGGAGCAGTAGGACCACTGGGTGACCCGGTCCACGTCGTGGAAGGTCAGCCCGGGTATCGCCCCGAGGATCTGGCGCGGCTCCTGCCAGACGCCCTTGCGCTTGTTGAGCCGGCACGGGTCGTGGTAGGTGATCGTGCGCTCGATCGGCACGGTCGGGGTCAGCCTGCCCTCGGCGATGAGCTGCGCGAGCAGCTCGACGACCAGCACGATCTCGATGTCGAAGTCGTCGCCGAAGAACTCCGGGTAGTCCTCGGTGAAGGTGATGTAGTCGTGCGGGTCGAGCACGAGCACCCGCCGGACGCCTGCCGCGCGCCAGTCGGCGAGGTTGTGCTCGGCGAAGCGCCGTGCCTGGTCGCGGTAACCCATCTCGGCGGCAGGGCCACCGCAGCACCACTGCTCGGTCATCAGCCCGAACTCGTAGCCTGCCCGCCGCAGTATCTGGGCAACCGCCCTTGGCAGCGAGGTGCGGTAGAACGCGGCCTCGCAGTCGACGAACAGGACGGTCTCGCCACCGATCGGGATGTCC
Organism: Actinophytocola sp.; assembly: GCA_009377385.1. Lineage (GTDB taxonomy): Bacteria > Actinomycetota > Actinomycetes > Mycobacteriales > Pseudonocardiaceae > Haloechinothrix_A. The sequence continues at coordinate 5,362 of WHUD01000104.1, forward strand.
AGCCCTCCGGCCCAGTCGCGCACGTGTTCCTGGCTGACCGGGGTGTCGCCGAGTACGGGCTCATGGCTGCGCTCGTCGGTGAGCTCGTTCCACCGCTGGTAGCCCGGCTGGTGCACGCCGTTGTCCACCGCAAGCGCCCGCATCCGCTTGACCAGGTCGACGGTGCGGGTGCGGAACCGGTAGAAGTCACCGGTGAACAGCGTGTTCGGACAGCGCAGCTCGCAGGCGCCGCACTGGGTGCAGTTCACGTAATCCTCGGCCACGTCCTCGACGGTGAGCTCGCCCTGCTCCATCGCGACGACGTTGGCGTGGAACGCGGTCGGGGTGTGGTTCTCATTGCGGGTCACCTGCATGACCGGGCAGACCTCGCGGCAGAACTTGTGGCCGGACGAGTAGCAGTTGTACGCGGCGTTGCGCCATTCGGACAGGAACTCGACGGTCACCGGGCTGTGCCCGTTACCGCCGTTGTGGCCGGTATCTGCCGCGCCTCCCGCCTGCTCCTCGGGGGCCGGGGACTGCCTCGGTGGAACATCGGTCATGAGCTACCTCCCGGGGTATGGGCGTGGTCGTGCCGTGGCGCGAGGGGTGAGATCATCTTGTTCGAGTAATCTGGGTCACAATCACTAAACATATGACTTCATAGGTCAACGGGCAAGGGAGCGTTCAGGTGAGCGATGGCCGCGACACCGGCCCCGGCAGGCATGTGATCTTCGCGCCTGTCGGCGAGGGCGGCCGGGTGGACGTCGTCGCGCGCCGGATCAGCGAGGCCATCGCACTCGGACTGATCACGGACGGCGAGCAACTGCCGAGCGAGTCGGAGCTTGCCGGAGCGCTGAACGTGTCGACCGTGACGCTGCGCGAGGCGCTGTCCTCACTGCGGCAGCAGGGCCTGCTTGAGACCAAGCGCGGGCGCGGCGGCGGGAGCTTCGTCCGTGCGCCGGTCGACGCCTCGGTCGGCAGGCTGCGCGGGACCCTGCGCGACTACGGGGTCCACGAGCTCCGCGAGATCGGTGACCACCACGTCGCCATCGCGGGCACTGCGGCGCGGCTGGCGGCCGAGCGCGCGTCCAGCGAGCACCTTGACCGGCTGAACGCCCTGATCGACGAACTGGCCGCGGCCGAGACCGTGGGCGATCGCAGGCGCGCGGACGGCAGGTTCCACATCGAGATCGCCGCCGCGGCGCAGTCCACCCGGCTCACCCGTCAGGAGATCGACCTGCAGAGCGAGATCGGCGAGCTGCTGTGGCTGCCGTTCGGCGAGGCCGTGCGGCACAAGGACGTGGTCGAGCAGCACCGCGCCATCCTGGCGGCCGTCACCGGTGGGGACGGCGAGCTCGCCCGCGCCCATGCCGAGCAGCACGTCGAGCAAGGAATCGCCAGGCTCATCCAATTTCACCTTCAGCTCGCGAAGCGATGACCACTACCCTGGGGTGCGGATGCCGGCGTTCCGACACATGCCGGCGCAGCAAAAGACGGAGTAGCCGTGGCCAACGTCAAGGATCTCGACCAACGGTCCGCCGTCGCGCGCGTGAACTCCGTGATCGACTCGGTGTTCGCGGGAGTCGACGTGCTGTGCGAGCTCGCGGCCACCGTCTACGAACGCGCCGCAGCCGAGGGCGAGCTGCCGAGCGCCGCCGACCTCGCGTCAATCCGGCCCGCGGTGTTCGATCACCTGACCCGCGGCGGTCCGGTGGTCGCAGGGACCGGCGTGATCGCGGCCCCCGGCTCGCTCGCCGACCAGCCGCGGTGGCTGGAGTGGTGGCGCATCCCTCGCGGCTCGACCGAGCCACGGCCACTGTCGGTCGACCTCGATCCGCAGCACATCGGTGGCTACGAGTACACGTCAACACCGTGGTTCGACACCCCACGGCGCACCGGGCACCGGATCGTACTCGGACCCTATGTGGACTACGCCGGAACCGACGAGTACATCCTCACCCTGTCCTGCCCTATCCGCCGTAACGAGCAGTTCCTCGGCGTTGCGGCGGCCGACGTACGCGCATCCGATCTCGAGCAGGTGATGCTCGGCGTGCTGGACGCGGTAGGCCCGGAGAGCCTGCTGGTAAACGCCACCGGCCGGGTGATCGCGTCCAACACGCCGCAGCTGATCGTCGGCTCGTTACTCCCTGCCGCTCACCGAACCGGCGACGAGGTGCCGGTCGGGCTGGGCTGGGTGCCGTGCGAGGGCCTGCCCTGGCATCTCGTCACGGGCTGAGCAGGCTGGCACGTCAGGCCGTGGCCGGCATCGTGCTACCGCACGCACCCGCGTGATCCACGCTGATCTACTTGCCCTGGGCTGTGACCACGAAACCCGGCAAAGCCGGCACGAACATGGTCACAGCCCAGGGTAAGTAGATCAACACGATGCTGTCGCGCTCGCCGGCGAGAGACAACGGACCGGGCGGACTGACCGGAAGCGACCGGGCCAGCGCCGCCGATAACGTGGCATCACAGCCACGGCGATCAGATATTAGTCGCATAACTCAGTTTTTGCAACGGAATCCCTTGTGATCAAGCGGGTCGTGTGTCAGAGTCGTCGACACGTGCCCCGCATCACAGCAACCAGACAACCGCCGAGGAGTGATCTGAGTGCCAACGCAGGTTCGCCGACTGCAGAACTTCGTCAACGGCAGCTACGTCGACGCGGCGGACGGCAAGACGTCCGAGATCGTCGACCCGGCCACCGGCGACGTCATCGCCGAGGCGCCGCTGTCCGGCGCCGAGGACGTCGATGCCGCGTTCCGCGCTGCGTCCGACGCCTTCGAGAACGGCTGGCGCGACAGCACCCCCGCCGAGCGGCAGATCGCGATGAACAAGTTCGCCGACGCCGTCGAGGACCGCGCCGACGAGCTGGTCGCCGCAGAGGTCGCCAACTGCGGCAAGCCAGCCCAGATGACCAAGGACGAGGAGATCTTCCAGGTACTCGACGCGTTGCGGTTCTTCGCGGGCGCGGCGCGCAACCTGGAAGGCAAGGCCGCAGGCGAGTACATGGCCGACCACACGTCGTGGATCCGCCGCGAGCCGATCGGCCCGGTAGGCCAGATCACGCCGTGGAACTACCCCATGGCGATGGCGGCGTGGAAGATCGGCCCCGCGCTGGCGGCGGGCAACTCCATCGTGCTCAAGCCGTCGGACACCACCCCGATGTCCACGCTGCTGCTCGCGGAGATCGCGGCCGAGTTCCTGCCCGCTGGTGTGTTCAACGTCGTCACCGGCGACCGCGACACCGGCAGGGCGCTCGTCGACCACCCGACCCCGAGGCTGATCTCGCTCACCGGCTCCACCCGCGCGGGCAAGGAGATCGCCGAAGCTGGCGCCAAGGACCTCAAGCGGCTGCACCTGGAACTCGGCGGCAAGGCTCCGGTCGTCGTCTTCGACGACGCCGACATCGGGGCCGCAGCCGAAGGCATCGCGGGCGCCGGGTACTTCAACGCTGGCCAGGACTGCACAGCGGCCACCCGCGTGCTGGCGGCACCCGGCATCCACGATGACCTCGCCGCCGCGCTCGCAGAGCAGGCGCGGGGCACCGTCACCGCAGGCCCGGACAACCAGGACGCCGACTACGGCCCGCTGAACAATCCGAACCAGCTCGCCAGGGTGTCCGGCTTCGTCGACCGCGCGCCCGACCACGCCAAGATCCTCGCCGGGGGCGAGCGCGTCGGCGACACCGGCTACTTCTACGCGCCGACCGTAGTCTCCGGGCTACGGCAAGGCGACGAGCTGGTCACCGACGAGATCTTTGGCCCCGTCGTCACCGTGCAGCGCTTTGACGATGAGGACACCGCCGTCGCCTGGGCCAACTCCGTGGAATACGGGCTGGCCTCCAGCGTCTGGACCCGCGACCACGCCAGGGCCCTGCGGGTGTCACGGCGGCTGGACTTCGGCTGCGTGTGGATCAACACCCACATCCCGCTCATCGCCGAGATGCCGCACGGCGGCTTCAAGCATTCCGGGTACGGCAAGGACCTGTCGGCCTACAGCTTCGAGGAATACACCCGCGTCAAGCACGTCATGAGCTACATCGGCTGATGGGAGACCGCATGACAGCAACAACCGAGGCGCCGGCCACCACGGTGGCCGAGCCCAGCACCGCAGCCGTGCCCGCGATCAGCCTGACCGGCGTCACCAAGACGTTCCAGTCCAGCCGCGAGAGCTTCACCGCGGTCGGCGGGCTCGACCTCGACATCGAGTCCGGCGAGTTCTTCTCGCTGCTCGGGCCTTCCGGCTGCGGCAAGACGACGACCATGCGGATGATCGCCGGTTTCGAGGAGCCGACCACCGGCGTGGTGCGGCTGGACGGCACCGACGTCACCGACGTCGCGCCGAACCACCGCGACGTCAACATGGTGTTCCAGAGCTACGCGCTGTTCCCGCACCTGAGCGTGGCCGACAACGTCGCGTTCGGACTCAAGCGCAAGCGGGTCGGCAAGGCGGAGACCGACCGCCGTGTCGCCGAGATGCTTGAGCTCGTGGAGCTGGGGGGTCAGGCCAAGCGGAAGCCGTCGCAGCTTTCCGGCGGACAGCGGCAGCGCGTCGCGCTGGCCCGCGCGCTTGTCAACCAGCCGCGCGCGTTGCTGCTCGACGAACCGCTCGCCGCGCTTGACCTGAAGCTCCGGCAGGCGATGCAGATGGAACTCAAGCGCATCCAGCGCGACGTCGGCATCACGTTCGTCTACGTCACCCATGACCAGGGCGAGGCGCTGACGATGTCCGATCGCATCGCCGTGATGAACGAAGGCTACGTGGAACAGCTCGGCACCCCCGCCGAGATCTACGAGCACCCGGCTACTCGGTTCGTCGCGGAGTTCATCGGGACGTCGAACCTGCTCACCGGCACCGCGGCAGCAACGACGTCCGATGGCACCGATGTGCGGCTGGACTGCGGCCAGCACGTGCTTGTCGCGGAACGGCTCAGCGAGGGAACCCAGGTCGACATCACGGTGCGCCCTGAGAAGATTCAGCTCAGCACCGAGCCGCCGGACGCCAGCCTGAGCCGGGTGCGCGGCACCGTGGCCGACACCGTCTACTTGGGATCGTCCACTCACTACACTGTGCGCCTTGATGACGACACCGAGATCGTCGTCTTCCAGCAGAACGACCGCGACCTGAGCGCGGCCGACGCCGTCGCGGGACGCGGCAGCGACGTCTGGCTCTCGTGGCGCCTCTCCCACTCCTACCTCCTGCCGTCCTAGACGGCCCCGACCCCCTGCACAAGGAGGCCCCACCGTGCATAAGAACCCCCTGCTGCGTGGCATGACCCAGGCTCGCTACGGCCGCCGCGACATGCTCAAGTTCTCCGCCATGGCCGCGGCAGGCTACGGCCTCGCCGCGTGCGGCGTGTCCGGCCAGAAACAGAAGGCCGTCGCGGAAGAAGACTTCTGGCAAGGCAAGAAGGAGACCGGCAGCCTGACCTTCGCCAACTGGCCGCTCTACATCGACCCGAAGCGGACCCAGCTCAAGCAGTTCACCAAGGCGACAGGCATCAGCGTCGACTACCGCGAGGACGTCCAGGACATCGCGGCGTTCGCAGGCAAGCTCCAGCCGCAGCTCGCCAACGGCGACTACACCGGCTACGACCTGATCGTGCTGACCAACGGCCTCGAGCTTGCGCGCTTCCTCGCGCTCGGCTACCTCGCGCCGCTCGACCACGAGCAGATGCCGAACTTCACCAAGAACCTCGGCCAGTCGTACCGGGACAACTCCTACGATCCTGGCAACAAGCACACCGCACCGTACGCGTCGGGCATCACCGGCATCGCCTACAACCCGAAGTACGTCGACCGCGAGATCACCAGCATCGCCGACCTGTGGGACCCGAAGTTCAAGGGCAAGGTCGGCATGATGTCGGACCCGCAGGAGATCGCCAACTTCGGCCTGCTCCTCAACGGCGTCGAGCCGGCTGAGTCGACCAAAAAGGACTGGCAGGCGGCCGCTGACAAGCTCATGAAGCAGCGCGACGACGGCATCGTCCGCTCCTACTACGCGCAGGACTTCGTGCAGCCGCTGACCAATGGCGACGTCTGGCTGACGATGGCGTGGTCCGGCGACATCTACCAGCAGAACGCCGAAGCGGGCACCGATCTGAAGTTCGTCGTCCCGGAGGAAGGCGCGACGATCTGGACCGACCTCATGTGCATCCCAACGACGTCGAAGGCCGCCGTCGACTCGCTGAAGCTGATCGACTTCCTCTACCGCCCGGAGATCGCGGCGGGGCTCACCGAGTACATCACCTACATCCCGCCGGTGCCCAAGGCGCAGGACATCCTGCGCGCGCAGGCACAGCAGGCGTCCGGCGCCGAGCGCAAGGACCTTGAGCAGCTGGTCGAGAGCCCGTTGGTGTTCCCGACCGATGAGGACTACTCGCGGCTGCACAACTACGTCTCGATCGAACCGGGCAAGGAGAACTCCTTCACGTCCGTGTTCCACGCTGTCACCCAGGCCTGATCCATGCGACGCAAACTCACCCCGTACCTGCTGGCCCTGCCCGGCTGGGCGTGGCTGGCGATGTTCTTCGTCGTGCCGATCGCCGGGATGGTCTCGCTGTCGCTGACCAGCGGGAACGTCATCACCGGCTTCTATCAGACGTTCAACGTCGGCAACTACCTCGACGCGATCACGCTCTACTCGGAGCAGCTCGTCCGCTCGCTGCTGTACGGGCTCGGGGCCACGCTGATCTGCATCGTGATCGGCTACCCGGCGGCGTACTGGATCGCGTTCCACGGCGGCAAGCACAAGTCGACGTACCTGCTGCTGATCCTGCTGCCGTTCTTCGTGTCGTTCGTGCTGCGCACGATCTCGTGGAAGTTCACGTTGAGCGACAACGGTGTCGTGCTCGGCACACTGAAGAGCATCGGGCTGCTGCCCGCCGACTTCGCGGTGCTCAACACCGCACCCGCCGTGGTCCTCGGCCTCGCGTACAACTTCCTGCCGTTCATGGTGTTGCCGATCTACGCGGTGCTGGAACGGATGGACCACCGCGTCGTCGAGGCCGCGCACGACCTCTACGCCAGCAAGCTGCAGGCGTTCCTGCGGGTCGTGCTGCCGATCTCGCTGCCTGGCGTGTTCGCGGGCGGGCTGATGACGTTCATCCCGACCACCGCCGACTACGTCAACGCCTCGGTGCTCGGCGGGCCGGGCAACACCATGATCGGCAGCATCGTCCAGACCCAGTACCTGGTGAACAACGACTACCCGATCGCGGCGGCGATCACGTTCGTGCTCATGGGCGTGCTGTTGATCGGGATCTTCAGCTACGCGCGGGCGCTGGGCACCGAGCGCGTGATGGAGGTGCAGGCCAAATGACGGTGACTTTGGACGACACTGCTGCGCCTACGCAGGCGCCCCGGCGCACGCGCAAGACCGACTGGGGCAAGTGGTTCACCTGGGGTGTGCTCGCCTGGCTGTTCGCACCGATCACGTTCATGATCGCGTTCAGCTTCAACGACATCCAGGGCAGGCACAACGTCACCTGGGAAGGCTTCACGTTCAAGTGGTACGGCGGGGTGTTCGACCACGCCGAGCTGACGCAGGCGCTGCTGTACACGCTGGCGATCGGCGTGCTCACGATGCTGATCGCGGGCACGATCGGCAGCTTGCTCGGCCTCGCGCTCGGCAGGCACCGCTTCCGCGGTCAGGGCACGACCAACCTGGTGATGTTCGCCGCGATCTGCGCACCCGAGGTAGTGCTCGGCGCGGCGCTGCTGTCGCTGTTCCTGCTGGTCGGCATCGCCACCGGGTTCATGGCGATCCTGCTCGCGCACGTGATGTTCACCGTGTCGTTCGTGGCCATCACGGTGCGGGCCAGGGTCATCACGCTCGACCCGAACCTCGAGGAGGCCGCGCGCGACCTCGGCGCGGGTCCGTGGACGACGTTCCGGCTCGTCACGCTGCCGATGCTGCTACCAGCGATCATGGCGGGCGGGCTGCTCGCCTTCGCGCTGTCGATCGACGACTACATCATCACGTCGTTCGTCGCTGGCGAGGTCACCACGTTCCCGCTGTGGATCTGGGGTGCCACCCGCGTCGGCATCCCGCCGCAGGTCAACGTCATGGGCACGCTCATCTTCGCGGTCGGCGTCACGCTGGCGGTCATCAACGTGATCGTGGCGAAGCGGCGGCGGTCATGACCGTGGCCCCCAACGCTGACACTGCGGCCACCGCCGCTGCTGCCTGGGCGGACGCCGTGCCCAGACCGTTCTGGCTTGACCAGGACGTGCACGACGTGCCAGCGCCCGCGCCATCGCTCGCGTGGGACCTGACCGCCGATCTGCTCGTGGTCGGCGGCGGCTTCAGCGGGCTGTGGGCCGCGCTGATCGCCACCGAACGCGAGCCAGACCGTGAGGTCATGGTGCTTGAGGCGAACACCGTGGGGTGGGCGGCGTCCGGGCGCAACGGCGGCTTCTGCGCGGCAAGCCTCACCCACGGCTACGCCAATGGCGCCGCCCGCTGGCCGGACGAGATCGCCGAGCTGGAACGGCTCGGGCGGGTCAACCTGGACCGCATCGAGGCAGCCGTCGAGCGGCACAGCATCGACTGCGAGTTCGAGCGCACCGGGGAGCTGGTGCTGGCCACCGCACCGTGGCAGCTCACCGAGCTGGCCGAGGAGGCTCGGAACCTCGGGCGGCTCGGCTACGACGTCGAGGTGCTTGACGCCGGGCGGGCGCGTGCCCGCGTGGACTCGCCGACGTACCTCGGCGGGGTGGTGATGCCACCGGACGCCGTGGCGATGCTGCACCCGGCCAAGCTGGCGTGGGGGCTGCGCGAGGCATGCCTGCGGCGCGGCGTGCGGATCTTCGAGCGCAGCGCCGCCCAGCGCATTCGGCGGGACGGTGACGGCCTGCGGGTGGAGACCGAGGACGGGTCGGTGCGGGCACGGCGGGTGGCGTGGGCGACCGGCGCGTTCCCAGGGCCGCTGCGGCGGCTGCGGCACTACCTCGCCCCGGTGTACGACTACGCGCTGATGACCGAGCCCCTGACCGGCAAGCAGCTGGCCAGCGTCGGCTGGCGTGGCCGGGAGGGGCTGTCCGACGCGGGCAACCAGTTCCACTACTACCGACTGAGCTCGGACAACCGGATCCTGTGGGGCGGCTACGACGTCGTCCACCACTTCGGTGGCGCGATCCGCGACGAGTTCGACCAGCGCCCTGAGACGTTCCAGACGCTCGCTGAGCACTTCTTCGCGACGTTCCCGCAGCTCGACGGCGTCCGGTTCACGCACAGCTGGGGCGGGGTGATCGACACCTGCAGCCGGTTCAGCCCGTTCTTCGGCACGGCGTACGGGGGTCGGCTCGCCTACGCCGCCGGATACACCGGGCTGGGCGTCGGGGCGACGCGGTTCGGCGCCGAGGTGATGCTGGATCGCCTCGCGGGCGAGGAGACCGAGCGCACCCGGCTGGCGATGGTGCGCGGCAAGCCGGTGCCGTTTCCGCCGGAACCGGTCCGCTCGCTTGGCATCGCGCTCACGCTGCGCAGCACGGCGGTTGCCGACCGCAACGACGGCCGCCGCAACCTGTGGCTACGCGTCCTCGACCGCCTCGGCCTCGGCTTCGACAGCTGAGCCCGCCGCCTGAGCTTGCCTTGGCTCGTGCTGACCGGCATGGCGGGTGCCGCCGAAGGCGCCCCGCACTCCCCTGGGCTGACCGAAGGTGGTTCCGACCCGGGCGTGGGTGGGTGCCGCCGGAGGCGCGCCTTCATGTCCGTGCATGATGGGGACCGTCCGCGCGCACGACAGTGGTTCGAGGAGGCACCTGGATGGACCCGCGCATCGTCGTTGCCGGTGAAGCACTGATCGACCTGATGGTCGGCGACGACCCTCGGCACCCGACGGCGTGCCCCGGCGGCAGCCCCGCCAACACGGCGGTGGCACTCGCCCGCCTGGGTGAACCGGTCGCCTTCGCGGGCCGGTTCGGCGACGACCGGTTCGGCGACATGCTGCTGGCGAACCTGTCCGCCAACGACGTCGACCTCGGGTTTGCGATCGAGGCGACCGAACCGGCGAGCATCGCGGTCGTCACGACCGGTACCGACCGTGGCGCGCGGTACCAGTTCCACGTCACCGGCACCGCCGACTGGGCGTGGCGCGAGCACGAGCTGCCCACCCGGCTGCCCGACAGCGTCACCGCCGTGCACGCAGGCTCGCTGGCGATGGCACTGCCGCCCGGCGCCGACGTGCTCGCCCGCTGGTTCGCCGACCAGCGCACGCAGCGCGTGACCAGCTTCGACCCGAACATCCGGCCCGCGCTTGTCGGTCCGCGCGAGCGGTACGTGCCGTGGCTGGAGTCGGTGGTAACGACCTGCGACGTCGTCAAGGTCAGCACGGAGGACCTGGCGTGGGCGTACCCCGGTGAGGATCCGGAGCGCGTACTGAGCCACTGGCACGCAGAGCTCGGCGTCACGCTGGCCGTGCTCACCAAGGGCGGTGCCGGGGCGACGGCGGTCGCCGCTGGCCGCAGCATCACCCGGCCCGCGACGGTCGTCGACGTCGGCGACACGGTCGGCGCTGGTGACGCCTTCAGCGCAGGCCTGCTGCACTGGCTCGCCGAGCACGGCCTGCTCACCCAGCGCGCGCTGTCGGCGTTGACCGACGACGACATCAGCAACGCCCTCGACTACGCCGCCATGGTCGCTGGCCTTGCGTGCGGCAAACAGGGCGCCGACCCGCCCACCCGCGAGGAAGTCGACGCGGCCTTCGCCGGCGCCTGACCCGCGAGTCGCACCTTCCGGCACCGCGAGTCGCACCTTCCGGCACCGCGAGTCGCACCTTCCGGCACCGCGAGTCGC
>WHUD01000105.1 GCA_009377385.1 Actinophytocola sp.
AGCACAACCCTACCGAAGCGAAACAGATATACCTATCTAATTACCGCGCGCGTCCTAAGTGGCCGTCGTTGGTCTTAGTGGTCGTCGAAGCGGTGGCGGAAGCGCTCTTCCATGCGCTGTGAGAAGGAACTCCGCTTGGCGCCCTTGCCGTCCTGCTTGTCGTCGGACGAGTCGGACGTGGCTTCCGGCTGCGCGCGCATCGACGTCACGAACATCAGCACCCCGAAGAACATCATCAGGAAGCCGAGCACGCTGAGGATGGGGATCTCCGCGAGCCGAACCTGCACCATCACACCTAGCGGCAGGAGCGTGATACCGATAACGAACAGCAGGGCGCCCTGTAACCGCTTGCCACGGGAAGGCTTCCGAAGTCGCTTCCCCCTGACATTCGATGCGAACTTCGGGTCCTCGGCATACAACGCCTGCTCGATCTGGTCGAGTAGCCGCTGCTCATGCTCGGAGAGTGGCATCTGTCCTCCTCCCGCGGCATGTCGACTGAGCTGCCCCGCGCAACTCACCACATCCCATCGTCGGCACCTGCTTACCGGCTGCCACTTCCAGGATACGAGTCCGGCGCACCAAGGACTACCCGATGCGGCAAGCTTCTACTCAGATTTATCGACTGGTGTCCGTCTCGCCGTGATCCGCGCCCGAACGTGTCCGATCAGTGGAACTCCACCTTAGCAGCGAAGCTGGTCGCACCGCTGAGGTGCCGAACCGGTCACGCGCCGTATCCGCGGCCAGTTCGGCGTCGCGCCAGCGCGGTTCGTCCGCGTCGAGCCGCAACTGCTGGCCGCCGTCACGGTCGGTGAGACCCTCGACTCGCACGCCGAGCAGCCGGATCAGCGACCCCTCCCCCACGTTGGCCTCCAGCAGGGCCTGCGCGCAGGCGTAGATCTCGTGCGCGACGTCGGTGATCGCGGGCAGCGAGCGGGATCTGGTGATCGTGGTGAAGTCGGCGAACCGGATCTTGACGACGACGGTCTTCCCGGCGAGCCCCTTGGCGCGCAGCGTCGCGGCGACCCGCTGCGCGAGCCCGTGCAGTTCGCGACCGAGCACATCGGGATCGCCCTGATCGACGTCGAACGTCTGCTCCGCACCGAGCGACTTGTCCGGGCTGTCCGGCTCGACCGGTCGCGGGTCGTCGCCGTTGGCGAGCGCGTGCAGGTGCTCCCCCGCTGCCGCGCCGACCACGCGCCGCAGTCGTGCCAGCGGTGTCGCTGCGACGTCGGCGATGGTGCGCAGCCCGGCGCGTTCCAGCGCGGCGTTGGTGCGCTGTCCGACCCCGGACAGCGCCGAGACCGGCAGCGGATGCAGGAACTCGCGTACCTGGCCGGGTGGCACGACGACCATGCCGTCCGGCTTGGCCATGCCGGAGGCAAGCTTGGCGGCGAACTTGACGGGGGCGATGCCGACGGAGCACGTGATGCCGTGCTCTGCTGCGATGCGGGCACGGATCTCGGCGCCGATCCGAGCCGGGGTGGTGCGCAGCCGTCGCAGCGCACCGGAGACGTCGAGGAACGCCTCGTCGAGGCTCAGCGGCTCCACCAGCGGCGTGAACTCGGCGAAGACGGCCATCACCGCCGTGGAGACCTCGCTGTAGATCCCGCGCGTCGGCGTCAGGTACACCGCGTGGGGGCACAGCCTGCGCGCGGCTGCCACCGGCATCGCGGACCGGACGCCGAACTCGCGGGCGGGATAGTTCGCGGAGAGCACCACCGAGCGGCCGCCGCTTCCCGCCACGATGACCGGCTTGTCCACCAGCTCCTGGCGGGTGCGCAGCTCCACGGCGGCGAAGAAGGCGTCCATGTCGATGTGCAGGACGCCGCAACCGGTGTCGTCCGGCCATGCGCTCGGCGCGGTGTCCGTTGCGATCCGCAGGTGCCCCAGCGCGTCGGGAAGGCCGGTGTTGCGCCCCATGGCGGTGGTGGGTCAGCCCGCGCGGCGCGCGAGCGCGTGCAGCCGGGACGCGATGTCCCGCAGCGGCGACATGCTCGCCGCGACGCGCTCGAACTCGGCCGCGTCGTCGTCACCGGGGTCGGGCACGTCCGACACGATGCCGTCGCCACGTAGGGCGGCGACCCGCAACCCCGCGCCGTCGAGCAGACTGATGAGGCTGTCGACGTCGAACCGGCGCAGGATCGCATCGCCGTCATCGGGCAGCACGCCGTCGTGGCCGGTCAGCAGCGCGCGAGCCTCGTCGAACTTGCCGGCGAGGGCGCGGTGCAGCACGGCGGCGTGCCGGTTGGCGACCAGCACCGAGACGACACCCTGCGGTGCGACGGCCGACGCGAGCGCCGCGACGGCGTCAGCCGGGTCGTCGACGACCTCGAGCAGGCCGTGCGCGAGCACGATGTCGGCCGACCCGGACGGCACGACGTCCGCCAACGCGTCGACGTCCTCCGCGACACCGGTGACCCGGTCGACGACGCCGTCCTCCTCCGCCCTGCGCGACAGCGTGGCCAGCGAGTTCGGGTTCGGATCGACCACGGTGACGGTGCAGCCCGCCACCGCGAGCGGGACCGCCCACACGCCACTGCCGCCGCCGACGTCGACGACGACAGGGTGCTCGACCCCGCGCTCCCGTGCGGCGGCCAGTTCCTCGTCGAGCACGCGGTGCACGGCATCGGAACCGCGCACGGCAGGGCTGTCCATTCGCATGGCCTCACCCTAATGCCCCAGTACGACACCGTCCCGCAACCGGGGCGGTGCGCCTGCCCGCCGGTCCAGTGGCCGCAGTTCGCGCGTCCGTTCGCGTGAGTTAACCGGTCGAACCGCCCGATCCGGCGCACCAGATCCCACCGGGCGGGTGGCGGCAGCTACGCTGCATCGTGTGCAGATCGTCGCGGTCCTCAGCCTGAAGGGTGGCGTCGGCAAGACCACCGTCGCTCTGGGTCTCACCTCAGCTGCGCTCCGTCGCAATATTAGGACCCTCGTGGTTGACCTGGACCCGCAGGGCAACGCGACAGCGACGCTCGACCCCGCTGGCGCGGAGTACGGCCTGGCCGACGTCCTCGCCACGCCGCGCCCGCCCATCCTGGGGCAGGCGGTCTCGCAGAGCGCCTGGAGCGAGGACGTCGACGTGCTCGCCGGGAACGAGGACATCGAGTCGCTCAACGAGCAGTCCCCACACCCCAGCCCGCTTGACAACCTGGCGCGTGCGACGTCGTGGTACTCCGACCCGAACAACGAGTCCCGCTACGACCTGATCGTGCTGGACTGCCCGCCGTCGCTGGGCAGGCTGACCCGCTCGGCGCTGCTCGCCGCGACCGGCGCCCTGCTGGTGACCGAGCCGACGATGTACGCCGTCTCCGGTGCCCAGCGCGCGTTCCAGGCGATCGAGCACACCCGCGAGCAGCAGAATCCGGAGCTGAAGGCGCTCGGGGTGCTGGTAAACAAGTTCCGTGCCCGGTCGCATGAGCACCACTACCGGATCAACGAGCTCAGGGAGGGCTTCGGCTCGCTGGTGATGCCGGTGGCGCTGCCCGATCGCCTCGCCGTGCAGCAGGCCGCAGGGGCGTGCACCCCGATCCACGAGTGGGCGACGCCGGGCGGCAGGGAGATCGCCCTCGCGTTCAACCTGGTGCTCGCCCGGATCCTGCGCTCAGCCCGGCGCGGCCGCCACCACCTCGAACCGCCGGACTCCGGCCTGCTGACCGACGAAAGCGCCTAAGCCCGCGAGTCGCACCTTCGTGGGGCGCGAGTCCCCTATTCCGGTGCCAGACGATGCGACTCGCGCCGCACTCCGGCGGCGCGTGTGCGGCGGCGCTCGGCACCATGGGCGAGACTGAGGGCGTGCTGTACGACAATATCGTCCGTCCCGCGCTGTACCGCGTCGGCGGGCAGGACCCCGAGGTGGTGCACGAGCGCACGATGGCGGCGCTCGCCGGAATCAGCCGCGTCCCGCCCGTGCTGGCCGCGCTCCGGCGTCACTACGCCGTCGACGCGCCGAGGACCGTGTTCGGGCTGCGGTTCCCGAACCCAGTCGGACTCGCGGCCGGGATGGACAAGGACGCTCGCGCCCTACGCGCCTGGCCCGCGCTCGGGTTCGGCTTCGTGGAGGCGGGTACGGTCACCCGGCTGCCGCAGCCCGGCAACCCGCGCCCCCGGCTGTTCTCGCTGCCGCACTCGCAAGCGGTCATCAACCGGATGGGCTTCAACAACGAGGGCGCCGAAGCCCTGGCCGCGCGGATCGCCGCCGTAGGCACGCCAGGCGTGCCGCTGGGAATCAGCATCGGCAAGTCCAAGGCCGCACCGCTCGACGAGGCCGTCGACGACTACCTGTTCTCGCTCCGCACGCTGTACCGGCACGCGGACTACTTCGCCATCAACGTCAGTTCCCCCAACACGCCCGGCCTGCGCACGCTGCAGGACAAGGACACGCTGGCCGAGCTGCTGACCGCGCTGCAACGGGAGTCGGCCGAGCTTGCGGGCAACGGCACCCCGACGCCGCTGCTGGTGAAGGTCGCCCCTGACCTCACCAACGACGCCCTCGCGGAGCTGCTCGACGTCTGCACGTCCCACGACATCGCAGGCGTCATCGCCACGAACACCACGCTGTCCCGCGAGGGCCTCGACGCCGAGGACGTCGCGACCGGGCAGGAAACGGGCGGGCTGTCCGGGGCGCCGCTGACCGAGCGGGCGCTGGAGGTGGTGCGGTTCGTCGCCAAGGAGACCGACCGCACACTGCCGATCATCGGCGTCGGCGGTATCTCCGGCCCGGATGACGCGCTGCGAATGTTCGACGCCGGTGCGAGCCTGGTCCAGCTCTACACCGCGTTCATCTACCAGGGCCCGGCGTTGGTCCGGCGAATCGCCCGCGCTGCCCGGTAAGCATCGGATCTCGGAACTCACAGCACTAGAACTCGGACCTCGCGCCGCCCAAGGTGCGACTCGCGGCCTGCGAAGGTGCGACTCGCGCCGCCCGGGCGGCCCTGGGCTAGGTGCTCAGCTCACGGAGGGCTAGGGCCATGCCTGCCAGGCGGTCGGTGGCGTCGGTGAGGCTGTCCCTCGCGGCGCCGAGGCCGCCGCCTCGTGCGGCGACGGCCTTGCCCCCCGCGGCGAGGAGGCTGCCGTAGGAGTCGACGCCGTCGACGAGCTGCTCCCGCAGCATCGTCACGGCGGAGTCAAGCGAGCGGCGCTCGCCTGCGGGCGCGGCGTCACGGGCGCGCTCGATCGCGACGATCCGTGCGGCGAGACCGTACAGCGCTTCCTCCGCCTCGGTGGCTGTGTTCCGCGCGGCGGCGAGGGAGTCGTCCGCGACGGCGGGACCGCCCGCGTGCGGCGTCGCGAGCTGGGCCAGCAGCTCGCGCAGCGACCTCCGCGCCTCGACCAGCCGCTGCATCGGCTCGTGCGCCACAGACGTCCTCGGCGGCAGCGCACGCCGCTTGCCGTCGGACAACGGCGCGGTGGCGCGGTGCAGCTTGCGCAGCCGCAGCCCCGCGCGGATCGCGAGCGCGGTGAACACGACCAGGCCGGTGACGAACGGGTACGACCCGGTGCCGACCGCGATCCCGCACAGCGTGGCGAGCACCAGCCAGATCGTCAGACCCCGCGACGCGCGCTCCTTACGGCGCGCGAGCTTGGCCGACGGCTCGTTGAAGTCCTCCCACTGCTTGGCGAGGTCGGTGACGATCGGAAACTGGGCCAGCCACCGGGACTTGTCGATCACCTCGGGCTACCTCACGCCTTGTTCTGCTGCTGCTCTGCCTGTACTCGCTTGGCGATCTCGGCCTGGACGTCGGCGCCTGGCTGTGACTTCTCCTCCGTAGCGGCCGCGCCCTCCTTCTCACCCGATGTCACCTGCCCGACCGCGTCGCCGTGCATGGACGCGCGGATCTGCTCCAGCCTGTTGTGCCCGGCGAGCTGGGTGGTGGAATGCTGCACTTCGAGCATCCTGCCCTGCACTGAGTTCTGCGCCAGCTCGGCCGAACCGACGGCGGTGGCGTAGCGCTGCTCGATCTTTTCCCGCACCTCGTCCAGCGACGGCGTCGCGCTCGGCGCGGCAAGCTCGGTCATCTGGGTCAGCGAGCGAGACACCTGCTCCTGCATCTTGGCCTGCTCCAACTGCGACAGCAGCTTGGTGCGCTCGGCAAGCTTCTGCTGCAGCATCTGCGAGTTCCGCTCGACCGCCTTCTTGGCCTGCGTCGCAGCCTGCAGCGCCTGGTCGTGCAGCGACTTGAGGTCCTCGACGCCCTGCTCGGCCGTGACCAGCTGCGCCGCGAAGCCCTCGGCGGCGACCTCGAACTCCTCGGCCTTCTTCGCGTCGCCCTTCTCGCGCGCCTCCTCGGCAAGCACAAGCGCCTGCCGCGCGGACGACTGCAGCTTCTCCACCTCGCCCAGCTGGCGGTTGAGCTTCATCTCGAGCTGACGCTGGTTGCCGATCACGGACGCGGCCTGCTGCGACAACGTCTGGTGGTTGCGCTGCGCCTCCTCGATGGCCTGCTGGATCTGCACCTTCGGATCGGCATGCTCGTCCACTTTCGCCGAGAACGCCGCCATGAGGTACTTCCAGAACTTCACGAATGGGTTGGCCATCTCACCCGCCTGCCTTCTCGCATCCCAGTACACCTGTGCCGTCCAGTGCGACGACTGCCGGATTCGTACCGACAACGCCGAATCACCGGGGCAGGTTCCATCGTGTCAGGTCAGCGGCCCGGCTACCAGGTGACCCGCGGAGATTTCAGGGCCAACCCTGATCTTGCCACCCAATTCTGGCCGCTACGCCGCGAAAACCCGCACCGTGGGGCTGGCGATCGTGGTACGCAGGGCGGTCGACACCCCGCCGGACGCACCAGACGCCCCTGTGTCAGCGCCAGCTGGCTCCCCGGACTCGGCGATCTCGGCACCGTCGAGCACCATCTCGTCCACGCTCGCTATGTCGCTGGCGACGGTGTGCAGCAGTTCGGGCAGCGGCAGCTCGAGCGCGTCGCAGATGGCGGCGAGCAGCTCGCTCGACGCCTCCTTCTGTCCCCGTTCCACCTCGGAGAGGTAGCCAAGACTGACCCGCGCGGAGTGGGAGATCTCGCGCAGGGTCCGCTGCTGGTTGGTGCGGGCATGGCGAAGCCGATCACCGATCGCCTCGCGCAACAGCACGGTCATCGCGCGCCTCCTCACTCTCGCTCGTCTGGTGACGTCCACCTGCCGCAGGATGCGATTCCCACGTTACCCGGACAATGCCGAGGGACGCAGATGGTCACCACCCCTTCCGCCAAGGGCGAACGTTCTCACGTCA
Organism: Actinophytocola sp.; assembly: GCA_009377385.1. Lineage (GTDB taxonomy): Bacteria > Actinomycetota > Actinomycetes > Mycobacteriales > Pseudonocardiaceae > Haloechinothrix_A. The sequence continues at coordinate 7,235 of WHUD01000105.1, forward strand.
ACGCACTATCGGGGTCAGATGTTCCCCGAGCAGGCGTAACGCCGCCGTGATGGCCGCCGCACGCACCGCGCCACGATCACCAGGGAGCACCAAGGACCCCGTTTCCCGCGATGTGGGACCCGCTACAGCGACGTAGACGGTGCCCGCCGCGATGCCGCCGGATGCCCCCGGGCCCGCGACGCCGGTCAGCCCGATCCCCCAGTCGGCTCCACAGCGCGTGCGCGCGCCATCGGCGAGCGCCAGCGTGACGTCGGGGTCCACGGTGCCGCGCTCGGCAAGCAGCTCCTGAGGCACCCCAGCCAGGCTGGTCTTCAGCTCGCCCGCGTAGACGATCAGCCCGCCCCGGACGACGTCGCTTGACCCGGCGACGTCGGTGAGCGCGGCGCACACCCCGCCACCGGTGATCGACTCGGCGGTCGCGACGGTCTGCCCTGCCCGCCGCAGCACGTCGAGCAGGTCGGCGACGTCGACATCGGCAGCGGCACTCACCGCGCTCCTCCGCCCGCGCGCAGCCGCAGCGCGCGCACCACGTAGTCCAGCCCGGTCACCACCGTGAGCACCAGCGCGATGCCCATCATCGACCAGCGCACCGGGTCGAACACACCGGGCAGCGGCAGCAGGAACAGCCCGATCGCGACCAGCTGGGTGATGGTCTTGGCCTTGCCTCCCCTGCTCGCGGGGATCACGCCGTGCCTGATCACCCAGAACCGCAGCAGCGTGACGCCGAGCTCGCGGGCCGCGATCACGATCGTCACCCACCACGGCAGCTCGCCGAGCAGGCTCAGCCCGACCAGCGCGGAGCCGGTGAGCGCCTTGTCCGCGATCGGGTCGGCGATCTTGCCGAAGTCGGTGACGAGGCCGTAGCGGCGGGCGACCCAACCGTCGACCTGGTCGGTCACCGAGGCCAGCGCGAACAGGCCAGCGGCGAGCAGCCGCCAGCCCTCGCCGTGTCCCGCACCGACGAACAGCACGGCGAGGAACAGCGGCACCAGTGCCAGCCGGGAGATCGTGAGCAGGTTCGCGAGGTTCAGCGTCCGCACCACCGGTTCCGGCGTGGCGGAGGGGCGGTCGACGGCCCCGCTCACGGCCGCGCCCGCAGCGCTATCGGGCGAACACGCAGGTCAACGCCCTCGGCGTCCAGGACGTCGCAGCGCACCAGCTCGCCAACGGCATAGCCGCCATCGGGGACATCGGTGAGCAGGCACTCGCCGTCCACCTCGGGCCCTTGGTGTTCGGCCCTGCCGATCGCAGCGGCACCGTCCAGGTCCTCAGGCGCAGTGTCCGCAGTGCTTTCTACCAACACATCCACAACGCCGCCGACGCGATCCTCGGCGCGCTGCGTGGTGAGCTGCTCCACCAGCCCGGTCACCCGCTCCACCCTGGCGTCGACCTCGGCCTGATCGAGCTTGCCGTCCAGCGTGGCGGCCTCGGTGCCGTCCTCGTCGGAGTAGCCGAACACGCCGACCGCGTCGAGCCGCGCCTCGGTGAGGAAGCGCTCCAGCTCGGCGACGTCCTCCTCGGTCTCGCCGGGGAAGCCGACGATGACGTTGGTGCGGATGCCGGCCTCGGGGTCGTAGCCACGGATCTGCTCGATCAGCGCCAGGAATGACTCGGTCGAGCCGAACCGCCGCATCCGCCGCAGCACCGAGGCGCTGGCGTGCTGGAACGACAGGTCGAAGTAGCTGGCGACGCCATCCGTGGTGGCGATGACGCGCACCAGGTCCGGGCGGGTCTCGGCCGGTTGCAGGTACGACACCCTCACCCGGTCGACGCCGTCCACCTCGGCGAGCTTGGGCAGCAACCGCTCGAGCGCACGGCCTGCGCCGTACTCCTTGCCGAGGTCCTTGCCATAGGAGGTGGAGTTCTCGCTGACCAGGAACAGCTCCCGCACGCCATCGCGCGCCAGCCAGGCCGCCTCGCCGAGGATCGCCTCAGGCTGCCGTGAGACGAACGAGCCTCGGAACGACGGGATCGCGCAGAACGAGCACTTGCGGTCGCAGCCGGAGGCGATCTTGAGCGCCGCGACCGGCGCCTCGTCGAGGCGGGCGCGCATCGGGTCTGCGGTGGGCACCCACTCGTGCCCAGGCACCGCGACATCCTCGCTGGCCCGCTGCCGCTCTACCGGCGTGATCGGCAGCAGCGTCCTGCGGTCGGACGGCGTGTGTGAGGCGAGCGCGCGCCCGGCGACGACGTCGTCCAGCCGCTCGGACAACCGGGTGTAGTGGTCGAAGCCGAGCACCGCGTCCGCCTCGGGCAGGTTCTGCGCCAGTTCCGTGCCGTAGCGCTCGGCGAGGCAGCCGACGGCGACCACCTTGGTGCCGGTCTCGGCCGCCGCGAGCACGGTGTCGATGGAGTCCTTCTTCGCTGACTCGACGAAGCCACAGGTGTTGACCACGACGACGTCGGCGTCCTCCGCCTCGCCGGTGAGCTGCCAGCCGCCCGAGCTGAGCGTGCCAGCCAGCTCCTCGGAGTCGACTTCGTTGCGGGCGCAGCCCAGCGTCAGCAGGGCGACGCGTCGCTCACCGGAAGGATCAGTCGTGGAAGAAGGCACGACGTTCAGGGTAACCGGCGCGCGCCAGGGCCCGCGCGCGTACCGGACCTCACCAGCCGAGCGCGTGCTTCACCCGCTTCTCCACCATGGGCGACATGGTGGACATGTAGGTCTGGGTGATGTGGTTCTCGTCGCGGTATACCCGCACGTTGCCGATGATCGGCGGGCACACGTAGTCGTCGCAGTAGAGGTCACTGAGGTCGACAAACCGCACGTTGGGCGGGATGTCCATCCTGTTCCGGTACGGCGGCACGTCGTGGTAGTGCTCCGAGCGCATCCCGCCGCAGTCCAGCTCGTCGGTGACCTTCTCGTCGACGCACTCGGTCGGGCTGTAGTCGTAGCGCGGGTTGTCGCGGATGGCGACGACGGGGATGCCCGCCGCGTGCAGCTTGCGCCACTGTGCGACGAAGCCGTCCGGCAGCCGCTCCTTGAGCCCGGCGCGCACCTGATAGGTGCCCATCGCGACGACGGCGTCCGGCCGCAGCCGCGTGATCTCGGGGACGACGGTCTTGTTCCACGCCACGCACGAGCCGCGGTTGGGGAACAGTTCGGACTTCACCGAGAACGGGCAGCCGGGACGACGCATCACGATGATCTGCCAGTCGTTCTTCTTCACTAGCGGATCGAACGCACCGACGAGCGACTGGGCGTGCGAATCGCCGACGATGACGATGCGCGCGGTAGCGGTGCCTGCGTTGGGGGATCGGCAGATCTCAACCCCGGGCCCGCCCGATACGGTCTCGCATCGCGCTCCGGTTAGCTGCGCCTGCTCGTTGGGTATCGCGAGCATACTCGGGATCGGTTCCTCGTCGTAGCTCGACTGCTCCTCGGCGGCTTCGGTCATCACCAGCGCGCCGGGATGCTGCGTGGTGTCGGACTGCTGGGCCGACGCCTTCACCAGGTTCTCGCCGTACATCTGCCAGCCCTGCGCCACACCGAGCACGGCGACGAGCACCGTTACGCCGAATGCGTACGCCCGCCACGGTCGCACCACGCCGATACGGGAGCGCCGCACCGGTTCCTCGACCCCGTAGTACGTCACGGTCGCCAGCAGGAACGCCGCGCCGATGAGCACCGTGCCCTCAAGCAGGTCGGGCTTGGCCTTGCCGTTGACCGCCAGGTACAGCACCAGCAGCGGCCAGTGCCACAGGTAGAGCGCGTAGCTGATGTTGCCGATGAACTCCAGCGGCCGGGAGCTCAGCACGCGGTCCGCGCCGACCTTGCTGTCGGTGGCGCCCGCGAGGAGCACGAACACCGCGGCCAGCGTCGGCCACAGCGCGACGTAGCCAGGGAACATGGTGCCGACCTGCAGCACGATGCCGCAGATCGCCAAGCCGACGACGCCGACCCAGCCCAGCAGGATCCGCAGCGACCTCGGCAGGCTGACCGAGGTGATGAACAGCGCGAGCAGCCCGCCGAGCATGAACTCCCAGACGCGGGTCAGCGAGTGGAAGTACGCGAACTGCTGCGTGGTCTCGGTCAGCCACATCGAGTACCACAGCGAGGTGCCGAACATCGCGAGCAGCACCGCGGTGAGCACGCCCTTGAGCCGCAGCCGGAACAGCTTCGCCAGCAGCGCGACCAGCGCCACGATCAGCGGCATCACCAGGTAGAACTGGCCCTGGATCGACAGCGACCAGAAGTGCTGCACCGGGCTCGCCTCGTTGTGCTGCGCGAAGTAGTCGGTCGAGTCGATGGCGAGCCGCCAGTTCTCCCAGTACGTCGCCGCGGCGATGACCTCGGCGATGGTCTGGAACCAGCGTTGCTCCGGCAGCCATATGAACGAGGCGGCCATCACGCTCAGCAGCACCGTCAGCGCGGCGGGGAACAGCCGCTTGATCATCCGCGCCCACATCGGTCCAAACCGGATGCCGCCCCTGTCCGACGCCCGATAGAGCTGCCCAACGATCAGGAAGCCGGTGATCACGAAGAAGACGTCGACGCCGCCGGACACCCTGCCGAGCCAGACGTGGTAGACGACAACGAGGACGACGGCGAGCGCCCGTAACCCCTGTAGTTCCGGGCGGTACGAGCGCGACTGTGCCACCCTTGGCGGTGCGGCCGGTTCGTGTGGTGTCGGGGTGACCCGCAGTGGGCCGGTGCTGGCATCGGTAACTCCGAAGGACGACGGCGAGTCCAACTGAGTCATGTAGGTATTCCTCCTGATGGTGCGACGCCAGACCGCGCGAGGCCGCTGGGGCTCCGGAATCTTAGCCAACGCCGCGTTGTGACCCGGCACGCAGGTCAGCTATTACGACTGCACGTCGCAGCTGGCCACAATGGTGTTACAGATAGATTGTTGGGCGTGCCTCAGCAGCCTGACCCGACCCCCGGCGTCACCGTCCGCCGCGCCAGGATCAGCGACGTCGTCGACATCAAGGCGCTGATCGATTCGTATGCCGGTCGCGTGCTCCTCGAGAAGGAACTCGTCACGCTCTACGAAGACATCCAGGAGTTCTGGGTGGCGGAGAACGCGGGCAAGGTCGTCGGCTGCGGCGCGTTGCACGTGCTGTGGGAGGACCTCGCCGAGATCCGGTCGGTCGCGGTGGATCGCGGCGCCCGCAGGAACGGCGTCGGCGAGGCGATCGTGCGGCGGCTGATCAAGACCGCGGACGAGCTCGGCCTGCCGCGCATCTTCGTGCTGACCTTCGAGACGGCGTTCTTCGGCTCGTTCGGGTTCGAGGCGATCCATGGCACGCCGGTGTCGGACACGGTCTACGAGGAGATGCGCCGCTCCCCCGACCCCGGCGTCGCCGAGTTCCTCGACCTGCCGTTCGCCAAGCCCAACACGCTCGGCAACACCCGCATGCTGCTCACTCTTCGTCGTCGTCCGGCGGCGAGTCGCCCCTGATCATCGCCAGCGCCGTCTCGAGGTCGTCCGGCTTGACCAGAACGTCGCGCGCCTTCGACCCCTCGGACGGCCCGACGACGCCGCGCGTCTCGAGCAGGTCCATCAGCCTGCCCGCCTTGGCGAACCCGACCCGCAGCTTGCGTTGCAGCATCGACGTCGACCCGAACTGCGAGGTGACGATCAGCTCGGCGGCCTGCAACAGCACGTCGAGGTCGTCGCCGATGTCCTCGTCGATCGGCTTCTTCTCGCTCGCCTTGGCCGCCGTGACGCCCTCGGTGTAGGTGGGCTCAGCCTGGTCCTTGGTGAAGTTGACGACGGCGGCGATCTCGTCGTCGTCGACGAACGCGCCTTGCAGCCGCACCGGCTTGCTTGTGCCCATCGGAAGGTACAGCGCGTCGCCCATGCCGATCAGCTTCTCCGCGCCCGGCTGGTCGAGGATGACCCGTGAGTCGGTCAGTGAGGACGTGCCGAACGCCAGCCGCGACGGCACGTTGGTCTTGATCAGGCCGGTGACGACGTCGACAGAGGGCCGCTGGGTGGCGAGCACCAGGTGGATGCCAGCGGCGCGGGCCTTCTGCGTGATCCGCACGATCGCGTCCTCCACGTCGCGCGGCGCGGTCATCATGAGGTCGGCCAGCTCGTCGACGATCGCCATGATGTAGGGGTACGGCCGGTACTCCCGCTCGCTGCCGGGCGGCGCGGTGATATCGCCGCTGCGGACCTTCCGGTTGAAGTCGTCGATGTGGCGCACCCTGCTGGCCTGCATGTCCTGGTAGCGCTGCTCCATCTCCTCAACCAGCCAGGCCAGCGCAGCCGCTGCCTTCTTCGGCTGGGTGATGATGGGCGTGATCAGGTGCGGAATGCCTTCGTACGGCGTCAGCTCCACCATCTTCGGGTCGATCAGGATCATCCTGACCTCGTCAGGGGTGGCCCGCGCCAGCAGCGAGACCAGCATCGAGTTGACGAAGCTCGACTTACCCGAGCCGGTGGCGCCCGCGACGAGCAGGTGCGGCATCTTGGTCAGGTTCGCGGTGACGAAGTGGCCCTCGATGTCCTTGCCGAGTCCCATCACCATCGGGTGCGTGTCTTTGGCGGCCTTGGACGATTGCAGGACGTCGGCGAGACGCACCATCTCGCGGTCGCTGTTGGGCACCTCGATGCCGACCGCCGACTTGCCGGGGATCGGCGCGAGCAGCCGCACGTTCTCGGTGGCCGCGGCGTAGGCGATGTTCTTGGTGAGCGCGGTGATCTTCTCGACCTTCACGCCAGGCCCGAGCTCCACCTCGTAGCGGGTGACCGTCGGGCCACGGGTGAAGCCGGTGACCTGGGCGTCGATGTTGAACTGGTCGAGCACGCCGGTGATGGCCTCGATCATGCTGTCGTTGGCCTTGCTGCGGCTCTTCGGCGCGTCACCCCTGGTGAGCAGCTTCGGCGGCGGCAGCGTGTAGTCGCCGTCGACGGCGCGGGTGGGTGTCATCGCGGGCTCGTTCGACGGTTTCGGCGACTCAGGCACGGCGGTGGGCGTGACCTTGGGTTTGGGCGGGGCGCTTGCGGTCTCGTCCTCGGTGCTGGTGGCCTGCCGCCTGCGGGCGGGCTTGCGCAGCCGCACGTTGGCGACGTCCGCGTCGGCGTCGAGCTTGGCCTCGTCGGCGCGGCGCTGCTCCTGCTCGCGCCGCTCGGCAGCGAGCTGGTCGCGCTCCTCCTCGGTGAGGCCCCAGTGACGCAGCCGCTCGGGGATCTCGCGCACCGGGGTGCCCGTGAACACCAGCAGGCCCCACACCAGCGCGAGGAGCAGCAGCGGCACCGCGAGCCACGCCGTGACGCCGCGCGTGAGGATGTCGCCCGTTGCCCAGCCTGCCCAGCCGCCCGCGTACTGCACGCCCTCGAAGCCCTGCGGCCTGCCGTTGATGATGTGTAGCACGCCGAGCAGCGCCGCCGAGACCATCGCGGTGCCGATCACCCGGCGTGGACGGGTCTCAGGGCGGGGGCCGCTGCGCATCAGCACGATCCCGATGACGACGAGCCCGAGCGGCACGATCACCGCGCCCGCGCCGACGATGGTGCGAAACGCCCGCTCGACCCACACGCCTACGGGGCCTGCCGCACGGGCCCACGCGCCGACTGCGCCGATCAGGGCCAGCGCGATCAGGGCGAGCCCGAGGCCGTCCCTGCGGTGCTCCGGCTCAAGGTCCCTGCTGCGCCCGACGGCGCGCGCCAGGCTGCCGACGCCTCGCGCGGCGATGCCCCAGCCGCCGCGCACCACCCGCGCGGTGGTGCTCGGCCGCTTCCGTGTCGTCCTTGCCGACCTTGTCGAGCGCGCGGACGACGTGCGCGTCCGCTTGCTCGCGGACCCGCTGCGCTTGGTGTTCTTGCCACCGCGCGTGGTCTTGCGCCCCTTCGTCACCGTCCGGCTCGCCATACTCTCCACGGTAGTCCGATTGACTCAGCAGTCCCATGTGCCACTCGCGTCACGGCCGACATTTCGGGAGTGATGCCTCACAGCCCTCGCTGCCGGGTTTCCGCCGCATGACATGCTGCTCTCCATGGTCGCGCTGCGCAGAAGGAACGACGAGCGGACACGCCGATCGGACACATATCGCGACACGCCTGCGGTATGGCGCACCATGCTGGCGGTCGACGAGCGCGTCGTCGACGTCATGGGATCGCTGACGGTCACCGGCGACATCGACGATGAACTGCGCGGCAAGCGATTGCTCATGGCGGCCAACCACATTGGCGTGTTCGACGCGCTCGTGCTGATGGCCGCCTGCCGCCGCATCGGCATCGCGCCCCGGTTCATGCTGGCAGGCGGACTGCTGGACACCCCTGTGCTCGGATCGGCGCTGCGCAGGAGCGGGCATCTGCGGGTGGACCGAGGCACCGGAACCACGGCGATCGAGCAGTTCCTGCACGCCACCGAGGAGCTGCGGGAGAGCACGGTGCCACTGCTGGTGTATCCGGAGGGCAGGATCAGCCACGACCCTGGACTGTGGCCGGAACGCGGCAAAACAGGCGCGGCGCGGCTGGCGCTGGCCGCAGGGGTGCCGGTGATCCCGGTCAGCCAGTGGGGCGCGCACGAGGCGGTGTACTGGGGCACCGAGACCGTGTCTGGGCTGGGCGACGTCGTGCCGCTCGCCCGTTCCGGGTTGACGTCGCCGGTGCGGAGGCCGCGATTCCAGGTGCACTTCGGCGCGCCGGTCGAGCTGTCCGATCTGGACCCCGCGACGCCGGGAACGCCGTGGCAGGCGCACAAACGCATCATGCGGGCCATCACCGACGGGCTGGTCGAGCTGCGCCGCGACGAGCCAGACGTCCCCCGGTTCAACGACCCGACCCGGCCGACGGACGCGACAAGCCCCTGGCGGCCCTAGGAGCGCACTGAACAAGGCATAAGTTGGGGCGGGAAGAACGCCGACAAGGCC
>WHUD01000106.1 GCA_009377385.1 Actinophytocola sp.
CACATTCCCGGGCTCACTTCCAACCCCCCAACGGGAGGCGGCACCATCATTATGCCTGGCATGTCGATCTCCGGCAACCAGGGTCGGCAGACAGCGTGTTCGCCGAGCGGCCCGCACTCGTTCAGCACGGACAGGACGACTCCGGGCATCCGACCTGCCGTGACCCATTCCATGACCCGAAACGTCGGTACACACCGGGAACACCGAAACTGTGGAGGCTCACTGTGTGAGCATTGTTGCTGGTAGAGGCGCTGTTCGCCGCTGTCGGCCAGCCTTGTAAACCGTAGGTCAGGTTCGAGCTACCAGGGTTCCGCAATTGCACCCAACTTGATCCCCAAAATTCCGGCAGGCAGATCCCGATATGACACGTCACATCGACGCGCCGAGCGCCGCCTGGGCCGCGAGGTCAAGCCCGTCGTCAGCGCCGAGCACCGACGTTCCCTTCCACACCCAGTTCCCATGGAACGCACCCGTCAGTCAGGACTCGTCCAGCAGGGCTCTGGCGAACGTCGCGTGGGTGACGAAGCCGTTTATCAAGCCGCTGCGCAGCGCCGCGCGGGCTGCCGGTAGTTTGGCTGTCCCGTAGGCGACGACCAGGACGTCGGGCATGGCCCGCAGATCTTCCGCTCCGACGGCGATCACGCGGTCGGTCAGTTCGGCCCGCACCGGCTCGCCGGTCGCGGTCAGGAAGACGCCGCAGACCTCGGCGCAGACTCCCAGCTCGCGCAGCTCGGCGTGGTCACGCTCGCTGAGCGCGTCGTAGAGCGTCGACCCTCCCGGGGCGCACAGGCCCAGCCCAACGACGGCTTTGGTCACCTGCGGCACCTGACCGAAGGCGCGGGCGATGTCGCTTTGCTGTCGCAGCGCGCTGGCCGCGGCGGCGTTGGGGAGAACGATCGGCGCGTAGTACACATACGCCGGTCCGCCCGCGGCGCGTGCCACGTCGCGCACGATGTCAAAGGAGCTGTCCCCGCTCCCTGGCAACGCGATCGCACCGGTCAGCTGGACGACCGGCACACCCGGCAAACGCGGCAAGGTCTTGGCCATCGCGCCGACCGATCGGGCCCAGGCGATCCCCAAGACGTCGTCCGGGCCGATCACCTCCGCGAGCACATCCGCGGCGAACTGGCCCACCTGGGTGCGCAGCGTCTCGGCGTTGTCGTCGCCGGTATCCACCACCACCGCTCGCGTCAGCCCGAACGTCTCTTGCAGCCGGGCGGACAGTTCGACGTCGACGAGACCAGGGTGACCGATCTCGATCCGGATCAGGCCACTCTCCCGCGCGTGGTCGAGCATGCGCGCGACCTTGAACCGGTTGAGCCCGAACTCCTCGGCGATGTCGACTTTGGATCGCCCGTCCAGGTAGTAGCGCCGGGCGATCGCGGCGGACTGCACCAGCGAGGCCGGCCCCAATCTGCTGGCCACCCTGAACCCCTTCCGCTCAGATGAGCATTCCGTGCCCATCTTGCCAGAGACGCTTGACGCACGCATGTGACCCCCGGCACGCTCTACTCATCCGAGCTAGATGTACTCAAATGAGCGGTACCGGGATGCCGGGTCCGCCGACGACCACGAAGGAGAACGCCAGAGTGAAGGTCGCGCGCTTCTACGCCCCCGGTGACGTTCGGCTGGAGGAGGCGGATGAGCCGACCCCGGCAGCCGGGGAGGTGAAGATCCGAGTCCGCAACTGCTCGACGTGCGGCACCGACGTCAAGATCTTCAACAACGGCCACCCCAACATGACTCCCCCTCGCGTCATGGGCCACGAGATCGCCGGTGAGATCGTCGAGATCGGCGAAGGCGTCACCGGCTGGTCTCCAGGCGACCGCGTGCAAGTCATCGCGGCGATCCCGGACGGCACCTGCGAGGAATGCGACCGAGGGCGCATGACCGTCTGCACCAACCAGACGTCAATGGGCTACCAGTACGACGGCGGATTCGCCGAATACATGATCGTGCCGCCTGCCGTGATGGCGGTCGACGGCCTGAACCGCATCCCCGAGGGGGTCGGCTTCGCGGAGGCCTCGGTCGCCGAGCCGTTCGCCTGCGTCATCAACGGCCAGGAGCTGGCCGGTGTCGGCAAGGACGATGACGTCGTCGTCGTCGGAGCGGGCCCGATCGGTTGCCTCCACATCCGGCTCGCTCGCGCCCGGGGCGCCAGGCGCGTGTTCTTGCTCGACCTCAACGAGGACCGGCTTCGCATATCAGCGGACGTGGTGCGGCCCGATGCGGCGATCGACGCCAGTCAGGTCGACGCGATCGCCGACGTCCGCAGGCTCACGAACGGCCGCGGCGCGGACGTCGTCATCACCGCGGCGGGCTCCGGGAAGGCGCAGGAGGATGCCCAGCACATGCTCGCCCGAGGCGGTCGCCTCTCGGCGTTCGGTGGTCTGCCGAAGGACCGCCCGACGGTGACGATCGACGCCAACCTCGTGCACTACCGCGAACTCACGATCATCGGCGCGAACGGCTCAAGCCCCGACCACAACAAGCAGGCCCTCGCCATGATCGCTTCCGGGGAGGTGCCCGTGGCGGATCTCATCACGGTGCGGCTGCCCCTCGACCAGATCCACACGGCCCTCGACACCGTCGCCAAGGGCGAGGCCATCAAGGTGACCATCGAGCCGTGAGCGCTTCCGCACCGACCGACGTAGACGAAGTTCCCGTACTCCTGGAGAAAGGATATCGGCCGTGACCTCATCGACAAGCGACGTGGCCTCCCACTCGGAGGCCACCGTCGGCAGAACCGCCCGTGCCCGCGTGACCGTGCAGAAGTTCGGCACGTTCCTCTCGGGCATGATCATGCCCAACATCGGCGCGTTCATCGCCTGGGGCCTGATCACGGCGTTGTTCATCGACACCGGTTGGACACCGGTCCCGGAACTGGGCGGCTTCGGCACCAACGACGCAGGCGAACCCAACACCGGCCTGGTCGACCCCATGATCATCTACATGCTGCCACTGCTCATCGCGGGCCAGGGCGGCCGGATGGTCTACGGGCTGCGCGGGGGCGTCGTCGGAGCCGTGGCCACGATGGGCGTGATCATCGGCACGGAGGTGCCGATGTTCCTCGGCGCCATGATCATCGGCCCGCTCGCCGCGCTCATCATGAAGCACCTGGACGCCATCTGGGACGGCAAGATCAAGCCAGGCTTCGAGATGCTCGTCAACAACTTCAGCGCTGGCATCGCCTCCGCGGCACTCGCCGTCGCCGGATTCTTCACTTTCGGGCCGCTGATCGAGGCGGTCTCGCAGGGGCTAGGCACCGCGGTGGACTGGCTGGTGACGCACAACGTCCTGCCAGTGGCATCACTCCTCATCGAGCCCGCCAAGGTGCTCTTCCTCAACAACGCGATCAACCATGGCGTCCTGACCCCGCTCGGCATCCAAGAGGTCGCCAGAGAAGGCGCCTCCGTGCTTTTCCTGCTGGAGGCGAACCCGGGTCCCGGCCTCGGCCTGCTCCTGGCCTACACGGTGTTCGGCACCGGACTGGCCCGCAGCACCGCACCGGGTGCCGCGATCATCCACTTCTTCGGCGGAATCCACGAGATCTACTTCCCATACGTCCTGATGAAGCCGATCATGCTGCTCGCGATGATCCCGGCAGGCATGGTCGGCATCGGCACCCTGCTGGTCTTCGACGCGGGCCTGCGGGCGCCCGCTGCCCCAGGGTCCGTCATCGCCGTGCTGGCGCAGACTCCCGGCGACACCGCCATCGGGGTGACTCTGTCCGTCTTGCTGGCCGCCACCACGTCCTTCCTCATCGCGTCGGTCCTCCTGCGAGTCACCCGCAGACAGGGAGACCTGGACGAGGCCACCGCCTCGATGGAAGCCATGAAGGGCAAGAAGAGCAGCGTCGCCGACGTTCTCACCCGGCAGGACGCCAGAGCCGATGACGATGCCCAGTCCCGGCGCTCACCCGTCCGCAGCATCGTCTTCGCCTGCGACGCAGGCATGGGCTCCAGCGCCATGGGCGCATCCGTCCTCCGTAACAAGATCACGAAGGCCGGGTTCGACGACGTCACCGTGGCCAACGTCGCGATCGCGAACCTCACCGACGACGTCGACCTCGTCGTCACGCACAAGGATCTTACCGAGCGCGCCAGCGACCGGGCGCCAAGCGCCAAGCACGTCTCGGTCGAGAACTTCTTGAGCAGCCCGCAGTACGACACCATCGTCGAGGAGCTCAAGCACACCAACGCCAACCCCGCCACCCCGACCAGCTGAGCCTGCGACCGAGATGAGGAGTATGCACATGACGGACGTGCTCACACCGTCTCAGATCAGGGTGCCAGGCACGGCGCGCAGCAAGGACGACGCCATCGCCGAGGCCGGGCAGATCCTGGTCGAGGCAGGAGCGGTCGACCCCGACTACATCGACTCGATGTACGAGCGGGAGAAGTCGGTGTCCACCTACATGGGCAACTACCTGGCGATCCCGCACGGCACCAACGAGTCCAAACATGCGATCAAACGCTCGGCCCTGTCCGTGGTCAAGTACGACACCGCCATCGAATGGGACGGCAACGATGTCCGCTTCGTCCTCGGCGTCGCAGGCTACGAAGGCGGTCACCTCGACGTCTTGAGCAAGGTCGCGCGCGTGTTCGCCGACGACGCCGAGGTGGACAAGTTGCTCGGCGCCCAGTCGGCCGACGCGGTCCTCGAGTTGCTCGACTCAGTCAACGCGACCTGACCAGCCGAGTGCACAAGATCATATGTCGCGTGCCCGTCAGCGTGAGCGTGCCGGGCCGGACACGCAGAAAGCGCCGCCGAGCCCCGGTGGCGCGGTCATTGGCTGGTGTGCCGGTAGCCGGCTGACTGCCCGTCTCGGGTTCAGTTGGGTGTGGCGATCTCGGCGAGCAGGTCGCCGAAGGCGATGTCCTCGGTGCTCTCGGCGGGCGCCAGCATCCGGCCGAGAGCCTCGGTCCTGGTCTCGCCGAGGATCGGCAGCGCGTAGTTCCGCAGCTTGACGTCGAAGTCGGCGTCGCTCAGCGGTTGCTCGGGATCACCCGAGCTCGCGGTCCGGTTGGCGGAGAGCTGCCGACCCGACGCCAGTGTGACGGTCACGGTCGCCGACCGTTCGTCGGGAAAGGCGGCGGTCAGTTCGGGGGACTCGACGACGCGCAGGCCGTGGGCGATCCGGCGCACCTGGTCGTCGGCGCGCTCGGGTGCGGTGACCAGCTCGATCGGGAGTTCGCCGTGGACGCAGGCCATGGCGACCGGGAAGGGCAGGCTGTACTGGGCTTCCTCCGTGCTGGCCGGGATACGCGCTGTCAGTTCGGTGGCGGCCTTGAACGTGCGCACCTCGATGTCGCGGATGGACTCCGGGCTCGCGTGGTGTCGCCGGAGGTCGAGCGCGGCCTCGACCGCCGGGTGTGCCCAGCGGCACACGGGATGGAGCTTGGTGTACTGCTCCAGGATGCGCCAGCGTGACCCGAGCTCTTCCCACAGGTCCGGCGCGTGGTGAAGCAGTTCGGCTGGTGATCCGGTGAAGCCGTCGGCCGCGAGCAGGGCGGCGGCGACTCCGGCCTGCGCTCCCCACGCGGAGCTGTCTTTGACCATGGTGGGGTTCGCGAGGGCGCGCATCATGGGCGCACGCGGGGCGGAGTACTCGGCGACGCCAAGCGCGTGCTCGGTGCTGACCGGGTCCAGCCGGAGCACGCGGGCCGCGACGGCGGCGGCGCCGATCGCGTTCCATGCTCCCGAGCTGTGGTACTCGCGTGCGCTGGTGTGTAGGGCGATCCCGGCCCTTGTCGCGATCTCGTAGCCGACGACCAAGGCCGCCAGCAGGTCTCGCAGGTCGTGCTCGGCGCCGTTGTCCAGCATGGCGAGCGCTGCCGGCAGGATCGCCGCGCCGGCATGGCCCTTGGTGAGCCGGTGGCCGTCGTGGCCGTCGACCGAGTCGATGGTTGCCGCGTTGGCGAGCGCGGCTCCCGGTGGGCTTGCCCGTCGTCCGTCGAACAGCAACCGTGGCCCGGCTGCGGATGGCATGTGGCGGTGCGCGTGATCGCGTGTGATCTTTGACAGTGGCGTCGTGCTGCCCGCGACGGCAACGGCGAGCAGGTCGAGCAGCCGCAGACGCGCGTGGCGCCGGACGTCTGAGGGCAGGTCCTCCCATCGCGTGTCGTGCAGGAAGTCGACGGGGCCGGTCATGAATGCTCCTCTGTGGATGGTTGGCGAAGCTGGCGGCGCAGCAATTGCGCGAGGTGCAGCGACGGTCGGCCGGCGAGCTGCTCGATCTGCAGTCGGCAGGAGAACCCGTCGGCGAGCACCAGCCGGTCGCCAGCTTCGCGAACGACGGGCAGGAAGGACTGTTCCGCGCAGCTGACGGAGACGTCGTAATGCCCGTTCTCGAAACCGAAGTTGCCCGCCAGCCCGCAGCACCCGTCGTCGACACTGGTCAGGTCGACGCCGATGGCGCCAAGCAGCCTGCGGTCGGGTTCGGTGCCGAACACGGCGCGGTGGTGGCAGTGGAACTGCGCGACGGCGGCTTCGTTCAGCGGCGCGAGGTCGAGGCTGGCTTGCTCGATGACCTCGGCCAGGGTCCGGACGCGGCTGGCGACCGAGGTGGCGTGCTCGATCCGCAGCAGGTTCGGGGCGTCGTGGCGCAGTGCTGCCGCGCAACTGGGTTCGAGCACGACGATGTCGCCGGACGCCTGGTGCAGGGCGTCCACCGTCCGGCGCAGCACGTGGCGCGCGATGCCGAGCTGGCCGGTGGAGATCCAGGTGAGCCCGCAGCACAGGTTCGGCCCGGCGACGGACGGAGCGTATCCCGCTGCCGCGAGCACCGCTTCCGCGTCGGCGATGACCTCCGGCGCGAACGACGCGGTGAAGGTGTCGGCCCACAGCGTGATCGGCGCGCCGTCCGATGCGGGCCGCGCAGCGCGTGACCGCCACGGCCGGGCCGACAGGCGCGGCATGCTCCGGCGCGGGTCGATGCCGCCGAGCCTGGCCAACGCCGCGCGGCCGAGCAGCAGGTTGGTCAGCCGGGGTACGCGGCGGCCGCCCGCGAGCCACAGCGGAAGCCAGCCCATGCTGTAGTGGCTGGCGGGACGTGGCCCCCGCCCGTAGTGGTGGTGCAGGAACTCCGCCTTGTAGGTCGCCATGTCGACCGACACCGGGCACTCGCTGGCGCACGCCTTGCAGCCGAGGCACAAGTCGAGCGCATCGCGCACGTCCTCGGACCGCCAGCCATCGTCGCCGAGGTGGCCATCGAGCATCTCGAACAGAATCCGCGCCCTGCCCCGCGTGCTGTGCCGCTCGTCCCTTGTCGCCCGGTAGGAGGGGCACATGCCGCCGCCGGACTCCTTGCGGCAGGCGCCGACGCCGACGCAGCGGCGCATCGCCTTGCCCCAGTCGCCGTCGTCGTCCTGATAGCCGAAGGCCAGGTCTACGGTATGCGGACGGTTGATTCGCAGTCGCAGGTTGTCGTCGAGCGGGTCGGGGTCGACCAGCACGCCGGGGTTGAGCAGGTTCCCGGGGTCGAAGGTGTGCTTGAACGCCGCGAAGGCGTCGATGAGCTCGCGGCCGTAGAGCCGGGTCAGCAGCTCGGATCGGGCGCGACCGTCGCCGTGCTCGCCGGACAGCGATCCGGCGTGCGCGACGACAAGCTCGGCGGCGTCCTCCTGGAACCGGCGGTACTCGGCCCGCCCGGCCCGCGTGAGCAGGTCGTGGTCGATACGGACGTGCACGCAGCCTTCACCGAAGTGGCCGTAGACGACGCCGTGCCTGCCGTACTCGGCCAGCAGCAGGCGGAAGTCGGCGAGGTACTTGCCGAGTCGCTCCGGTGGCACGGCGGCGTCCTCCCAGCCCGGCCAGGTTTCCCCGCCGTCCGCGGTGCGGGTAGCCAGTCCCGCGCCGAGCTCCCTGATCTGCCAGAGCCGTTGCCGCGCCGTCGGGTCGGTGTGGGCGTGTGCCTCGATCGCTCCGGTGTCGCGGCACAGCCGGGCGACCTCGTCGGCGCGCTCGGCCACGGCGCCGGGGTCGTCAGCGCCGAGCTCGACCAGCAGCCACGCCTTGCCGCGCGGGAGGTCCGGTCTGCTTCGCGGCGCCGGCGCGTTGTCGAACGCGCGGACCAGGTTGTGGTCGATGCCCTCCACGGTCAGCGGATGCCGGGCCGCCAGCGTCGGCGCGGCGGACGCGGCCGCGATGTCGTCGGCGAACCCGGCGACCACCAGCGCCCGGTGGCGTGGCGGCCGCACCAGATCGACGGTGGCCGACGTGATGATGGCGCAGGTGCCTTCCGATCCGGTGAACGCCTTGGCGACGTCGAAGCCCCGCTCCGGCAGCAGATGCTGCAGGCCGTAGCCGGAGATCTGCCTGCCGAACCGGCCGAGGTCACGCCGGATCGGCGCCAGGTAGGCGTCCCGGACGGTCCGCAGCCGGGCGGCGAGGTCCTGGTCGGGCTCCGGCCCCAGGCGCGTCCGGCTTCCATCGGGGAGCACGACGTCCAGCTCGCGCACGTTGTCCGCCGTGGTCCCCCAGGCCACCGAGTGCGACCCGCAGGCGTTGGTGCCGATCATCCCGCCGATGGTGCACCGGTTGTGCGTGGACGGATCGGGACCGAAGCGCAGCCCGTGCGGCGCGGCGTCGCGCTGTAGCCGGTCGAGGACGACGCCGGGCTGCACGGTCGCGCTGCGCGCGTCGGGGTCGACGGCGAGCACCCGGGTGAGGTGACGGGAGGTGTCGAGCACGACGCCTGGCCCGATCGCGTTGCCCGCGACGTTGGTGCCCGCCCCGCGCGCGGTGATCGGGATCCCGCGCTCGGCGCAGAACGCCACGGTGGCCGCGATGTCGTCGGCATCGGTTGGCAGGACGACGCATTCGGGCAGCACCCGGTGGTTCGATGCGTCGGAGGCGTAGGCGGCCCTGCTCGCATCGTCGTCGTGCACGTCGCCGGTGATTCGCCGCGCGAGATCGCGAGGCAGCGGTGTGGTCATAATCTTCCCTATTCGGGCGTGAACAACTGCCGGGGGATGTCCGATGCCGCTGCCTCGAGCCAGCCTCGGTCGAGGCCTTCCTCGGCGAGGGTGTCGATCAGCCGGAGCAGCGCCTCCGCAGGGAGCGGGGAGGTGGGCTGCCCCGCGTCGGAGGACAGCACAAGCCGCTCCCCCGCCGCTTCGGCGACCCGCGCCAGCAGCGCCGGGTCGCAGCCGGGCTGGTGCAGCAGTTGGTAGGCGGTGATCTCGGCGTACGCACCCGCCCGCACCAGGTCGAGCACATGCTCCGGGTCGAGCGCGGGCACGGTGAACGACGGATGCGTCAGCAGCAGCCGCCGCACGCCGAACCGGTGTGCCCGCTCGACCAACCAGTCGCACTCGGCTCCGCTGAGATGGCCGGTGGCCAGTACCGCGTCGTGGTCGGCGACCAGCCGAAGCACCGCGTCCACGTCCGGCTCGCGGCTGGGGTCGACCGGCGGGATCGCGTAGCTGTGCCGGGCAAGCACCGGCTCGTGGTCGCACAGCCGGGGAAGCCCGGCCGCCTGCTGGGTGTGGGCGTCGGCGGTGGGCAGCCAGATCACCCGGCCCCCTGCGCCGAGGGTGGCGGCCACCGCGCTCGGGTTGACCCCGCCGGTGTGCTGGTTGAGCGCGAGTCCACCGTAGACGGTCAGCCCGAAACGGCGCGCGAGGGCGCGCGCCCGCCCCACGGTCGACTCGTAGTGTCCCTTGAGGACGAACCCGTCGAAGTCCGCCGTACAGAAGGACTCCGCGACGAACGTGTCGTCCCCGATGCGGTCGAGCACGTCGGGCGCGGCGTGCACGTGTGTGTCGAACATCTAGCCTGCCCGCTCCAGCGCGGCCAGCCGCTCAGACTCCCGCGCGACGAGGTCCGTCCTCGACTCCCGCAGCAGCGGAAACCGCGTGCGCAGAGCCCTGAGCTCCGCCAGGTCGAGCGAACAGTCGAGCTGGTCGGTCTCCGGACCGAGCCGGCCGAGCACCTCACCAGACGGATGGACCACGCGGGATCCGCCCCAGAACGAGCGCCCGCACTCGTCGCCCGCCCGGTTGACGAATACGACGAAGGACTGCGTCGCCATCGCCGCGTGCAGCAGTAGGACTTCCCAGGCACGGTGGTTGGACACCCCCGTGTCGGACTCGATGCTGTTGGCGACAACGACCAGCACCTCCGCGCCGGACTGCGCCGCGAGCCACGGAAGCGGGGGCTGCCATGCGTCGTTGCAGACCAGGACGGCAAGGCGCGCCCCTGCCACCTCGTGGCACCACAGCCGGTCGCCGGGACTGAAGAACTTGCCCTCCTCCCACACGTGGTAGGTGACGGGGAACAGCTTGCGCTGCACCCGGACACCGCCCGCGGTGACAAGGGCCGCGCTGTTGTGTAGCAGGTGCCCGGACGACTCGACGAACCCGGTCACCACGGCAGGTCCGTGACCGCCGAGCCTGGCCAGCAGGGAGTCTGCCGGATCGAGTCCGGCCAGGTCGGCGAGCTCGCCGACGTGGTAGCCATGGCTGGCCAGCTCCGGCGCCACCACGAGATCGCGGTCAGCCGACTGCGCGACGGCCGCGTCGAGGCGGGCGAGGTTACCGTCCACGTCCCCGAGCACAGGGTTGGTCTGCAGCAGCCGGACCCGAAGCCGATCCGCTTCGGTCACGTCATTCCGCACCGACGAATCCCTTCTTCACCAGCCAGTCGTGCGAGGTCTGCTCAGGGGTGGCGCCCTGAACGTCCACGCGCGCGTTGAGCTGCCGCAGGGTCGCGTTGTCCAGTGCGGACGCGACCGGTTCCAGCACGTCGGCGATCTTCGGGTGCTTGCTCAGCACCGTGTCGCGAATCGAGACGGCAGGGTTGTACGCGGTGAAGAAGCCCTTGTCGTCCTCGAGGACCGTGAGGTCGAGTGCCTCGATCCTGCCGTCGGTGGCGAACACCTCGCCGAAGGCGCACGGGTCGGCCTTGTCGATGGAGTTGTAGATCGCGCCCGCGGCCAGCTCGGAGACCTCGGACTGGGGCAAGGTGAACTGGTACTCCTGCTGTAGCCCTGGCCAGCCGTCGCTGCGCCCGAAGAACTCGGCCGCACCGCAGAAGCTGGCCTGGCTCGGGTTCCGCTTCGCGAGCTCCGCGTAGTCGGACAGCGTCCGCACGCCGAGCTTCTTCGCCGTCTCGCTGCTTGCCGCCACCGCGTAGGTGTTGTTCGCGGGGGCTGGCTTCAGCCAGGCGATGCCGTTCTGCTTCTTGTCGCGCGACGCGACCTCCCGGTACAGCTTGTCAGGGTCGCTGACCGAGCCGGACTCACCAAGATGCGTGACCCAGCCAGTGCCGGTGTACTCCCAGTACATGTCGATGTCGCCGCTGTCCAGCGCCGCACGGGCCGAGTTCGTCCCCGACAGCCCGCAGGAGCGCTGCACCGTGGCGCCAGCGGACTCCAGCGCCTGCGCGGTGACTTCGCACAGCACGAGCTGCTCGGTGAATTCCTTGCCGCCCACCGAAAGTTGCACCCCAGACAGGTCGGCTGCCTTGGCGAGCGATCCCGCCGAGACGTCCATCGTCGGTTCCTCGTTGAGCACGCACCCGGCCAGCACCAGTGGCGCGGCCAGCGTCGCAGCGATGCGAGCGAGCAGTCCCTTTTTCATGATCATCTTCCTTTTGAAGTCGTTGTGTCACGGGCGAGGTCACAGGCCACGCGGGCGGAGTCGGCTCTCGGCCACACCGGCTAGCCAGTCGACGAGCAGGGCAAGGGCGATGGTGAGCAAGCAACCGCTGAGCAGGATCGGCATCCGGTAGAACACGATGCCGCGCTCGATCAGGTCACCGAGCCCACCGGCGTTGGTGTAGGTGGCCAGGGTCGCCACTCCGACGTTGAGGATCAGCGCGATCCGGATGCCCGCGAGCATCACCGGCACCGCGAGCGGCAACTCGACGGTGAACAGGATCCGCCGCGATCCCATGCCCATCCCCCTGGCCGCGTCGATGATCGAGCGATCGACCTGCCGCAGCCCGACCATGGTGTTCCGCAGCACCGGCAGCAGGGCGTACACCACGAGCGAAACGACCGCCATGGCGAACCCGACGTCGTAGAGCAGCGCGAGGAGCACCAGAATGCCGATCGACGGGATGGCCTGGCCCGCGTTGGCAACCGCGAGCACGGGCGCCTGCAGCGGACCCGCCGCTTGACGGCTCAGCAGGATCCCGAGCGGCACGCCGAGCGCGACGACGACCACCGTCGAGACGGCGACGAGCTGGACATGCTCGGCCAGCCGCACCAGGAGTTCGCCGATGGCAAGCGACCTGGTTTCGATCGCGTCGAGATCGGCGGTCTTGATGTAGATCAACGTGCCTGCGACGAGCAGCGCGGCCACCAGCGGCACGATCGGTGAGCTCCTCGGCGCGTCGCCGGTCGTGCCGGCCGAGGCGGAGGACCGTGGCGCGGCGTCGCCGCGCGTTGTGAGCACGCGCGTCATGTCGCGACCGCGCTTTCGTCGCGCACCGCCGTCGCCAGCAGCATGTCCTGCACGGTCAGCGAGCCACGGCCCCGCACGACGGCGGAGTCGGACCCCGCGGCAAGGACCTTCTCCAGCACCGCCGACACCGTCTCGTCGGGCTCGACCTCGACGCCGTCACGGATCCCGACGCCCGGAACGGCTGGCAGGTCCCCGACGCGCAACAGCGCGAGTCGCCGGAGGGCCGCGCCGTCACCGATGAAGGAGCGCACGAAGTCGTCTGCCGGGTTGGTCAGGATCTCCAGCGGCGTGGCGAGCTGCGCAAGCCTGGCGTTCTCGTCGAAGATCGCGATCCGATCCCCGAGCCGCAGCGCCTCGTCGATGTCGTGGGTGACGAACACGATGGTCTTGCGGATCCGGGCCTGCAGCTTGAGGAACTCGTCCTGCAGGTGGCCGCGGGTGATCGGGTCGATGGCGCCGAACGGCTCGTCCATCAGCATCACCGGCGGGTCGGCCGCCAGCGCCCGCGCGACTCCGACCCGCTGCTGCTGGCCGCCGGAAAGCTGTTTCGGATACCGGGAGCGGTAGGTGTCGGGGTCGAGGCCGACCAGGTCGAGCAGCTCGGTGACGCGCTGCCGGATCCGGTCCTTGCCCCAGCCGAGCAGCTTCGGCACCAGACCGACGTTCTCGCCGATCGTCATGTGCGGCAGCAGCCCGACCTGCTGGATGACGTAGCCGATGTGCCGACGCAGCTCGTCGGCGTCGACCCGCGTGGCGTTCTTCCCGTCGACCCAGATCTCGCCGCCGGACGGCTCGACAAGGCGGTTGATCATCCGCAGCGTCGTCGTCTTGCCGCAGCCGGATGGGCCGACGAGCACGAGGAACTCGCCACGCTCGATGTCGATACTCAGCGGCCGCACGGCCTCCGCATCGGCGCCGGAGTATCGCTTGCTGACGTCGCGCAGGCTGATCATCACATCGGACCGCGTGCCGGTGCCAGGTGTGGATTGCTCAGACATGAAGACCTCGGGGTGTCGTGAGTTTGCCGATCAGGAGAAAGAGCACGTCGAGCAGCAGCGCGACGACCACGATCGCCACCACTCCGCTGAGTGCCTCGTTGAGTGCGTTGGCGCCACCGATGCGGGAAAGGCCGCGGAAGATCAGCTCGCCAAGCCCGGGGCCGCGCACGGCCGCACCGATCGCCGCGATCGCGACGACCATGATCGTCGCCACCCGGATGCCGTTGAGGATCACCGGCCATGCCAGCGGCAGCCGGACGATCCGCAACCGGCGACCGGAACCCATCCCCATGCCCGTCGCGGCGTCGATGACCGCGCCGTCGACAGTCTCCAGCGCGGTGACGGTATTCCGCAGGATCGGGAAGATCGCATACACCGTGAGCGCGAGGACCGTCGGCGCGACGCCGAGCCCGAACACCGGGATCAGCAGCCCGAACAGGGCGAACGACGGGATGGTCAGGATGGTGCCCGATGTGGCGAGCAGCGCGGCCCTGACCCGGGGCAGGCGTTCGGTGCCGATCGCGACGCCGAGGCTGATGGCGGTCGCGAACCCCACCGCGAGCAGCACCACCTGCAGATGTTGCAGCAGCAGGAAGCCGATGATCTCGGAGTTCGCCGACACGTAGTCGAAGAAGCTCATCGTGATCCTTCCCGCTCGCCAGAAAGGGATCGGCCGAACGCCTTACCGAGGAAGGTGTCGATGACCTCGACCATGTGCTTGAACGTCGGGTCGTCGTCGAACATCCACTCCGTGTGACCCTTGTCGTCGAGCAGTTCCAGTTGCTTCGGCTCGCCCGCCGCCTCGTACAGCGCGTACGCCTCCTCGACCTTGTGCAACTGGTTCCGCTCGCCGTGCACGATCAGCAGCGGACGCGGCGCCAGCTTCGCCACCTGCTCCTCGGGGCAGAACCGCAGCAGGTAGTCGGCCGACTCCAGCGTCACACCGCTGCCGAACCCGTGCGCCTTGTACAACTCGTCCCCCACGTAGCCGTCCGTCCGCTGATCGAGATCGAGCCGGACGATGTCCCACGGGGAGGTGATCTCCGAACGCCCCTCCGTGCTACGACGCTGCCGGTCCGCCTCGATCCGGCGCACCAGGCTCCGCCACGACGTCTCGTCGTGCATGCTGCGCGTCGAGCGGTAGCCGTCGGCGATGCCGTTGCAGCACGCCACGGCCCGTACCCGGGGGTCGTCGGCTCCTGCGGAGACGACGACGCCACCGCCGAGCCCCCAGCCGAGCAGCGCGATCCGCCCCGCATCGACGTCGTGGTGCCCGCTGACGCGATCGACCGCCGTGCGGATGTCCACCGCCCACTCCTGCGGGACGAGCCTGCCTCGCTCGCCCTCGCTCAACCCGAACCCGCGATAGTCGAACGCGAGCACCGCGTAGCCGAGCGGGGCCAGCGCCCGCGCGAACCGTTCCGGGTGGATCACCTTCAATCCCTGGTACCCGCTTGCCGCGACCACCACGGGGTACGGCGCCGCCTGACCGCCGTCGTCCGGCAAGTGCAGATCGGCGTCGATCCGATGGCCGTCGCTGAAGAACGGAAGCGGAATGCTGGGCATACGTTGTCTCCTTTGGACAGTGGTCAGTCTCGTGAGCCGGGAGGTGACGACAGCGAACGGCTGAGATGGGCCGCCGCCTGGACGACGTGGTTACCGGCCGATGCGATCCGGTCGCGGAACCGATGCGCTGGGGCCGAGATGTTGAGGACGGCGACGATCCGGCCGTGGACGTCTCGCACCGGGGCACCGACGGCGCAGAGGTCGTCGTCGAACTCCCCGTCGACAAGCGCGAACCCGCGCCTGCGGGCCTCGCCCACCCGCTTGATCAGGTCATCGACGTCAGCAGGCGCGTTGGGGCCCGGCCCCGGCACGAAACCGTCGCCGTACAGCGTGCGGATCTCGTCGTCGGAGTGATCGAACAGCAGGGCCCTGCCCGACGACGTGCAGTTCACCGGCGAGGTCCTGCCGACCCAGCCGATCGCCTCGACCGCGCGCTGCGGGCTCTCCGACAGGATGGTGAAGACGTCGTCGCCCCGGCGAATGCTCAGGTGACACCGCTCCCGCACCAGCTGGGTCAACCTGCGCATCACCGGCGGCGCCAGCAGCAACAGCCGCTGGTCTCCCGCCTTCGCCGCGATCGCGAACAACCGCCAGCCGAGATGATGCCTGCCCTCGTCGGACCGCTCGACGAGGCCAAGCTCGAGCAGCGGCCGCAGCTGCCGCGACACGATCGACCTGTCCCGCCCCATCGCCCTGGCGAGCCCGGCGACCGTCAACCCGTCGCGAGACGGCGAGTCCGACTCCGACAGAGCTTCCAGCAACGCGACCAGCTTGGCCGCCGCCGTGTGCTCCGTGTCACCCATGCGGGGCATCATGGAGACGCGATGCAGACAACGCAATGAGGTGATGCATGGAATGCAACACCAAACTTGCGCCGGACGCGGATCTGACGGCTGGGGAGACAGCTCGTTCTGACCGGCCGCTGGGCGGGGCCCGCGCTGGCTCGGGCCAAGACAGTCCGCGCGTCGCCTCGCTACAGGAAGCTGACGTTCTGG
>WHUD01000107.1 GCA_009377385.1 Actinophytocola sp.
CGTTGGCGGACAGGTTCGCCAGCAGCATGTCGCCGAACCGGTCGTCGCCGAACCGTAGGGACCCATGCGTTCGGCCGCTCGAACGCCACTGTCATCGCCTTCGGCACGCCGTCGTGCGCGAGTAGGTTGCCCGCCGCGACGCAGTCCACCGCCTCGGTCGCGCCGGACATGCCGAGCGCGTTGCCGCCGGTAAAGCTCGCGGGCCCGCCGTCGCGGCCGACCGCGCTCAGCTGCCGGTAGTCGATGTGCGCCTCCGACTCCACCACCTGCGCAACCGCCGCATCAGCGGCCACACCCAGCTCCATCAGGTGCAGCAGGCGTTCCCGCAGCCGGGGATCGGTGACGTTCTGCGAACACACGGCGCCAACACCGGGCCGCACCGCCGCGCAGCGAGCCGCGACGGCGGGGCTGGAGGAACAGATGGCGACACCGAACGCCCCCTTTGCGTCGCGAGCCGCGATAGAGAACGTCACAGCTCCTCCCCTCGCCGTCCTGCCTCGCGCCGTCGCAGCTCGGCTGCCTCGGCGGCCCGCTCGACGGGGATCACGGCGGTCGCGTCGATCTCCACCAGCCACTCCGGCCGCGCCAGCGCGTGCACCACCAGCCCGGTGGACACGTAGTGCACGCCCTTGAGCCTGCGACCCAGTACCCGGTAGACCGCCTCCCGGTAGCGGACGTCGACCAGGTACACCGTGATCTTGACGATCTCCTCCTGTCGGCTGCCGCACTCGCGCAGCAGCAGTTCGACGTTGTCCATCGCCTGCTCGGCCTGCGCCTCGACGTCGCCGACACCGACGCTCTCCCGCGTGTCGAGGTCCTGACCGATCTGCCCGCGCAGGTACACCGTGTCACCGGCGACGACGGCTTGCGCCAGATCGTTGTCCAGCCGCTGCTCCGGATAGGTGTCCGCGGTGTTGAACCGGCGGATCCGCTCGTGGACCGTCATCGGACGTCCGCCAGCACGTTGTCCGAGAGCCCCGCGGCGTAACGGACCAGGTCGAGCGGGCCGTCCCAGTCGAAGTTGCGGTACACCGCGGCCAGGTGCGCGAACGGCGGCGACTGCGCGAAGAGCTGGAACGTCAGCCGATGCCCGGCGTAGTCGGAGTTCAGCAGGTCACGGGCGTAGGCGAGCAGCTTGCGACGGTCCTCCGCGACCCAGTTCTCGTTGATCGAGTAGTACTTCTCCAGCCACGGCTTGGTGTCCGGGTGCTCGAACGACGCCTTGTCCGGCGTGATGCAGATCTGCCCGCCGCACAGCTCGCGAGCGATGTGCATCATCTCGTGCAGTTGCGAGCAGGCGAACACGCGACCGGTGTAGAGCAACGACTGGTTCGGCATCAACAGCCCGCCGGGGCTGGGCTCCGCGGTGGCGATGGCGCCGGTGAGGTGGGCGTTGATGCCCTCCCGGTAGCAGGCGAGCGTCGCCAGCTTCTCCTGCACGGCGGGCTGACGCTCCAGGCCGGTCTGCTTCACGTTCCACAGCGCCGCGCCGATCATCAGGTCGGCGAGCCGCAGGTTGCGCTGCACGAACGCGAACGCACTGTAGCGGTGCAGCGTGGCGCGGATGAACGTCGCCGCGCGGGTGTGGCGGTAGAACAGCACGTTCTCCCACGGGATCTCGACGTCGTCGAAGATCACCAGGGTGTCGACCTCGTCGAACCGATTGGCCAGCGGGTAGTCCTCGGCTGGCGCGCGACCCGCGAACCCGGTGCGGCAGATGTACTTCAGCCCCGGCGAGCCCATGTCCAGGATGAACCCGAGGGCGTAGTCGGACAGCGCGTCGTTGCCCCAGTTGGCGATGGTTGGCTTGGTGAACGCCTGGTTGGCGTAGGCGGCGGCGGTCTCGTACTTGGCGCCCCGCACCACGATCCCCCGGTCGGTCTCGCGGACGACGTGCAGCAGCATGTCCGGGTCCTGCTCGTCCGGGGTCTTGGAGCGGTCGCCCTTGGGGTCGGTGTTGGCGGAGACGTGGAACGGGTCGGCGTAGCATGCGACGTCGATGTGGCGCTTGACGTTGGCGGAGAACGTCGGGTCGATCTCGTCGAGGACGTCCTGGCCGTCGATGAGCGACCACATCTCCCCGATCGTCTCGTCACCGACCCGGGTGACGACGCCGCAGATGTCGGAGAGCACCGCGTCGGTCGCGGCGCGCTTGGCGTGCCAGTCGTCCACGGACGTCGGTGGCTTCTGCTGCACCGCGTTGCGTTCGTTCCCCGAGCTTCCGGGATAGCTCATCACATCGCGAGTGGCGTCCTCGTGCGCCATGTCGTAGATGCGGGCGCGAATGTCGACAAGTGGCTTGAACGCCGGGTGCGTGGTGACGTCGTCAACCTTCTCGCCGTTGATCCAGATCTGTCGTCCGTCGCGAATGGACTCACGGTACTGGTCGCCGGTGCGGATCATGCGTTGTTCCCTTTCCGATAGAATTGCGTCACCGGCAACGCCGGTATTCGCGAGCGAGATAAATCAAGGGGTCGACCGTCCGCTGGGCGGCCTTGTCCACCGCTCCGAGTACCAACCGGTGGGTGCCGGAGTCGACCGTGTCGACCAGACGGCAGTCGAACGTCGCCGCTGCGCCGACGAGCACCGGCGCGCCGGTGGTCAGCGTCGTCCACGATGCGCAGCCGAAGTCGTACGGCTGGCCGCGCGACGGCCGCCCCGCGAAGGTGTCCGACACGTGGACCTGGTCAGCCGCAAGGACATTCACCGAGAACACGGCGTTGGTGGCGAGCGCGTCGACCACAGGGCTGCGCCGGTTGACGCAGACGACGAGCGTGGGCGGATCGGCAGAGACCGAGCACATGGCACTGACCGTCTGGGCGAAGCGGCCCGCGTGCCCGTCGGTGGCGACCACGGTGACTCCGGTGGCGGCATTGCGCATTCCGGCGACGAATTCGTCCCGCACGTCTGCCATTGCGGATGTGCCCGTCATCGAAACCTCCCGAATGAATTCCTCGATGGCTTCGAGTTTGGGGAGGAATGGTGAATCTGTACAGCAGATGTTTTTGGACTAGGTCATCTGTTTTGTTGATAGCTCAGGAGTTCCCGGCAGCGGACGGCGAACGCGGTCGCGCGCGCGGTCAGCCGCACGCCCTTGACCTTCGCCAGCACCATCGGCAGTGCGGGGACGTCGTCGCCCAGCGGCAGCGCGACCACCCGGCCGCCGTCGTACGTGACGTCTGATGCCGGACGTTGGTTGAGGATCGCGTATCCGCGACCGGCGGCCACCAGCGCGCGCACCATCTCGTAGCTGCTTGTCCGGTACTGGATGCGCGGCTCGACCCTGCTGCGCTGCACCAACGCCTGGAAGTACTCGCGGCTGTGCGGCAGGTCGAGCAGCACGAGGGGCTCCCCAGCCAGGTCGGCAAGCCGCACACCGTCACGGCGGGCGAGCGGATGCTCCGGCGGCACGATCACGTACGGCGGCACCTCGGCGAGGCGTTCGGTCTCGATGTGCTCGTCCAGGTCGAGGTCGTAGAGCAGGGCCAGCTCGCACGCACCGGAGAGCAGCGCGTGCTCCATCTCCTCGGTCTGCCCTTCCAGCAGCGACACCCGCACCGCCGGATTGCGCGCGGCGAAGTCGGTGAGCAACCGGGGCATGTGGAACGGCGCGAGCGTCTGGAACACCCCGACGGTCAGGTCCCCGATCAGCGCCTCGCCGAGCCCGTGCGCGACGTCGACCAGGTCCGAGGCGTGCGCGAGGAAGCCGCGCAGCTCCTGCAGGAACCGCGCGCCCGCCTCGGTGAGCGCGAGCCCCTGCGCGTGCCTGCGGATCAGCAACTGCACGCCGAGGTCGCGCTCCAGGTGCGAGATCGCTGTCGAGATCGCCGACTGCGACACGACCAGCTCCTTGGCGGCGGCGGTCATGCTCCGCAACTCGGCCGCTGCGGCGAAGTAGCGCAGTTGCACCAGGGTGAATCCGGGCTCGGTTGGCATCGCGGCACCTCCGTCAGATCGGCAGCTCGCAGCCGGTTGCCTGGTGGGCGTAGCGGGCGAGCAAGGTTCTGGCGAGGGTCAGGTCGACCGACGTGGTGTTGCTGAGCAGGTGCAGGCCGAAGCCGTCCTCCAGCACGACGAGCGTCCGCGCGATGTCGCGGGACGGCCCGGTCAGCGCGAACCGGCCCGCCGCGACGCCGATCTCCAGGATCGTGCCGTACAGCGCGACCTCGCGGTCGAACAGGCTTGTCATCAACGCCCCGTGCTGCGAGCTGCGGTCGGCGAGCCCGTGCATCTCGTACAACGTCTTCGCCACCGCGTCGTCACGGCCCTCCGGCAGCCCGGTGTCGATCGCGGCGACCATCCGCCGCGCGGCGTCGTCGTGCGACTCCACCAGCTCGACGCGGCGTTGGTAGAACCGTTCGACGACGACGCGATGGACGTCGAACAGCAGCTCGTCCAGCTCCGGGTAGTGGTAGAGCACCGAGCCGGGCGAGATCCCTGCCTCGGCGGCGATGTCGCGGATGCGCAGGTTCTGGCGCCCGCGCTCGGTGATCGCCCGCATCGTCGCGTCGACCAGCTGCTCGCGCCGGGCGATGTGCTTCTTGGAACGCGCCATGTTGGGCATTCTTTATACCCTGCTTCAACTTTGTCAAT
Source organism: Actinophytocola sp. (assembly GCA_009377385.1). Taxonomy (GTDB): domain Bacteria; phylum Actinomycetota; class Actinomycetes; order Mycobacteriales; family Pseudonocardiaceae; genus Haloechinothrix_A. The sequence continues at coordinate 4,594 of WHUD01000107.1, forward strand.
CTGGTTTCTAGGTCTTGACATGCTTATACACACAGGATTTGACTTTGTGTTCAAGTTCATAAGTCGATCGGGAGTAACACGATGCGCCAGTACTGGCTCCAGCTCGCCACCCGCATCACGCCGCGCACCGGCGCCTACATCGGCGGCGCGTTCACCGCGGCCGCGTCCGGTGCGACGCTGCCCTCGCACAACCCAGCCACCGGCGAGCTCATCGCCGAGGTCGCCGCCTGCGGGCCAGCCGACGTCGACGTCGCGGTCACCGCCGCCCGCGATGCCTTCGACGCGGGCGCCTGGTCCCGCGCGGACCCCGCCAGCCGGAAGGCGGTGCTGCTGCGGCTTGCCGAGCTGATCAGCGAGCACCGCGACGAGCTCGCGCTGCTCGACTCGCTCGACATGGGCAGGCTGGTCGCCGACACCCACGACATCGACGTGCCGTTCGCGGCCAGCCTATTCCGGTGGTACGGCGAGGCACTGGACAAGCTCTACGGCGAGATCGCCCCCACCGGCAGCGGCGACCTGGCGCTGGTCGGCAGGGCGCCACTCGGCGTCATCGGCGCGGTCGTGCCGTGGAACTTCCCGCTGGACATGGCCACCTGGAAGCTCGCCCCGGCGCTCGCCGCTGGCAACTCCGTCGTCCTCAAGCCAGCCGAGCAGTCGCCGCTGTCCGCGCTGCGGCTCGCCGAGCTTGCCACCGAGGCCGGGCTCCCGGACGGCGTGCTCAACGTCGTCCCCGGCTACGGCGACCCGGCAGGCAAGGCGCTCGGCCTGCACCCCGACGTCGACAGCATCGCCTTCACCGGCTCCACCGATGTCGGCAAGCTGTTCCTGCGGTATGCCGCCGAGTCCAACCTCAAGCAGGTCTGGCCGGAGTGCGGCGGCAAGAGCCCGAACCTGGTGTTTGCCGACGCCGACCTCGACGCCGCCGCCGAGGCGGCCTGCGCCGGGATCTTCGCCAACCAGGGCGAGGTGTGCTCGGCCAACTCGCGGCTGCTCGTCGCCCGCGAGATCCACGAGGACCTGCTCGCCCGCGTCGTCGCCACCGCCAAGGACTACGCGCCGGGCGACCCGCTCGATCCGGCCAGCCGGATGGGCGCGCTTGTCGACGAGGCCCACACCCAGCGGGTGCTGGACTACATCGACGTCGGCCGCCGCGAGGCCCGGCTGGCGTGCGGCGGCGCCAGGGTGGAGGGGCCGGGCTGCTTCGTGGAACCGACCGTGTTCGACGACGTGTCGCCCGACGTCCGCATCGCACGCGAGGAGATCTTCGGCCCGGTGCTGTGCGTGACGCCGTTCGACACAGAGGACGAGGCGATCGCGCTGGCCAACGGCAGCGGCTACGGCCTCGCCGCATCGGTGTGGACCCCCGACCTGTCCCGCGCACTGCGGGTCTCGGACGCGCTGCGCGTCGGCACCGTCTCGGTCAACACCGTGGACGCGCTCAGCGCGCAGACGCCGTTCGGCGGGTTCGGCCAGTCCGGCTACGGCCGCGACCTCTCGCTGCACGCGCTTGAGAAGTACACCGGCCGCAAGACCACCTGGATCAAGCACTAACCGAGGAGTCCATCATGTCAACCGAATCGCTGCACCAGCTCGACAGACGACGCATCGTCCACCCCTATCTGCCAGCCAGCGTCAGCGAGCGCGTCGTGATGACGCGCGGCAAGGCGTCCTCGCTGTGGGATACCGACGGCCGCGAGTACCTGGACGCCACCGGTGGGCTGTGGCTCGCGCAGGTCGGCCACGGCCGGGACGAACTGGCCGACGTCGCGGCGAGCCAGATGCGCGAGCTGGAGTACTTCACCAGCTTCTGGGAGTTCTCCAACCCGCCCGCGATCGAGCTGGCCGACCGGCTGGCGCGGCTGGCGCCGGACCCGATCAGCAGGGTGTACTTCACCAGCGGCGGGTCGGAAGGCATCGAGGCGGCGCTGAAGATGGCGCGCTACCACCACTATCGGCGCGGCAACGGCGACAAGACGTGGATCCTGGCGCGGGAGCGTGCCTACCACGGCATCGCCTACGGCGGCGGTACCGCGAGCGGGTTCGGGCTGTACCACGACGGGTTCGGGCCGATGCTGCCGCACGTCGAGCACCTGACGCCGCCGTGGCCGTACCGCGCTGAGCTGTTCGACGGGCAGGACTGCGCCGACTACTGCGTCGCCGAGCTACAACGCACCATCGAGCGCATCGGCGCGGACAACATCGCCGCCATGATCGGCGAACCCATCATGGGCGTCGCGGGGATGGTCGCGCCGCCGGACGACTACTGGCCTCGGGTGCGGGAGGTGTTGCGGCGCAACGACATCCTGCTGATCCTCGACGAGGTCGTCACCGCGTATGGCCGGATCGGCACCTGGTTCGCCGCCGAGCACTTCGACGTCGATCCGGACATCATCGTCACCGCCAAGGGCATCACGTCCGGCTACTTCCCGCTCGGCGCGGTGCTGATCGCCGAGGACGTCGCCCAGACATTGGGCGCCGACCACGGGTTCCCGATGGGCTACACCTACAACGGCCACCCCACCGGCTGCGCGGTCGCACTGGCCAATCTGGACATTATCGAGCGGGAGAAGTTGCTCGCCAGAGCGAGCGAGATCGGCGGCCACCTGCTGGACAAGCTGCACGTCGAGCTCGCCGACTCGCCTCTGGTCGGCGAGGTGCGCGGCGTCGGGATGATGCTCGGCATCGAGCTGACCGCCGACCGCGACACCCGCGAGCCGCTGCCGAACCCGCAGGCGGTGGCCGACGCCGTCCGCCGCGACCACGGCGTCATCGTGCGCGACTCCGCGCAGGGGCTGGTGCTCTCCCCCGCCCTCACCCTCACCCGCGACGAGGCCGACCGGATCGCCGCCGCGATCCGCGCCGTGCTGGCCACCACCGATTCCGACGGAACCATCCGGAGCTGACCATGGCAACGACGTCCTCCCCCACCCTGCAACGCGCGCTCGGCTTCTGGAGCGCCCTGTTCACCGGCATCGGGCTCGTCGTCGCCGCGACGACGCTGACCAGCCTCGGCAACGCCTTCGGCCTCGGCGGGCCCGCGTTCGTCGTGGCGGGGCTGGCCGCGCTCGGCATCATGATGCTGATCGCGTTCTCCTACTCGGAGCTGGCCAACCTGGTGCCCGGCGCAGGCATGATCGGCGCATACACCGCGCCCGCACTCGGTCGTGGTCCCGCGATCTTCGGTGTGCTCGCCGGGTACATCGTGCTGGTGGCGACCGTAGAGCCGGCCAACCAGATGGTCGGCGGCCTCGCGGCGCAACGGCTGCTGCCAGGCATCTCGCCCACCGCGTTCGCCATCGGTGTCACGGTGTTGTTCTGCCTGGTCAACCTGATCGGCGTGAAGTCGTTCGGACGCGCACAGGCGCTGGTGACCGGCACGATGATGATCGTCCTGATCGGATTCGGCGTCACCGGCCTGCTCGGCATCGGCGGCGGCACCGAGGTCGCTGGGTCCGTGCCGTTCAACCCCGGCGGCTGGATGGAGGTGGCGCACCTGGTCGCGCTGGGCACGTACCTGTTCATCGGCATCGAGTTCGTCTGCCCGATGAGCGAGGAGATCCGCAACCCCGGCCGGATCATCCCGCGCGCGATGATCGCGGGCCTGGTGATCGTGTTCTGCGTCGACATGGTGTTCGGCTTCGCCGCGCTGCGCTACGTCGGCCTCGACGAGCTGGCGTCGTCCGCGGTGCCGCACCTGCTTGTCGCGGAGGGCATCGGCGGTAAGACGGGGCTGCTGATCCTGACCGGGGCGACTGTGCTGGCCGCCGCCAGCTCGGTGTCGGCGATCCTCGCCGCCGTGCCCAGGATGCTGTACGGCCTCGCCCGCGACGGCATGCTGCCGAAGGTGTTCGCCTGGGTGCATCCGCGCTTCCAGACGCCGTGGGTGTCCGTGTTCGCGGTGACGGCGCTGATCGTCGGTGCCCTGCTGACCTTCGCCGACAGCGACTCCATCCTGACGCTGATCCTGGTCGCAACGGTGATGTGGCTGGCGTCGTACATCCTCGCGCAGGTCGACGTCATCGTGCTGCGGGTCAAGTACCCGGATGCCCGGCGCGGGTTCCGGACGCCGTGCTATCCGCTGCCACAGGTCATCGGGATCGGGGCGTGCGTGTGGATGATCCTGAGCATCCATCCCGACCAAGAGACGCGGTGGACGGTGTGGCTCGGTGCCGCCGGAGCGACGGCGGTGATCGTGGGGTATGCGTTCGTGTGGCTGCGAGTGGTGAAGAAGGTGCCGTTCTTCACCCCGGCGCCGCTGGACGCCGCCGCCCCAACGTCGGTAGAGCCGGTCGGCGCAGGCGAGGATGCGCGATGAGCGCCCGGCTGACGGCGCGGCCCCGCGCCGTCACTCCCGCCGTGCGGTTCCTGGCGCAGCAGGCGGAGCCGTTCCTGCGGGCGGGGCTGCGGGAGTCCGAACGCGGTGCCGACTGGCTCACGCTCGCCGGTGACGACGTCACGGTCACGCTGCGCTGGCGGACGCAACGGCTGTTGCTGGCCCGCATCCACCAGCTCCAGGTGACTGCCGACGTCGCTGCGTCCGGCTCGGCCGGTGAGCTGCGGTTGCGGGTCTCCGGCTCGGCGGGTGCACGGCGGTTCCGCTGGCAGTCCCGGCGAGGAACACCGCCCGCCGGACTGGACGGACCCGCCGTGGCCGAGCTGGCGCGCACGGTCGACCTCACCGACTGCACCGTCACGCCGCGTCCGGGTGGCTGGCGGGTGTGCGTCGAGCCGTACGCCGGGAGCAGGCTGCGGGTGTTCTTCCCGCCGATCCACTACGCCACCACCGTCCGCCCCGGTGAGGCCGTCACCATCGCGGCGGCCGTCAGGGAGATCAGCGCGGCGCTGGCGTAGGCGCCGCTACCGCCGTCGGCCCCTGTGTCCCGCCGACACATCGGGCACAGGGCCGACGGCACCCCCAGAAGTCGGAACTCACCGCTCGCGAAGGTGCGACTCGCGACCCGCGAAGGTGCGACTCGCGGCCCGGGAAGGTGCGACTCGCGCGTTAGCGGACGCCCCAGGAGTAGGTCTGCTTGCGCAGCCGCAGATAGACGAACGACTCGGTGCTCGTGACGCCGGGGATCGCCCTGATGCGCTTGGACAGCACCTCGAGCAGGTGCTCGTCGCTCTCGCACACCACCTCGGCGATGAGGTCGAAACTGCCTGCCGTGATGACGACGTAGTCGACCTCATCCATCTCGGCGAGCGCGTCGCTGATCGGCTCGAGGTCACCGGTGGCTCTGATGCCGATCATGGCCTGGCGGGCGAAGCCGACCTCGGTCGGATCGGTGACGGCGACGATCTGGATGATGCCGCTGTCGATCAGCTTCTGCACCCGCTGGCGGACGGCTGCCTCTGACAGCCCCACCGCCTTGCCGATGGTGCCGTACGCGCGGCGGCCGTCCTGCTGGAGCTGCTCGATGATCGCCTTGGACGTGTCGTCGAGTAACCCGTTGTGCTCGCTCTTTCCTGACCGGGATGGCATACGAGGCATCCTAAGCATCAGCAGCCCGGAGTCAGAGCCGCTGCCACGCTTCGGTCAACACCTCGTGCAGGATTCCTTCCATCTCGTCGAAGTGCGACTGGTCGCAGACCAGCGGCGGCGCCAGCTGCACGACCGGGTCGCCCCTGTCGTCCGCGCGGCAGTACAGCCCCGCGTCGAAGATCGCCTTGGAGAGGAACCCACGCAGCAGCCGGTCGGACTCCTCTGCGTTGAAGGTGGCCTTGGCAGCTTTGTCTTTGACCAGCTCGATACCGTAGAAGAAGCCGTCGCCACGGACGTCGCCGACGATCGGCAGGTCGCGCAGCTTCTCCAGGGTCGCCCGGAACGCACCCTCGTTCTCGCGCACGTGCTCGAAGACGCGCTCGCGCTCGAAGATGTCCAGGTTGGCCAGCGCCACCGCCGACGCGACCGGATGTCCGCCGAAGGTGTAGCCGTGCGCGAACATCACGCCGGTGCGCAGGAACGGCTCGACCAGCCGATCGGTGGCGATCATCGCGCCGAGTGGCGCGTAGCCGGACGTGATGCCCTTGGCGCAGGTGATCATGTCCGGCTGGTAGCCATAGCGCTCGGCGCCGAAGGTGTAGCCGAGCCTGCCGAACGCGCAGATCACCTCATCGGAGACCAGCAGGACGTCGTGCTCGTCGCAGATCTCGCGGACCCGCTGGAAGTAGCCGGGCGGCGGCGGGAAGCAGCCGCCGGCGTTCTGCACCGGCTCGAGGAACACCGCGGCAACGGTGTCGGGACCTTCCTGCTCGATCGCGACGCCGATCTGGTCGGCGGCCCACCTGCCGAAAGCCTCCGGGTCGTCGCCGAAGTGTGGCGCGCGGTAGATGTTGGTGTTCGGCACCCGGAACGTGCTGGGCACCAGCGGCTCGAACGGCGCCTTCAGGCCCGGCAGGCCGGTGATCGACAGCGCGCCCTGGGTGGTGCCGTGGTAGGCGACGGCGCGGCTGATGACTTTGTGCTTGCCCGGCTTGCCTGTCAGCTTGAAGTACTGCTTGGCGAGCTTCCACGCCGACTCGACCGCCTCGCCGCCGCCCGAGGTGAAGAAGACCCGGTTGAGGTCGCCCGGCGCGGCGCCAGCCACCCGCTCCGCCAGCTCGATGGCGGTCGAGTGCCCGTAGGACCACAGCGGGAAGTACGCCAGCTCGTTCGCCTGCTTGGCTGCGGCCTCCGCCAGTTCGGTACGGCCGTGGCCGAGCTGGTTGACGAACAAGCCCGCCAGCCCGTCGAGGTACCGCTTGCCGTTGACGTCGTAGACGTAGGCCCCTTCGCCACGCACGATGACCGGCATCGGCGCGTCGGGCCCGTAGTCGCCTAGTTGAGTGAAGTGCGGCCAGAGGTGGCCCTGCGCGGACTTCTGCAGGCTCTCGGAGTCACGGTGATACGTCATGATCGTCCTGTTCGGTTCGGGTCAGCGTGCTGTCAGTCTGCACCGAAGATCGGCCGTTGCGCAAGCGATTTCGTTGAGTTTTCGACCTAACTCTTCTAATTTAGTCGCTAGAGAGTTACAGTTCTGCGTGATTCAACGTCGAGTGATGGGACGCCGATGCCGACTTCCCCGCCGCAGGTCATGCCAGCCGAATGGGCTCGGCACGACCGCACCTGGATGGCCTTCCCGCCTCCGAACGACACCTTCGGCGAGGACGGCTCGCCGTCGCTGGCGAACGCCAGACGCCGATGGGCCGACGTCGCCAACGTCATCGCGCGCTACGAGCCGCTGACCCTCGTCGCGGGCATCGGCCAGGGCGCGGCGGCCAAGGCGCTGGTGCGCCCCGAGGTGACCGTTGTCGAACTGCCGCTTGACGACGCCTGGCTGCGCGACAGCGGTCCGACGTTCGTGCGCGACTCAGCCGGGATCGCCGCCGTGGACTGGGTGTTCAACGGCTGGGGCGCGCAGGACTGGGCGAGCTGGGAGCGCGACGACCTGCTCGCCAGCAAGGTCGCCGAGCTGGCCGGACGCCCGTCGCGGCGCTCCTCGCTGACCATGGAGGGCGGTGGGTTCCACGTGGACGGCGAAGGCACCGTGCTGCTCACCGAGACCGTCCAGCTCGACCCCGGCCGCAATCCCGACTGGAGCGCCGCCGACGTCGAGGCCGAGGTCCACGCCCAGCTCGGCACCGACACCGCGATCTGGCTGCCGCGCGGGCTGACCCGCGACTACGACGAGTTCGGCACAAGGGGCCACGTCGACCTGGTGGCGAGCTTCGTCCGACCAGGCGCGGTCCTTGTCCACGTGCAGCGCGACCGGACACACCCGGACTACGACGTCACCCACGAGATCACAGAGCTCCTGCGCGGCAGCACCGACGCCCGCGGGCGCACCCTCGACGTCATCGAGCTCGCGGCGCCCACCGTGCTCGAGGACGAGGCGGGTCGTCCCATCGACTACTCCTACATCAACCACTACGTCGCCAACGACGTCGTCGTGCTGTGCGCCTTCGACGACCCGAACGACGCCGCCGCTGCCGAGACGCTGCAGGCCGCGTACCCGGACCGGACGATCGAGCTGGTCGACGCGCGGGACGTCTTCGCCTGCGGCGGCGGCATCCACTGCATCACCCAGCAACAACCCGCCGCATAACCACGCCCCGAGGATCCCCGAGGAGAAGAACCACCATGCAGTTGATCACCGCTAGCGTCCCCGAGTCGCCGGCTCGGGTGAACGAGCCGACCCGCGACCCGCTGGTCGTCGGGCTGGTGCAGATCCGCTGGCACGCCGACCCCGACGAGCACGCCCAGGTGCTCTCCGACGGCATCCGCACCGCTGCCCGTGCGGGCGCGAAGGTCGTCTGCCTGCCGGAGCTGACGCTGTCGCGCTACCCGGCGGACACCAAACCGGACGGCGACGCCGCCGCCACTGCGGAGGACCTGGAGTCCGGTCCGACCTACACCTTCGCCGCGAAGGCGGCCGCCGACGCCGGCGTCGCCGTGCACGCCTCGCTGTTCGAGCGCTGTGCCGGTCCTGACGGCCCGGACGGCCTCGGCTACAACACCGCGATCCTGGTCGCCCCGGATGGCACGCTGCTCGGCCGCACCCGCAAGCTGCATATCCCCATCTCGGCCGGGTACTACGAGGACCACTACTTCCGTGGCGGCCCCGCCGGGTCGGACCCGTACCCCGTCGTCGAGGTGCCGACATCAGGCGACCCTGCCCGGTTCGGCCTGCCGACCTGCTGGGACCAGTGGTTCCCCGAGGTCGCGCGGGCGTACTCGCTCGCGGGCGCGGAGGTCATCGTCTACCCCACAGCGATCGGCTCCGAGCCGGACCACCCCGGCTTCGACACCCAGCCGCTGTGGCAGCAGGTGATCGTCGGCAACGGTATCGCCAACGGGACCTTCATGGTCGTCCCGAACCGCTGGGGCGACGAGGGCGTCCTCCGCTTCTACGGCTCGTCGTTCATCTCCGACCCGTACGGCCGGGTGCTGGCATCCGCGCCCCGCGACGCCGACGCCGTGCTCGTCGCGCCGCTCGACCTTGACCAGCGCCGCGACTGGCTGACGCTGTTCCCGTTCCTGGAGACCCGCCGTCCGGACACCTATGGAGGGCTGACGCATGGAAACCGCTGACTTCCGCCGGGAGCTGGACCGGCGACTCGCCATCATCGAAGACCCCGAGCACCACGACCCGGCCACCGAGGATCTCCCCCGTGCCGACTGGCTGTGGCTGCTCATCGGCTGCGTCGTGCTGATCGGCGCCTCGCTCGCGTGGGGGTACCCATGGTGAAGCACGAAGCAGACGTCACGACGTCCACCGCGGGCGAGTTCACCGAGCTGCCGGTGCTGCCGCACGAGCGGATCTGGGGGTTCTGGCAGTTCACATCGGTCAACGTGGGGCTCGCGATCGCGACATGGGCGTTCCTCATCGGCGGCACCGTCGCGCTGTTCGCCGGGGTCACCACCGCGATCGCCGCCACGATCATCGGCAATCTCGTCGGCGTCGTGGCGGTCGCCGTCGGCACCTGCCTGCCGTCGGCGAAGTACGGCGTCGAGCAGTACACGGCGCTGCGGTCGGTGCTGGGTAGCAACGGTGTGCGGGCGCTGATCGTGATCCTGGTGCCGCTGTCGGGCGCGGGATGGAACGCCATCCTCGCGATCATGTTCGGCCGCGCGGTGACCAACGTGCTCAACGCCGTCTTCGACACCACGTTCGACCCGCACGGCCCGGTCGTCATCGGCATGTCCCTGCTCGCGCTGGTGGTGTCCTGGGTGGTGCTGTCCCGTGGCCCGGTCTCGCTTGAGTGGGTCAACAAGATCGTCGCGCCGGTGCTTGTGGTCATGACGCTGGTCATGCTCGGCGTGATCATGGCCAGCCACTCCTGGTCCGAGCTGCTGTCGGCCAAGGCGATCGCGCCGTTCGGCGACCCGAGGCTGGACTTCGCCATCGCACTGGAACTGAGCTTCGCGGTCGCCTTCGCGTGGTGGCCGATCACCGGCAACCTTGCCCGGCTGACCAAGACACAGCGGGTGTCGTTCTGGCCGAACATGATCGGCCTGTTCGGCGCGTCGGTGGTCGCGGGCCTCGTCGGCACGTTCGCCGCGCTGGTGATCGGCGACGCCGACCCGACAGCGTGGATGGTGCCGCTCGGCGGCGTCGTGCTGGGCGTGCTCGCGCTGCTGTTCGTGGCGTTCGCCAACGTCACCAGCATCGTGGCGCAGACGTACTCCGGCGGGCTCGGACTGATCCGCGCTGGCGGCTCGGTGATCCGGCGCATTCCGTGGCCGGTGTTCGTCGCGCTGCTGTACACGCCGCCCGCGATCGTGGTGTTCTGGCCTGCGACGTTCTACGACAACTTCTTCAAGTTCGTCGCCTGGACCGGCCTGGCGATGGCGCCGCTGACCGCCGTCTACCTCACCGACTTCTTCCTGCTGCGACGCGGCAGGCTCAACCTGCGCGCGCTGTACGAGCCGGAGGGGACGTCGCGGTACTCGTTCTGGTGGGGACTCAACCCCGCCGCGATCATCGCGGTGGCGGCGGGGTCGGTGACCTACGTGCTGCTGCTCGACCCGATCACGTTCGAGTCCGCCGCGATCTTCACGTACACCACGGCGTCGCTGCCCGCGTTCGTCGTCACGGCGGTGGTGCACGTCGTGCTGACCGTGGCGTGGGTCCGCCCGGCGGGCAAGGGCGGCTACCGCGAACCCGCCCCGGCTCGCACTCCGGAGCAGGTCGAGGAGGAGGTGGTCGGGTGAGCAGAGCGACGCTGTACTCCCACGGACGGCTGGTCACCGGCGACCCGGATCGGCCGACAGCGGAGGCGCTTGTCGTCCGGGGCGAGCGCATCGAGTACGTCGGGGATGACGCCACCGCCCGCGCACGGGCAGGGACGGACGCGCTGGAACTGGACCTCGCTGGGCGCACGGTGCTGCCGGGGTTCGTCGACGGCCACGCCCACGTGGTCATGGCGGGCGAGGCCCAGCTCAAGGCCCACCTCACCGACGCGCCGGATGTCGCGGAGATCCAGCGCCGGGTCGCAGCGTGGGCCGAGGCCAACCCGGACGCGCCGCGCGTACTCGGCAGGGGCTGGCTGTTCAGCGCAGCCCCCAAGCCGACGCGGCAGATGCTGGACGCCGTCGTGCCGGATCGGCCGGTGTACCTCGACGCGAACGACTACCACTCGGTGTGGGTCAACAGCGCCGCGCTGGCCGAACTCGGCGTCACCCGCGACACGCCGGATCCGGCGGGCGGCCGGATCGTGCGGGACGCGGATGGGTGTGCCAGTCTGATGTGGCCCCGCCTGGAGCGGTAGTGCTGGCTTGATTTG
>WHUD01000108.1 GCA_009377385.1 Actinophytocola sp.
CGGATCAACGACCCCAGCTCACCGAGCGAGTCGACAAGCACAGCCTTACTCGCCCAGGACCAATCGGTGCCGGACGGAACGGGAAGGTGAGTAGTGTCCCCCATACACCGATACTAGAACATGAGTTCGATATGTCAAGCATCACGCAGCTGCCAATGACGCCATTGGCACAGCAATATTCGGGGCGAGGCGAGGCGAGGCGAGGCGGGGCGAGGCGTCGCTAGCGTGCCAAGATCCTGGGGCTCGCGGCGGATACGGGAAGCGTCCTGTGTGCCGCAGGGCGAGGGGCCCTTGTAGCGAACGTGAGGCATCCCAAGGGCGAACCGGTCGCCGCAACGATGCGACTCGTGGCAGCCGCAACGCGGGACTCGCGGCACCAGAAGTCGGGACTCGCGGCACCGCAACGCGGACTCGCGATGCCGCGTCCAGAACTCGCGCCACCGGAACCCGGACTCGCGCCACCGCAGGCTCGGAGTTGATCGACACTTACTCTAGGCTCGGGGCCGGACACCGAAAGCAGGCCGAAGCGTGCGGCCTTGTGATAGCTGATCGGATGGAGCCATGACGCCGAACGCCAAGAAGGCCGCCATAGTCGGCGCTGTCGCAATCGTGCTGTTCTTTCTCATCACCAAGCCGCACGAGTCCGCGGATGCGGTGCACCAGGTCCTTGGATGGCTGCAAGATGGCGGGGAAGCCATCGTCACGTTCGTTCGCGCCCTGTTCGATTAGCCGCTCCGTGCCGATGGCGCGCTTGTGCGTTGCGTAGGTGATGTGAGCCACACCACGCCGATCGATGTCAACCTCACGGCTGATCGTGTCCGAAAAATTCCGCGCTGACCTGCACAGATGCACGTGCACAAGCATGTGAGCTGTCCCACAATGCGGGCGCGGATTGGGCCGTCCGGGTGGATTGGTGAAATGAACGCGCAGGTCAGCGGAATTCGACGACTTGAGGTCTGGCGTACCGGTGGGAACGCATCCTACGGTGCTCACATTAAGTGACCGGTTGGTTCTGCACCGTCAGAGAGGCGGCAGCCCAGGCTGACGATCGCGGGCCCCGATCACGAAGCGGTACGGCCCCGACTCTATGACTGCATACCCGTAGGGAGACGGACATGACCCATGATCCTGGCGTAGACGAGTTGATCCGGCAGTGGTCGGAGGAGCGAGCGCAGACCGCGGAGGACGTCGAGATCAACCGCATAGCGTCGGAATGGCTCGCTGACGTCCCGGCAACGCCAGGAATCCCAGGTCAACGTAGCAGTGAGGATGCGCCGGACTGGTCGGCCCTCGACGCAACCGCCTCGTCCGACTCGTCGTACATCGCCGCCATGCGCAAGCGGCTACCCGGAGTGCCGGACGAGCTGCTCGCCGCGGCGGCGCGGTGGTGGCGCATGGTCGGCGGCGTCGCCGAGGCCGAAGAGTGGTGGGACGCCGGGCTCAGCCCGCTCGACCAGCGCGCGCTGGAGTACCGCGCCGCAGGTCTGTCACCGAGCGACCTCAGCATCCATCTCGGCCCGTACACGGTGCTGGAACACCTCCGCAGAGGCAGCGCCGCCGCGTGGTGTGTCGCCAGGCTGGCACGCGCCCGACGCGACGCGGCGAGCTGAACGCCGCGCTCCGCATCACCATCGTTTCTCCCGCACGTCGGTACTGTCGTGATACAAACAGCGCGTAACACCCGCGACCGCGGCGCGTTGTATCCAGTGAACCGGTATCGACGAGAGGCGTTTATTGGTGGGCAGCCGAGATGCGAGTGAGAGCGGGGAGAGTAGGCAGTCCCAGCCGAGACATCGGCACGCCCACGGTCGTGCTGTGGGCGCTCGATTGGTCGCCGTGCTCGGCGTTCTCGGTCTCGCTGTCGGCGCGGTGTGGGGGCTGAAGCAGGCCGCCGCACTGGATCCGAGCCCGACCACGCTGGAGATTCCGGCACTGTCCGTGCAGGCCGCCGATGTGCAGCCCGGATCGGTGACCCCGCTGAACTCCGCTCTCAAGGGTCCGCGCAAGCAGCGGCCGAGTGGTGGGGCGGGCACCCAGGGTTCAGGCGGCTCGCTCACCGCCTGGGCGCAGCGCACCAGCCCTGCGATCGGGGTGCCGTCGCGGGCGTTGCTCGCGTACGGCAAGGCCGAGATCGTCACAAGACAGACCAACCCCGCCTGCCGGTTGTCCTGGGCGACGCTGGCGGGCATCGGCCGGGTCGAGTCCGACCACGGCCGCTACGGCGGCGCGGTGCTGCAGGCCAACGGCGTGCCGTCCACGCCGATCATCGGTGTCCCGCTGGACGGCTCCGGTGGCAACAAGAACATCAGTGACACCGACGGCGGCAGGCTCGACGGCGACCCCGAGGTGGACCGCGCGGTCGGGCCGATGCAGTTCATCCCGTCGACCTGGGCGAGCCACGCGGCTGACGGGAACGGCGACGGCGTGGCCAACCCGCAGCAGATCGACGACGCGGCGCTGGCCGCTGCCCATTACCTGTGCGCGGGCGGCAGGGACATGTCCTCCGCAGAAGGCTGGTGGGCAGGATTGTGGTCGTACAACCAGTCAGCCGAATACGGCAAGATGGTGTTTGGCCTGGCCGATCAGTATGCGCGCGCCGTCAACAGTCGCAGCTGAGTGCTAGCGTCGAGGTGTGCCAGCACTGCAGTCTCTCGCCGCGCGCCGCTTCGGTGTGGTCGCGGTCTCGGCCGCGAGCCTGATCGTGTGCTGCGCGCTCGCCTGGTGGCAGTGGGAGCGCTACTCATCGTCGGGCGGCACCTTCCAGAATCTCGGCTACGTGCTGCAATGGCCGCTGTTCGGGCTGTTCCCCGCGTTCATGTTCCTGCGGATGCGCAAGCTCCGGCAGGTGGCCGCGCGGCAAGACTCCGACGACCCCGGCGACACCGAGGACGCCGTACAGCCCGCCGCGCCGACCACGCCCACCGAGCCGTCACCGGCCAGTGCGACGTCGTTGCGGAGGCGCTGGCTGTATCGTGCGCCGCAGCGTCCCGTGGCGGCCGACACGGTCGGCGAACCCGACGACGCCTTGGCGGAGTACAACCGCTACCTTGCTGAGTTGAACCAGCGCACAGATCGTGATCAGACATCGTGACGGGCTCGGACCCGTTGAGAGGGCCAATCGAACCATGACGACCTCAGAGCAGCACGACACCGGCACCACGCGCGAAGGCACGCTGCGCGCGCCCCTGCGACGCTTTCGGGCCGCAGCGGTGGCGACCGGCATAGGACTGCTCTTGCTCGTCGTCGCGATGATCATCCGCTACGGGTTCGGCAACGCGACCCCGTCGGCGATCTACTCGCCGATCCACGGCGTGATCTACATGGTGTACCTGGCGCTCGCGATCGACCTGGCGATCAAGGCGCGGTGGACCCTGTGGGGCACCGCGGCCGTGCTGCTCGCCGGATGCGTGCCGTTCGTGTCGTTCGTGGCCGAACGTAAGGTCACGCATCAGGTGCAGGCTCACCCGGCCTACTGAACCGGGTTCCACTCCACCGAGCGACCTCGAACGCGCCGCGTATCGGACATTCCGGCGCAACTACTCGTGCTGCCTGTGGTTTCGCAGGCCGTGCCGACCGGACGATGTGCAAGATGCAGCCGCATATCGACCCTGGCCCCGTCCGTCAGGGTGACTTAAGAGGGCTCGCCGGAGACCACATCATCGTGCATAGATTTCCCCGTAGCACACCGGTCTGTAGCACGTTCGGTAGCCCTAGCCCGATGTAAAGATCACACAATTGCTCTGTGTGGGTGATTTGGCTTCCAACAACCACTCAAGGGGGCGTCACCGAATGAATCCGGGTCGCACGCGGTAATTGATATCCATTCTCCAATAGCGCATTTTCACGATGTCGTCGCAGGTCAACGCTGCAATGTCGAGTGAATTTCGAGATCACCTGATGGGTGTAGGCTTTCCCGGCAGATTCGACGAAGTGCTTCACGGCGAGCGGCTTTGAGGAGGTTCGGCGCACGATGGCTCGCGGCTGCTGGTGCCGGCACGGTCGATCTGGACCGCCGCACGTCGCCCGTGCGGCGCGTGGACCACGAACTGGGTGATCAGGTGAGGCAGTGTCGCGAACCGATAATGAGCGCAACATGCGAAATGCATGTTGCTGTCCCGACCAGACCATGAACCGTTGACTGGGGTCGATCGTGTGGAACAGGGAGTCACATACGTGACCGGATCAGGCCAACAACAAGTTCCCGTCGAGCGGTTGCTCGGCGAAGAGCCGGGACGCGGCCCGTCGTGGCGGTCGTGGCTCGGCAAGCTGCTGGCATGGCGTGACTGGAAGCTGCCGGTCAAGCTGGCGGCGGTCACGCTCGTACCACTGGTGATCGCCGCCGTGCTCGGTGCGTCGACACTGTCCGGCCAGATCGGACGCTCGGACAGCTACCAGCGGATCGACAGCTTGATGGTGCTCACCGGCGAGGTCGGTGGCCTGCTCGACGCCGTGCAGCGGGAACGCACCGAGACCGTGGCCAGGCTGACCGACGCAGGCGGCTCCAACAAGGCGCTACGGCAGGCGCGGGAAGACGTCGACGCCGCCATCGGCCCGGCCACCAGCACCGCCACAAGGGCGGTCGAACACGACGACGGTGTCGTCGACGCTGTCACCCGCGCGGAGACCGTCCTTGACCGGCTGCCTGGGCTGCGCGAGGACGTCTCAGCAGGCAAGCTCGGCCCGGTCGAGGCGATCAAGAAATACTCGGCGATCACCGACGCCCTGCTGCAGCTCGCCAGCGCGTCGGTGGCCAGGGTCAGCGACGAGGCGATCGGCGGCACCCCGCGCGCGGTGCTCGAGCTGGAAGCTGCCCGCGAGGAGGTGTCCAAGCAGCGCGCGCTGATCGGCGTCGGCGCGGCGCGCGGCTCGCTGGCGCCGTCCGAGCTGACGCTGGTGCGCACCTGGGAGGTGCGCATCGAGGACCGGCTCGCCAGCTTCGTCGCGGTGGCCGAGCCTGCGGAGCGCGAGCTGTACACCAACACGCTGAGCCAGCCCAGTTCGCAGGAGCGGGCCCGCACGGCGCGAGCGGTGCTCGGCGAGCTCGGGGTGCCCTCCGACCGGGCCATCGCGGAGCTGTCGCCGCGCGGCTGGGACGCCTCGTCAGGACGGGTGTCCGAGCAGCTCGGCCAGGTCGCCGACCGGCTCACGGCCAAGGCGGTCGCGACGTCGAACGGCCTTGTCTCGAACGCGACGACCGGCGTGGTCGTGCTCGCCGTGCTGCTCGGGCTCGCCCTGCTGCTCGCGCTGCTCGTCGTCATCGTGATCACCAGGCAGTTGCTGCATTCGCTTCGCGTGCTGCGGACGTCGGCGATGACGGTCGCCGAGGACCGGCTGCCCGACGCGGTACGGCGGATTCAAGACGGCACGGGTGCCAGCACCAGCATCGAGCCGGTGCCGGTGACCGCGACCGATGAGGTCGGCGAGGTGGCTCGGGCGTTCGACGCGGTGCACCAGCAAGCGCTGCGGCTCGCTGCGGAGCAGGCGAGCATGCGCACCGCGTACAGCGGCGTGTTCGTGAACCTGTCGCGGCGCAGCCAGAGCCTGGTGCAGCGGCAGTTGCAGCTGATCGAGCGGCTCGAACGGGATGAGGAGGACGCGGACCAGCTCGCGACGCTGTTCCAGCTCGACCACCTCGCCACCCGGATGCGGCGCAACAACGAGAACCTGATGATGCTCTCCGGCGCCGAGACCGGCAGGCGCTCCGGCAGACCGGTCAGCTCTGCCGACGTGCTGCGCGCCGCGGTCTCCGAGATCGAGCAGTACCAGCGGGTCGTTGTGCAGTCCCCGCCGACGACCAAGGTGGTCGGCCACGCCGCGAGCGATCTGATGCGGCTGCTCGCGGAGCTGCTCGACAACGCGACGTCGTTCTCGCCGCCCGAGGCGCAGGTGTCGGTGACGACGTCGGTGACGAGCGGTGGCGCGATGAACATCGACGTCGTCGACCACGGCATCGGCATGACCGCCAGCGAGCTTGCCGAGGCCAACGCCCGGATGGGCGAGGCGTCGGAGATGACGATGGTGACCTCGCGCCGGATGGGCCTGTTCGTCGTCGGCAGGCTGGCGAGCAAGCACGGCTTCGTCATCTCGCTGCATCGCGGCACCAACGCCGATGGCGTCACGGCCACGGTCACGGTGCCGCCCGAGCTGGTGATCGGCGCCGGTGGAGGCCCGCTGACCTCGGAGCTCCCGGTGATCACCGAGTCGACGCCCCCCACGCCCGCCGCGCGCAAGGCGGGCAGTGGGAAGGCGGCTGCACCGGAGAGTGACGTCGAGATCTCCGGCACGGCGCTGTTCACGCCGATCACCGACGACGGCGACGAGCCCGCGCGCAGGCCGGACCGGACACCGCAGGGTGGCCCGACCGAACTGCCGCGCAGGACACCGTCGTCGGCGAACGGCTCCAACGGCAACAACGGCGCGAACGGCGGGAAGGACGCCGCGCGGAAGGGTGCGGCGAGCGGCACCGAGGGTGCCGGGAAGAACGGCGGCTCGAACGGCACCAGGAAGCCCGGTGCCGGATCGCGCGCGAGCTCCGACCTGCCCTCCGGCAGCGCGCTGTTCAAGGCGGGCACCTCGCCGTTGTCCGACTGGTGGCAGGCCGCTGCCGCCGAGCCTGCGCCGCCGAAGGAGCCGACACGATCGCGGTCGGAGTCGACGCCGATCTTCGACGAGATGCTGTCGGTGTGGTTCCGTACCTCGGGTACCGCTACCGAAACCGAGCAGGGCGCCGAGGGCGCCGATGGCACTGCGAAGCGTGGCACATGGACCTTCGCGGCCGACGAGAACTGGCGCACCGTCGCCGAGATCGCCAACAAGACTCCGGCGAGCAGCTTCACTGAGGCCGGGCTGCCGAGACGGCAACGCGGGGAGCGGCTGCTGCCCGGCAGCGCGGCGGGTGAACAGGTCAGCGAGAAGCCGAGTCGGTCGCAGCTCGGCAGGGCCGACCTGCCCGAGCGCGATCCCAACGACGTCCGTGGCAGGCTCAGCAGCTTCCAGCGCGGACTCAACCGGGGCAAGCACCGCCTTGGCAAGCACAATGCCCCCGAGGCGCAGGGCTCGGAGCAGGCGTCCGACACGTCAACGGCGTCCTCGAACGGCACGTCCGGCAAGGGCACCGCCTCCGGCACGACATCCGGTAAGGGCACCGCCTCCGGCGCAGGCAAGGGTTCGGCCAAGAGCACGGGCTCCGGCACGACGTCGACGAACGGTTCCGGCAAGGGTGCGGGCAACGGCTCAAGCAAGCGCTCACCGAAGAGCACCGCGAAGAGCCCCACCAAGCGCACCACTGGCGACACGAAGGCCAACGGCACTGGCACCGGCGCACGGAACGGCCAGCGCACGTCGGCGACGAAGCCAGGCGCGACAAAGCCGGACCAGAAACCGGCCGCGAAGAAGCCGGATGACAAGCCGGACACCGCACAGCGGTCGTCGGAGGAGTCGCCGGCCCCGGTGCCGGACCCACTGGCCACCGAGGACAACGAACCGGTGACCGACATCTGGGACTTCTCCCGGGACAAGGAGCTGTCGGACGTCGACGCGATGGCCTCGGCGCCACCGCCCGACTTCACGCAGTCCGGCCTGCCCCGCAG
The DNA here is from genome assembly GCA_009377385.1 of Actinophytocola sp. Classification (GTDB taxonomy): domain Bacteria; phylum Actinomycetota; class Actinomycetes; order Mycobacteriales; family Pseudonocardiaceae; genus Haloechinothrix_A. The sequence goes on from WHUD01000108.1 coordinate 7,590, forward strand.
GCGTCGTGGCGCTCAGCTACTGCCGGGCAGCGCGGCGGCAACGACGAAGACAGCTCCGGTCAAGCCGCCGCAACCGGATCGCGACCCCAACGCGATGCGCGGCAGGTTGAGCAGCTTCCAACAAGGCGTCCGCCGTGGGCGCGACAGTACGAACCAACCCAGCGAGAGCACGTCGCAGGAAAATGGAGGGTGAATGACCTCGCCGCAACCCCAGAACCAGTTCGGCTGGCTGGTCAACGATTTCGCAGAACGGGTGCCGGGTGTCGCGCACGCCGTGGTGGTCTCGGCCGACGGCCTGTTGCTGACGTCGTCAGCGCGGCTGCCGCTCGACCGTGCCGACCAGCTCGCAGCGGTGGCATCCGGCTTGGTGAGCCTGACCCAGGGCGCTGCCCACTGCTTCGAGGCTGGCGCCGTCAACGAGACCGTCGTCGAGATGGAACTCGGCATCATGGTCCTGATGTCGATCAGTGACGGCTCCTGCCTTGCCGTGCTCGCGGCGCCGAACTGCGACATCGGCCAGGTGGCCTACGAGATGACCTTGCTCGTCGACCGGGTCGGTCAGATTCTCACCCCGGAACTCCGTGCCCAGTTGCAGGGCTCGGGCGGATCATCGCTGCTCGGTGCGCCGGCATGACCGCGCGATGACCGATCCCGATGAGTCCGAGCATCACGCAGCACAGGAGGAGGCAGTGGTTGTGGATACGTCCAATAGCAGCACTGTCGGCGCGGTGGACGCCGAGTTGCCCATGCAGTCCACGGCGCAACGCCCTCGGCGTACCGCGCACGCCACCGCATCGGCAAACGACGGCCGCTCTCACCAGGAGGGCGAGACAGCGCTTGTCCGTCCCTATATGCTCACCGGCGGGCGGACGAAAGCTTCCTACGCGTTGGAGCTGGAGACCTTGATTTCGGCGAAGAACGGTGTGCTCTCCGAGTCCGCCCCGATGCGGATCGAGCAACGCTCGATCGTCGAGGCGTGCTCGTCGCCCCGTTCGGTCGCCGAGATCGCGGTTGACCTGCGGATGCCGCTGGGTGTCGCGCGGGTTCTTGTGAGCGACGCGGCCGATGCCGGTCTCGTCAACGTGCACAACACGGTTTCCGGTGCGGACGGCGCGGAGGCCCATTTGTTGCTCATGGAAAGGGTGCTGAGTGGACTCCGTCGGCTTTGAGAGAAATAGCCGTCGCTCATTGCGCGCGGTGGGCGACACTGTCGTTTTCTTATCCGTTTGTGCCGTCACTGAAGTGAAAGTGGTTTTGTAGAACGTGAGTAACCCAACTGATCAGCTGACGCAGCCGGAGGCGGCGACGCCAACCATGACGTCGGCCAAAATCGTGGTCGCCGGTGGCTTCGGAGCGGGCAAGACGACGTTCGTTGGCTCGGTCTCCGAGATCGTCCCGCTGACCACCGAAGCGATGATGACCGACGCGAGTAGCGGCATCGACGACCTCGCAGCGACGCCAAACAAGTCGACGACCACGGTCGCGATGGACTTCGGCCGGGTCTCGCTCGACGAGGACCTCATCCTGTACCTGTTCGGCACGCCGGGGCAGCAGCGGTTCTGGTTCATGTGGGACGACCTGGTCCGCGGTGCCATCGGGGCGGTCGTGCTCGCCGACACCCGCAGGCTCGCGGACTCCTTCGCGCCGGTCGACTTCTTCGAGGACAGGGGACTGCCGTACGTCGTAGGGCTCAACGCCTTCGAGGGCAGGCAGCCGCATCGGGCCGGGGACGTGCGAGACGCCCTCGCGATCGACGAGTCGGTGCCGATCGTGCACTGCGACGCACGTGATCGGGAGTCGGTCAAGCAGTCCCTGATCACCATGGTGGAGTACGCCATGCAGCAGTGGGTCGCCCGCCGCGACGGCACGGCGTAGCTGTTCGGCGCACCGGGCAACCAATCTGCCTGGTTCGTCCGTCTTGGAGTCATGAGACGACGGACGGGTGTCAGTGCGGCTTTCGTGGTCGTGCTCGGTGCGCTGCTGGTCACGCCGGCCAGCTCGGCGTTGTTCGATCGCGCTGACGGCGACCCGCCGCCCGCGGTGACCGCTGGCGACATCGCCCTCGTCGCGTTCGACTCCTGCGACGACGCGCTCGCGGGATTCCGTCGCGCCGCGCTCGACCAGATCGGCCCGTACGGGCTGCCCGGCATGGGGTTGATTGGTGCCCACGTCGACGATGCCATGACCGCAATGCCGACGCGGGAGGCGGTGTCGGCGAACCCTGACATGGCGGCGTCGCGGCAGGCACCGAGGCAGGTTCCGGGGCACTCGGCGACGAACAGCTACGAGGCGGACGCCGACGAGCCCGACCTGGTCAAGACCGACGGGCGGCGGATCGTCACGCTGTTCGGCGCGAGGTTGCGGGTGGTCGACGTCGCGACGAAGCGGGTCACGGCGTCGCTGCGCATTCCCGCAGGTAGCGCGACCGACTTGCTGCTGCATGGCGACCGCGCGCTGGTGTTCAGCCGAGCAGGGGACTTCGGCCGGTATCCCAGCTCGTACGGCGGTCCTGCTGGCACCACGGTGGTGTTGGTCGACCTGGCGGACGCCCGCGTCATCGGCACCCTGACGGTCGACGGCGGCTATCTGGACGCCCGGCAGACCGGATCGATCGCCAGGGTCGTGGTGCGCTCGGCGCCACGGCTGGAGTTCGAGACCCCGCACGGCCGTGACGGCGTGCGGCGGTCGCTGCGAGAGAACCGTCGGATCATCCAGCGGTCGTCGCTCGCTGACTGGCTGCCGCGGTTCGAACTGCGCCGCGACGACACCACTCGGTCGGGCAGGCTCGTCGACTGCGCCGCGATCAACCACCCGGCGGCTGGCGCGGGCACCAACCTGCTGACGGTGCTGACCATCGACCTCGCCGGTAACCTGGACACCGGCGACCCGGTGTCGGTCACCGCGGACGGCGGCACCGTGTACGGCACCGGCAGCAGCCGCTACATCGCCGACGCCGCCGGGCCTTTCGACGTCTGGCCCATGGCCACCATGGCACCCGACGTACGGGAGCAGCGCACCATGGTCCACCAGTTCGACACCTCGGGTGATGGCGCGCCGACCTACCTCGCGTCAGGGTCGGTCGAGGGATCGCTGCTGAACCAGTACGCCCTGTCCGAACACGACGGCTACCTGCGGGTCGCGACGACGACCGGGCAGACGTGGCGGGAACGTCCTGCCTCACAGAGCGCGGTCACCGTGTTGGCCCGGCGCGGCGAGACGCTGCGGCCGGTCGGCAGGCTCGACGGGCTCGGCAAGGGGGAGCGGATCTACGCGGTCCGCTACCTCGGCGACACCGCCTACGTCGTCACCTTCCGGGAAACCGATCCGCTGTACGCGCTGGACCTGTCCGACCCGGAGCGGCCACGGACCACCGGCGAGCTCAAGATCACCGGCTACTCGGCGTACCTGCACCCGGTGGCCGAGGACCGGCTCCTCGGCGTCGGCCAGGAGGCGACCGCACGGGGACGGGCCACCGGGACGCTGGTGTCCCTGTTCGACACCGGCGACCCCGCGGGCCCGAGCAGGCTCGCGCGGCACCACCTCGCGGACAGTCAGACCGAGGTCGAGCACGATCCCCATGCTTTCCTGCACTGGCCGGACACCGGTCACGTGGTGCTGCCGGTGACGTCGTGGTACGCGGGGTGGTCGGTCCGCGGCGGATACGCCGAGCGATCGAGGAACCGCGCGCTGGTGCTCCGCGTCGAGGGCGATCGACTGACCGAGGTCGGCGCCATCACCCATCCGGGTGGGCCGTGGCGAGGGCAGATCCGCAGGTCACTCGTCATCGGCGACGCGCTCTGGACCGTGTCCGGGGTGGGTGTCATGGCCAGTGACCTCGACACGCTGCGGCAGCGCACGTGGGTGCCGTTCCGCTGAGCCCGGTCACCCGTGGTGCCCGTCACACCACCGTCCGCCACCTTTGAAATAGTAGGAAGTCCTAGTATTTTGGGGGTATGACCGAACTCCACAAGCCGGAACACCCGGTACGGTTCGTGACCGCGTCGAGCCTGTTCGACGGGCACGACGCGTCCATCAACATCATGCGGCGCATCCTGCAGTCGCAGGGCGCCGAGGTGATTCACCTCGGGCATAACCGGTCGGTGGACGAGGTCGTACGCGCCGCGATCTCCGAGGACGTCAATGGCGTCGCGATCTCGGCGTACCAAGGCGGGCACGTCGAGTACTTCAGCTACCTGGTCGAGCTGCTCGCCGAACGCGGCGCCGGCCACATCAAGGTCTACGGCGGCGGTGGCGGCGTCATCGTGCGCGACGAGATCGAGCTGCTGCACTCGCGCGGCGTCGCCCGCATCTTCTCGCCAGAGGACGGCCAGGAGCTCGGCCTGCCCGGCATGATCAACCTGATGATCCGCGAGTGCGACGAGGACATCGCCGCGGCCGAGCAGGGCTCGCTCGACGCGCTGCACACCGGCGACATCCCCACGCTCGCGCGGGCCATCTCGCGGCTGGAGCAGGACGAGCTGCCGGACGACTGGCGCGAGGCCATCACGCAGACCGCGCAGAGCAGAACCGTGCCGGTGCTCGGCATCACCGGGACCGGCGGGTCAGGCAAGTCGTCGCTGACCGACGAGCTGGTGCGGCGCTTCCGGCTCGACCAGGAGGACAAGCTGCGGATCGCGGTCATCGCCGTCGACCCGAGCAGGCGCAGGGGCGGGGGAGCGCTGCTCGGCGACCGCATCCGCATGAACTGCCTCGGCCACTGGCCCGGCTTCGGCGAGGGCGAGCCGATTTACTTCCGCTCGATGGCGACCCGCACCAAATCCGGGGAGGTCCCCGCCGCGCTACCCGGCGCGATCGAGGCGTGCAAGGCGGCCGGGTTCGACCTGGTCATCGTCGAGACCCCCGGCATCGGCCAGGGCGACGCCGGCATCGTCGACCACGTCGACCGCTCGCTGTACGTCATGACGCCGGAGTTCGGCGCGGCGTCACAGCTGGAGAAGATCGACATGCTTGACTTCGCCGACGCCGTCGCGATCAACAAGTTCGAGCGCAGGGGTGCGGAGGACGCGCGCCGCGACGTCTCCCGCCAGCTCGTCCGCAACCGCGAGGAGTTCGGCGCGTCCCCGGAGGACATGCCGGTGTACGGCACCAGCGCCGCCCGGTTCAATGACGACGGCGTGACCGCGCTGTACCAGTTCCTGCGCGACATGCTCGCCGACGAGGGGCTGTCTGTCTCCACCGGCGTGCTGCCCGCCGTCGACGGCAAGGTCTCCACCAGCGCGAGCACCATCATCCCGACGTCGAAGGCCCGCTACCTGGCCGAGATCGCCGAGACGGTGCGCGGCTACCACGAGCGCACCCAGCGGCAGGTCGACGCGGTGCGCAAGGCCGACCAGCTCACTGCCGCCCGCGACGCGCTCGCCGATGACGGCGCCGACACCGGCCCCATCGAGCGGCTGCTTGATCAAGCGAAGTCCGATATAGATGAGGAGTCGACGAGACTTCTCGACGAGTGGCCGGAGCGCGCCGAGTCCTACCGCGCCGATGAGCTCGTCGTGCGGATCCGCGACAAGGAGCTGCACACCCAGCTCTGGCGGGACACGCTCTCCGGCAACCGGGTCCCGAGGGTGGCGCTACCGCGCTACTCCGATCAGGGTGAGCTGCTGTCGTTCCTGCGGCGGGAGAATCTGCCCGGCTACTTCCCGTACACGGCCGGTGTGTTCCCGTTCAAGCGGGAGGGCGAGGACCCGGCGCGGATGTTCGCGGGGGAGGGTGACCCCTTCCGCACCAACCGTCGCTTCAAGTACCTCTCCGCCGACTCCGAGGCCAAGCGTCTGTCCACGGCGTTCGACTCGGTGACCCTGTACGGCCACGACCCCGGCACCCGCCCCGACGTCTACGGCAAGATCGGCACATCCGGCGTGTCCATCGCGACGCTTGAGGACATGGAGGTCCTCTACGACGGCTTCGATCTGACCTCGACCAATACAAGTGTCTCCATGACGATCAACGGGCCAGCCCCGACGATCCTGGCGTACTTCCTCAACACCGCGATCGACCAGCGGTTCGCCGCGTTCCGGGAGGAGCACGGCAGGGAGCCGTCCGAGGAAGAGGCCGCCGAGCTGCGTGAGTGGGCGCTGCGGAACGTACGCGGCACCGTGCAGGCCGACATCCTCAAAGAGGACCAGGGCCAGAACACCTGCATCTTCTCCACCGAGTTCTCGCTGCGCATGATGGCCGACATCCAGGAGTGGTTCATCCAGCACGGCGTGCGCAACTTCTACTCGGTGTCGATCTCCGGCTACCACATCGCCGAGGCGGGGGCGAACCCGATCTCACAGCTGGCGTTCACGCTGGCCAACGGCTTCACCTACGTGGAGTCGTACCTGGCGCGCGGCATGGACATCGACGACTTCGCCCCGAACCTGTCGTTCTTCTTCTCCAACGGCATGGACGCCGAGTACACCGTGCTCGGCAGGGTCGCGCGGCGGATCTGGGCGGTGGCGATGCGGGAGCGCTACGGCGCCAACGATCGCTCGCAGAAGCTGAAGTACCACGTGCAGACGTCGGGCCGCTCGCTGCACGCGCAGGAGATGAGCTTCAACGACATCCGCACCACGCTGCAGGCGCTCTGCGCGCTGTACGACAACGCGAACTCGTTGCACACCAACGCCTACGACGAGGCCATCACCACGCCGACCGAGTCGTCAGTGCGCCGCGCGATGGCGATCCAGATGGTCATCAACAAGGAGTGGGGCCTTTCCAAGAACGAGAACCCGCTACAGGGCTCGTTCATCGTCGACGAGCTGACCGACCTCGTCGAGGAGGCGGTGCTTGCCGAGTTCGAGCGGATCTCGGAGCGCGGCGGCGTGCTCGGCGCAATGGAGACCGGCTACCAGCGTGGCAAGATCCAGGACGAGTCGATGCTCTACGAGCGGCTCAAGCACACCGGTGAACTGCCGATCATCGGCGTGAACACCTTCCTGCCGGCGAAGGGTGACGAGGACGAGGTCACCGAGGTCGAGCTGGCCCGGGCCACCGAGGACGAGAAGCAGTCCCAGCTCAAGCGGCTCACCGAGTTCCAGCAGCGCAACGCGGCCGACGCGCAGCAGGCGCTCGCGCGGCTGCGGGAGGCGGCCACCAGCGGGAAGAACGTCTTCGACGTGCTCATGGACGCCGCACGGGTGTGCTCCCTCGAGCAGATCACGGAGGCGTTCTTCGAGGTCGGCGGTCAGTACCGCCGCAACGTCTGACACCGCACGGGTGGCGTCAGACGTTGCGCGGCCTGGCGGTTAGGACGGGTTCGCCGAGAAGTTGGACACGCACCAGCCGCCGTCGTCCTTCATCTCGAGCTGACCGGACAGGTCCGGCATGACCGACGCGAGCTGCGCGGGGACGTTCTCCAGCTTGATGGCGATCTCGGCGTTGGCGGTCTCGCCAGACTCGCTGACCGCACCCCGCTCGAACCGGACCTGGATCTGCTGCGCCTCCGGCGGCATGCCCGGCTGGTTTCCCAGGTCGAGCTTGTCGAGCGCGGCCTGGCCTTCCTCCCTGGAGCTTTCCTCGTCGCAGCCCAGCTCGAGCAGCGCGTCGACGTTCCTGTCGTTCATGGCGGCGACGAAGTCGTCCGCCACCTGGTCGGGGCTGCCGCCGCCGCTCATCAGCGTGAGGGCCAGCACGATGGCGCCACCGAGCACGACGAGCGCGCCGACGCCGCCGAGAATCCACGGCAGCGGGCTCTTCTTCTGCGGCGGCTGGCCGCCGAACGGGTCATAGCCGGGCGGGTACTGGCCGGGCTGTTGGTACTGCCCTGGCTGCTGCGGGTACTGCCCTTGCGGCGGATACGGGCCGGGCTGGCCCGGTTGTGGCATGGGCTGCTGGTAGCCCTGCTGCGGATAGCCGGGCGGTGGGCCGTACCCGCCCTGGTCGGGCTGCTGCTGGTAGGGCCCCTCAGGGCCGGGTGGCTGCGACATGTGGGATCCCCCGTCACTCGTACATGAACGCCCCAGTGGGCGACAGCTTGCGCCATTATCGACTCCCGGCGGGCACGTCTCGTTCCCTACCGAGTCGAGTTCATGCTTCTGAACGCGAACCCACCCGCCGTTGGCGCCACTGGTGGCTCAAACGCGGTTGATGTTGCCATAGCGCGCCCGATGTCGCCTAGCTTTGCTTGGCGCGGCGGGGCCGTCACGGTTGAGTCAAGTGTCGCGGTCG
>WHUD01000109.1 GCA_009377385.1 Actinophytocola sp.
GTTTTCGTCGAGGTGGACGAGGACACCACCGCATACAAGGGCGGACACATCCGCAACGCGGTCAGGATCGACTGGAAGACCGAGCTGCAGGACCAGGTCCGCCGCGACTTCATTGACAAGGCCGGGTTCGAGAAGCTGCTCTCCGAGAAGGGCATCAGCAACGACGACAAGGTCGTGCTCTACGGCGGCAACAACAACTGGTTCGCCGCCTACGCCTACTGGTACTTCAAGCTTTACGGCCACGAGGACGTCAAGCTGCTCGACGGTGGCCGCAAGAAGTGGGAGCTTGACGGCCGCGAGCTGACCGACGAGGTGCCGGACCGCAAGCAGACCAGCTACGTCGCCAAGGACCAGGACCTGAAGCTGCGCGCGTTCCGCGACGAGGTCGTCGATGCGATCAACACCAAGAACCTCATCGACGTGCGCTCGCCAGACGAGTTCTCCGGCAAGCTGAACGCCCCGGCGCACCTGCCGCAGGAGTCCTCGCAGCGTTCCGGCCACATCCCAAGCGCGCTGAACGTGCCGTGGGCGTCAACCGCCAACGAGGACGGCACGTTCAAGTCCAACGACGAGCTCGCCGAGCTCTACCAGGAAGCGGGCCTCGACACCTCGAAGGCCACCATCGCCTACTGCCGCATCGGGGAGCGTTCCAGCCACACATGGTTCGCGCTCCGGGAGCTGCTTGGGCACGAAGACGTCAAGAACTATGACGGTTCTTGGACCGAGTACGGCTCGCTTGTCGGCGTGCCGATCGAGTTGGGAGCGAAGTAGATGAGTGACGGTTGCGGCGCACCTGCGCAGACGGCCACGCCGACCAGCTTTGACACGAACGGCCAGATCGTCGTCGCCGGCAAGGTCTCCGGCAGCGACGGGCCGATCGGCGGCGCCTACGTGCGGCTGCTGAACGGCGAAGGCGAGTTCGTCGGCGAGGTGCAGGCATCGCCGGAGGGTGACTTCCGGTTCTACGCGGCCGCGGGCGACTGGACCGTCCGCGCGCTGCACAGCTCTGGCAACGGCGAGGCGTCGGTGACCACCGGCGAGCCGGGCCTGTACGAGGTGCCGATCAGCATCTGAGACCGAGCCAAGGGCCACCCTCGGTGCCGTATCGGTACCGAGGGTGGCCCTTGGTCTATCCGGGTCAGCGGCTCCGCCGGATGAGGAGGACGGCGAAGTCCACCCGTGGTGGTGGGCGGAAGGCACTCCGGGGCGGCGGTGATGTCGAGGACCAGCTCACCCGGCCGTACACCGGCGGCGTCGACGATCTGCCGCACCCACGTGTCGGTGAGACGATGCCATCCCCACGCGCGGCGCGATGTCCGCGCGCCGGACACGACGCACCGTCACGAAGAAGCTCATGGCGGCGACCGTAGCCCGTAGCGGGGTCGGTGGCGAGCGAATTTCAGGCGAACTCGTGGCGCACGATGGTCTGCTCCCGGCCAGGCCCGACGCCGATCGCGGAGATCCGCGCGCCTGCCACCTCCTCAAGCCGCTCGACGTACGCGCGCGCGTTGGCTGGCAGCTCCCCGAACGTCTTGCAGTCGCTGATGTCCTCCCACCAGCCGGGCAGCTCCTCGAAGATCGGCACGGCGTGGTGGACGTCGGTCTGCGTCATCGGCATGTCCTCATTGCGGAAACCGTCGACCTCGTAGGCGACGCAGACCGGCACCCTCTCCAGCCCGGAGAGCACGTCCAGCTTGGTGAGGAAGAAGTCGGTGATGCCGTTGACGCGGGCGGCGTAGCGGGCGATCACCGCGTCGAACCAGCCGATGCGGCGGTCGCGGCCGGTGGTCACGCCGACCTCGCCACCCGTCTTGCGTAGGTGGTCGCCCATGGCGTCGTGCAGCTCTGTCGGGAACGGCCCCGACCCGACGCGCGTGGTGTACGCCTTGAGGATGCCGAGCACCGTCGTGATACGGCCCGGCCCGATGCCGGAACCGGCGCTCGCGCCACCGGACGTCGGATTCGAGGACGTCACGAACGGGTAGGTGCCATGGTCGACGTCGAGCAGCGTGCCCTGCGAGCCCTCAAGCAGCACCGTCTCGCCGCGTTCCAGCGCCTTGTTCAGCTCGAGGCGGGTGTCGGCGATGCGGTGCGCGAACTTTTCGCCGGTGGCGAGCACCTCGTCGGCGACCTGCTCCGGGTCGAGCGCCTTGCGGTTGTAGACCTTGACCAGCACCTGGTTCTTGTACTCGAGGGCCGCCTCGACCTTCTGCCGGAAGATCTTCTCGTCGAGCAGGTCCTGCACCCTGACGCCGACGCGTGCGACCTTGTCCATGTAGCACGGCCCGATGCCGCGCCCGGTCGTGCCGATCTTGCGGGAGCCGAGGTAGCGCTCTGTCACCTTGTCGATGGCGACGTGGTACGGCATGATCAGATGCGCGTCGGCCGAGATCAGCAGGCCAGCGGTGTCGATGTCGCGCTCCTCGAGCCCTGCCAGCTCGTCGAGCAGCACGCCGGGATCGACGACGACGCCGTTGCCGATGACGTTGGTCACCTCGGGCGTGAGGATCCCGGACGGGATGAGGTGTAGCGCGAAGTTCTGCCCGTCGGGCAGCACGACGGTGTGACCGGCGTTGTTGCCGCCCTGGTACCGCACGACCCACTGCACCCGGTCGCTGAGCAGGTCGGTGGCCTTGCCTTTGCCTTCGTCGCCCCATTGGGCCCCGATCAGCACGATGGCGGGCATGTGACACTCCTGTTTGTCTGCTTTGGCCGCACCCGAACTGGTGGCCGGTCAACGAGGGTAACGGAGGTCAGTGTCATGGGTGGCATCGTGCTCGCATGTGGGATGAGTATCCCACCGGCCGTCCTTGGGCGCGCTGGCCTTGAACAGCACCGCATAGTGCCCGTTCCCGCCCGTCCTGGCAAGTCGGACGTCGACGCCGAGCTGGCCAAGGCCGCCGACCGCGACGGCGGGCCGGGCGCGGACGTGATCGTGGCAGGCACCGACGCCGACCTCGCCGCCGTGGCGCTCCGACTGCTGCGGCGCGACCGGCTCGGCGCGGTCAGGGTGGGCTACGTGCCCGTCGCCCGCTCCGCCTGTGCTGCGCTGTGGGGGCTGCCGACCGACACCGAGGGCGCGCTGCGGCTGGCGGCGTCCGGCCAGGGGCGTGGCGTGCCGCTGATCCGGGACGACGTCGGCGGCGTGCTGGTCGGGACGGGCACGCTGCACCACGTCGACGGCATCGCCTACTGCGACGACGACCTGGTGCTGCGCGGCAAGGCCCACCGGATCGACGTCAGCCCGGACACCGCTGGCGGCGCGGGGCTGACGGTGTCGCTGCGGTACCGGCGGTTCGGCAGGCAGCGGCGCACGGTGCGCGGCAGGGCGTTCGCCATCGGCTGCGAGCCGACGACGCCGGTGCTCGACGGCATTGAGCGGGAGCGCACGACAGAGCGCTGGACCTGGTATCGCCACACCGAGAACCTGCTGCTTGTCCGGCCGGGCTGAGGCCGGGCGAGCCGAACGGGGCGTTCGGCTCGCATTGTGCACCGAACGCCCCGTTCGGCTCGCCGGTCAGACCACGCCGGTCGCCTTGGCCGCCTCCGGGTCGGAGTCGGATAGGAACTGCGAGCAGCGCAGGTACTCCTCGGTCTCGCCGATGCGTTCCGCGGCGCGCGCCAGCGCGGCGAGCGCGCGCAGGAAGCCCTGGTTGGGCCGGTGGCTCCACGGCACAAGTCCGTGGCCCTTCCAGCCGGCCCTGCGGAGCTGGTCGAGGCCGCGGTGGTAGCCGGTGCGCGCGTAGGCGTACGCGGCGACGTACTCACCGGCGTCGAGCGCCCGCTCGGCCAGTGCGGCCCAGGCCTCGCTGTAGTCAGGGTGCTCCGCGGCGACCTCGGACGGGGCGGTACCAGCGTCCAGCGCAGCCTGCGCGTCTGCCCGCGCGGGCAGCAGCGTTGGTTCCGGTTCAAGCAGGTTCGTCATGACGCCAATCTTGCCAGCGCCGGCAGCGCCTGCGACAGCGGACGCTCAGCCGAGCAGGCTGAAGAACCAGCTGCCACCGGCCAGCACCAGCAGCAAGACCAGCACAATGGCCACTACACGTTTCGACATCATCACGACGATGATGCAGTGTCGACGCGGCGCTCGCCACACGGCCCCCCGAAACGGCATGTTTACGAGGTATTTTCGGGAACTGCGTCAGGGTGTTCCCCTATGTTTCCCCGACTTCGTCTCCCAACCCGCTTCCGCGCGGCTTCGCGCGCGAGAGGATGCCTCCGTGACTGACCAGCTTGCGGCGATGCCACCGACCGAGCGCGCTCCTCTTGGCGGCCCGGTCACCAAGACCCGCGTGTTCTTCCAGCGGCACTGGCAGCGTCGACGGCCGGGCCAGCCGACACCGGACTGGGTGGTGAGCTTCATCTACCGGACGTGGCTGCTCGCGCTGCTGTTCAAGGTGCTCGGCTCGTCGTGGGACATGTCGTGGCACTTCATGTGGATACGGGACGACTTCGCCCCGCCGCACCTGCTGAACAGCGTCGGCACCGCGATGGTGTGCACGCTGGTGATCATCCACACCTACACCGGAATGGGCTGCACCCGCCGCGCGCTGCGGCTGATGCAAGTCGGCACCGTGACGTTCCTGCTCGCCGCGCCGCTCGACGTCCTCAACCACCGCATCAGCGGCCTCGACCTGACGGCGTGGAGCCCGACGCACGCGATGCTCTACATCGGCACCGGCGTGATGATCCTCGGCGCGATCGACGGCTGGCTGAGCTACCGCAGGCCGGGCAAGACCCGCACGCTGACGCTCGTCGCGCTGTGGGCGTTCCTGCTAGAGACGGTGTACTTCGCCAACGGCCAGCAGGAGTACGGCATCCTCGCGCTGCGGGCATGGGAGCGTGGCGAGCCTGGGGCCGAGCCGTCGTTGCTGCGGTTCGCGGCGGAGGACCTCGGCCGCGACGTCGACCGCCAGGCCGTGATCCACTTCGCGCTGCCGATCCCGGACTGGGTGTACCCGCTGTGGGGCATCGGGGTAGTGGCGCTGCTGCTGATCGCCGCTCGCGCCATGGTGCGGGTGCCCTGGACGGCGACCGCGATCGCTGGCGCGTACGTCGCCTACCGGGCCACGATCTGGCCGCCGCTGGTCGCTGCTGGCTTCCCGCCGTCGACGGTGCCGTTCTACCTGGTGTTCGTCGGGCTGGCGGTGGACATGGCGTTCCTGCTGCCCGCGGCACGGTTGCGGGCGCCGCTTGGCGGGGTGCTGGTCAGCGCGCTCGGCTTCGGCGCGCTGTGGGTCCAGTCGCAGTTGCGGCCGTGGCTGCTCGGCGACATCCACACCGAGTCGGCGCCGCCGGTTGACTACTGGACGCTGCCGGTCGTGCTGGTGGCGGTGGCGCTGAGCTGGGCAGCGCTGGAACGACTGGCCACCCAGCTGCGCGTCACCACGGCAGCGGGTGGTGCCATCGGTGGCTGACCGATGGCACCACTCGCGGGGCTGTCAGAGCTTCTTGCCTGCCGACTTGAGGTTCTCGGCGGCCTCGACGACGCGGGCAGCCATGGCGCCCTCCGCGACCTTCATGTAGCTGCGCGGGTCGTAGACCTTCTTGTTGCCGACCTCGCCGTCGATCTTGAGCACGCCGTCGTAGTTCTTGAACATGTGGTCGGCGATCGGACGGGTGAAGGCGTACTGGGTGTCGGTGTCGACGTTCATCTTCACCACACCGTAAGACACCGCCTCGTGGATCTCCTCGAGCAGCGAGCCGGAGCCCCCGTGGAAGACCAGCTCGAACGGCTTCGAGCCCGCAGGCAGCCCGAGCTTCTCGGCGGCGACGGCCTGGCCGCGCTTGAGGACGTCGGGGCGAAGCTGCACCGCGCCAGGCTTGTAGGAGCCGTGGACGTTGCCGAAGGTGGCTGCGAGCAGGTAGCGGCCCTTCTCACCGGCGCCGAGGGCGTCGACGGTCTTCACGTAGTCGCCCTCCGCGGTGTAGAGCTTCTCGTTGATCTCGTTGGATACACCGTCTTCCTCGCCGCCGACGACGCCGATCTCCACCTCGAGGATGATCTTGGCTGCGGCTGCCTTGTCGAGCAGGTCGGCGGCGATCTTCAGGTTCTCGTCGAGGTCGATGGCAGAGCCGTCCCACATGTGCGACTGGAACAGCGGGTTCTTGCCAGCATTGACGCGCTGCTGGGAGATCTCGAGCAGCGGGTTGACGAAGCCGTCCAGCTTGTCCTTCGGGCAGTGGTCGGTGTGCAGTGCGACGTTGACCGAGTACTTGTCGGCGACGACGTGCGCGAACTCGGCCAGCGCGGTCGCGCCGATGACCATGTCCTTGACCTTCTGACCGGAGGCGAACTCGGCGCCGCCGGTCGAGAACTGGATGATGCCGTCGCTCTCGGCCTCCGCGAACCCGCGAATGGCGGCATTCAGCGTTTCCGACGAGGTCACATTGATCGCCGGGTACGCGAACTCTCCCTCCTTGGCTCGGTCAAGCATCTCTGCGTAAACCTCGGGGGTTGCGATGGGCATCGTTGCTCCTCCTCGGGCGGTGCTGCGGGGGTGTGCCGCCTCGTGGGCAGGCGGTGCTGTCTCCTACCCCGCATCCTACGAGCAGCACAGCGCGCAGGGTCATGCCCCGTATCGCGCCACGTGACCGCAGCGATAGTTGTCCACAACGCCAACGGGCGACGGGCGATGTGACCAATTCGTGCGAATGCACGACAGACGTACCAGCAGGTAACTGTTACTCTACGACAACACTTACTTGGGAGTAGGGACACCGACCATCGCAAAGGAGCGAAGAACCGTGGTGCGCAACCCCCTCAAACGCAAGGGCAACCTGAACGGCACCGTCGTGTTCATCACGGGTGCGGCGCGCGGTATCGGAGCCGGGCTTGCGGAGCGGTTCGCGCGCAGGGGCGCCAAGGTTGCGCTCGTCGGTCTCGAGATCGAGGAGCAGGACATCATCGCGGAGCGGATCGGCCCCAACGCCGTCTCGCTGGAAGCCGACGTCACGAGGTGGGACGAGTTGGAGGCCGCCACGACCGTCGTCGTCGAGAAGTGGGGCGGCATCGACGTCGTGATCGCCAACGCGGGCATCGCGACCACCGGCTTCGCCCGCTCGGTCGACCCGGTGGCCTACGAGAAGGTGTTCGAGGTCGACATGCTCGGCGTGTGGCGCACGTTCCGGGTGACGATGCCACACGTGATCGAGCGCAAGGGCTACCTGCTGGCGATCTCGTCGCTGGCCGCGATCACCCACGCGCCTGGCATGGCGAACTACTGCGCCGCGAAGGCGGGCGTCGAGGCGTTCTGCAACAGCCTGCGGGTCGAGCTGCGACACCTCGGCGTGCGGGTCGGCGTCGCGCACCCGAGCTGGATCCGCACCGACCTTGTGGAGAGCGCAGACAAGCACCCGGTGTTCGGCAAGCTCCGCGCGGGGATGCCAGGGCTGTTCGGCAAGACGTACCCACTGGAGTTCGCGCTGGACAAGCTTGAGCAGGGCGTGCTCCGGCGGGCGCGGACGATCCACGTGCCACGCTGGGTGGGCGGCGCCAAGCTGATCAGGGCGTTCCTGCCGCCGTTCATCGAGATCGGCGCGGGGATGATGAACGTGGCCGAGGCCGACGCCGACGTGATCGACGACATCCGGCGCAGGGGCGCGCGGGAGTCGGCCATGACCGGCCACGGCGGCAAGGCGGCGACCGAGCGGGCGAAGTAGGCGCACGCGACCCTGTTGGGTCTAGATGAGTGATTCCGTGAAGTTGGTGTCAGTGGTCGTAGGCGGTCAGTGATCGTTTGCTGGTGACGTCGGTGGCCCAGTTGTGCCAGATGGCTGCGGCCATGGCTAGCAGGCGTTGTGCGATGCGGGTGAGCACGCCAGTAGGGGTGCGGCCGCCGTGGGCTTCGAGGTCGAGTTGGCCCTTGAGGGTCTGGTTGACCGACTCGATCCACTGGCGCACGCCGCCGAGGTTGCCGTTGCGGTAGGTTTCGTCCCGCCGGTCCGGGCGCAGCAGCCGCAGCCCCATGGCGGTGGTGATGTGCTGGAACTGCTTGCCGGCGAATCCCTTGTCGGCCAGCAGGATCTGTCCGTCGCGGACGAGGTGGTGGTTGTGCTCGAGCAGCGCCGCCACCACCTCCCGCTCGCCGAGCTTGGGGTGGGCCAGACACCACATGATCGGCATCCCGTCGCCGGAACAGACGAGGTAGAGCTTCAGGCCCCAGTAGAAGCGGGAGTGGGAGGCGCAGTAGCCGTAGCCGGCGTGTCCGGCCAGCTCCGAGCGTTTGACCGTCTCCCGGGACGTCCCGCAGGGCACCGGGGTGGCGTCGGTCATCCAGGTGTCGTCGAACCAGGACGGACACTGCTCGGCCAGGGCCAGGATGGCCTTGCTCAGCAACGGCTCGGCGGCCTTGAGCCGCTTGTGGTAGCCGGGCTGTTTCGGCAGGTAGCGGAACATGCCGCGCAGGTTGACCAGCGCGAACCGGATCCAGCGGTGCTCGGAGTGATAGCCCAGCAGCGCCTGGGCGACCGCCAGCGTCACCAGTTCGGCATCGGTCAACCGGGGACGGCGACCCCGGCTCCGGCGGGGCGGCACGACATGGTCGTCGATGAACACATACAGTTCGGTCAGGAGGGTTTCCAGGTTGTTCGTCACAAAACGATCTTGGAAGCCCTCCGCCCACTTTCCTGGCAGGACACGCCTTCACGTGATCTTCACGGAATCATCCATCTAGCCATGCGGGCTTGCCAACCTCGGCTCTGATCCGATCGATCCGGACATATTGGGCGAAGCGGGCGAGAATGGCGATGTCGTGGCGGCCTACCAAGAACTGCAGGAAATCTACCGCCAGCAGCATCGACAGCCTGAACGATCGCGCAGGCCACCTGACCGCGCCTGCCGAGTAGAGCCACGGGCGCTGCCCTGCCACACTGCCCGCTGTGGACCTGCTGATCGCCAGCAACCCCGATCCGGACTCGCGACTGGCGTACCTGCTGCGACTGCCCATCGAGGGTGGTCTGGTATTCCGCACGTCGGGGACCTGGCCGCGCACCAAGGCGCTGTACTGCTACCCGGTGTCGTCCGACGAATGGCCGGACGACCCGGAGATCGTGGAACGGGCGCCGCTGCGGACCTGTCGACGTCGAGGTGCCGCCATCGACGTCGTGCTCGACCGCTACCGGGAAAACCGCTCGCAGCTCGTGTTCACCACGGCGCGTGGCCGTGACGCCGTGTTCTGGCAGTCACAACGCACCCGTAAGCAGGCGCGACCGAAAGTCCGGACGCCGAGCGCACGCGCAGCCGGTATCTCCGACCTGGAGATCGTCGTCGACGGCCGCGAGCGCTACGCGTACCGATTCAGTACCCAGCAGGTGAAAGTCGTTAAACGGACGTTGCCGTGCGGGGACTACGGCCTGCTGGTCGATGGTCGGCTGGTCACGGCGGTGGAACGGAAGTCGCTGAGCGACCTCGTGACCAGCCTGACCAGCGGGACGCTGCGTTACGCCCTTGGCGAACTCGCCGCCCTGCCCCGCGCGGCCGTCGTCGTTGAGGACCGGTACTCGGAGATCTTCAAGCTTGACCGAGTGCGACCAGCCGACGTTGCCGACGGCCTCGCCGAGCTTCAGGTGCGCTGGAGCGAGGTCCCGATCGTGTTCTGCGAGAACCGCCAACTGGCCGAGGAGTGGACGTACCGGTATCTCGCCGCGGCGAGGCAGTGGGCCGACGCCGAACGGGACGCGCTCCCCCGAATCGCCCCCGCCGCTAACAGCGAAACGGACGGCGCGCCCGTGGCCCCCGAACCATCGACTGCGGAGGTCCGAGCATGGGCGCTGGCCGAGGGGCTGCCGGTGTCCGACGGGGCAGACTGCGGCCGGAGATCTGGCAGGCGTGGCGAGACGCGCATCAGTAGCGGACTCGCGGTCGTATGGAACCGAGGCGCGGTGGGCACCGTCCGACGATGTGGTGGAATCGATTGTGAGCGCTTAACCGGTTGGCTACGGTGGCGTAGCGGAGGCAGGCGGCCGGGGCTGCGCCGCGTGCATGGGGACGAAAGGGGATCCGCGGTGAACGAGGCCATGATCAGCGGCTACATGGCGAACACGTCGGCCGCAGCCGGTGAGGTCGAGGACATCGCCTTCGACGCCGACGGCATGCAGCGCATCATCGACGACACGTATGACTTGATCGACAGGCAGTTGTCCAGTGCGAAACAGGACGCGCAATCCTACACCCAGCGTGCCTTGAACCCGCCAGATCACCCCGCTGGTGACGAATTCGTGCAATTCGCAAGAGAACACGGCCAGCGCTACATCGACTTCAATGACAAATACGTCGAAGCCCTTACTAACTTCGCCAAGAAACTTGAGAAGCTGCGCCGCGATTACATCAACCGCGAGGACGACCTCGCGTGGGGTTTCGACAAAGGAGTGCAACACTGAAATGCGGACCACCATTGCTGCCGCAACCGCCTCCCTGCTGACTCTCGGGCTAGTTCTCACCGGCTGCTCGAATGAGGAGCCTGGCACACCCGAAACGTCCGCGAATTCGGGCAACAGTCAGGACTCCGAGCTCCCACACAGCGGCGCACCCGCCGTCACCGATCCGATTGACACCTCCAAGTGGGAGGCCAAACCGTGCGCGGTCATCACCGCAGCGCAGTTCTCAACGGTTGGACTCAAGAAGGTGGAAGCAGAGCCCGATGATGCGATGGCTGGGCCGAAGTGCAACTGGTACCCGGAAGGGCGGGGCTTACTGGGCGGCACGTTTATTACCGCCAGCCCAACCAGTAAGTCGCCACAAGGATTGAGCACGGTATACGCGAACAACAAGGAATACGACTACAAGGTCTGGCAGGAACTGCCTCCAATCCAGGGCCATCCCATAGTCGCAGCAACCGAATTCGACGATCGACCTCGAGGCGAATGCGCGGTGGCCGTCGGTCTTCGTGATGATCTCGTCTACGACGTCAGTGTCACCGACCCGGAAAAGAGCTGGGGCAAGGATCCGTGTGCCACGGCAGCCAAAGTCGCGAAGCTCGCGGTGACAACCATGACGGGGGGAGCGTAAATGTATTGCATGAGTGGGCACGAGATCTACCGCAGAGTCCGCCCGAAGGCGGATTTTGACCGGACTCTGGGCAGTGGCGCGCAGGCGTTCGGGACCCTGTCGACGTCCCACCAGGCTGTTGACACCGAACTCGCGCGGATCGTCAAGTCGCTCGGCAGCGCGTGGAAGGGGGAGGCTGCCGAGGCCGCGAAGGGCGAAATGACCAAGCTGCAGGAGGTCTCCGCGAAGGTCGCGATGAACAACATGCAGCCTGCGCAGCACAGCTACGACGACGAGTCCTCCAGCCACGAGTCGCTGCGCAACAGCCTGAACGAGGTCTCAGAGAAGCCGGAGGAAGCCAGCTTCTTCAGTTTCCTGCCCGGCGTCGACAGCCAAGAGGACAAGAACCAGCAGTGGGCGGAGGCCAGCCGCCACAACATCCAGGAGTACAACAACTTCTACACGCGCTCGCAGCAAAACCAACGGCTGATGGGCGAGCCGTTCCCCACGATCGACATCAAGGACGACGTGAAGTCCGGCGACAAGGGCGGCAGCGGCGGCGTCGCTGGCGGCGGTGCCACGGGCCCGAGCGCCAGCGGATCGGCGGCGGGCTCCACCGCGCCGGCGGGATACGGCGGCGGCGCCTACGGCGGTAGCGGTGCGCAGTCGCCATCGGGCTACGGCGGTGCCTACGGCGGCACGAGCCCGGCAGGCTACGGCAGCACGAGCCCGGCGGGGAGCAGCCCGTACACCGGCCTGCCACCGGGCGCGGAGCGGCTCCCTGACGGCTCGATCCGCTACCCGGACGGCACCGTGCGCACCCCGGACGGACGGCTGATCCGGCCCGGCAGCACCACGACGTCGGGCTTCGGCTCAGGCGGGGCACGCTCGCGGTCGGGCAGCGACAGCGGCTTCGGACCAGGCGGGGCCCCCGTCGGCGGCGTCGCAGGAGGCGGCGCGGCGGCAGGCTCGGCATCGGGCGCCGGTGCGCAGGCGCTCAGCGGCGGCAAGGCCGCCGGTGCGATGCCGAGCCAGGGCGGGGCTCCCGGCGCGATGGCGGCCAAGGGCGGCGCAGGCTTCGGCCCTGCCCGTGGTGGCATGGGCGGCATGATGGGCGGCGGCGCTGGCCGCGGCCAAGGCGGCGAGGATGACGCCGAGCACCAGGACAAGTACTTTGTCAAGCAGGAGATGGACCCGGGGCTGCACGTCGAGTACGACGAGCACGGGGAGAAGCTGGTCGACGAGAGCACCGGCTTCACCGTCGTCCCGCCGGTTATCGGCGAATAGCGCGTCACTCGACAGGGGGGAGAGTCCCGACGTGATCAGACACGCCGTCTCCATCTCCGTGGAGGCGTACACCAGAGCCATTCAGTGGCTCAACCTCGGCGAACCACACGCCACGCTGATCGGCGGCGAAATGTGGTACCCGCAGAACGACGCCGCCGCACGTGACCGGACGATTTTCGCCCAGCTCGCCGAGCAGGGGCTGACATCGGGCAACGCGGTGTCCGACGACTTCGAGGAAACGCTCGTCATCATGCAGCGCGCCGCCCGCGAGTACTACACCATCGCGAAGGTGGAGGGCACCCAGGTCACCGTTCGATCGGCGGCGGTCGGACGCGACGCCGTGCTTGTCATCGCGGGCGGCGGCGTGGTCGACATCGAGCCGATCCCGTACGACGAGCTCGGCATCCGGGTGGCGAGCGCGCTGCCGGACACACCGGCCGCGCGCATCCGCTCCATGAGCTGTGACCGCGCCATACTCGAAGCGATCGAAAAGGGCCAACGCCCGCCACCAGGTCCCAGCGTCACCGACGCCCGCCATATGCAGCGCTGGCTGCACCTGGAGCGGTTCAACGTCGGTGAGATGCACGCGGCCATCCGGCACGAGGCGCACGGCAGGCGCATCGCGACGAAACCGCCGCTGACCTGCTGGATCGACAACGAGTCCGGCCGCGGTCTGCTGACCCACGCCGATGGCGGGTGGCTCAACCTCGGCCCGGCCGGTCCCGGCGAACTGGCCAAGCGGTTCGCGCAGCTCGAGGATGCGTTGCGGGGCCGCTAACCGACCAGCTCCGACGGCATCGGGCGGTGTAGCCGCCATGTGATCGACAGCGGATCATCCTCGTGCTCGGCGTACGACACCTGGCCGAAACACCGGAACGGCGCGGGACCGTCGCCGGACGACGTCCCCCGCACGAACAACACCACGCCGCTGCCCTGCTCGCGGTGGCGCAGGTAGCGCTGCCCCGTCGTGGACGACGTCGACAGCCGGTGCCTCGGACGCCAGCGGAACAGCTCGGTGCTCACCGGCTCACCCGCGCCGGGCGTCACCAGCAGCGCGTCGGCGCGGGTCGCCGCACACCACGCCGCACCAGCGGTGTGACCGCCGGGCGGACGCCGCAGCGTCGCGTACCCGAGCGCGGCGAGGATCTCCTCCCGCAGGTAGCTGGCGTGGCTGGCCAGCGGCACGGGCTTCAGCTCGGCGTCGAGCGGCGCGGGCACGTGGCGCGCCCTCTCCAGCGCGACGTCGATCAGCTCGGCGATCTCCGCGCACACCGCCCTGTGCCGCCGCAGGTGCGCAAGTCCGGCCGGGTACGACGCGAACCCGCCGCGCTTGGGCCACACCGTGAACAACAGCATCCGCGCCAGCCGCTGCTCCCGCTCGGTCAACTGGCCGTAGCGCGGGCCGTCGACGTCGACGAGCCGCCGGTACACCTCCGCGCGTTCGGCGTCGTCGACGTGCGCGAACGCCACCACCCGCCGGAGCAGAACGTCCTCGTCAGGGCCGCCGGACGCCGTGGCGAACCCCGCCGCGCGGCGGGCAGACGTCCACGTGCCGCCGTTGCGGTAGACGTCGGACAGCCCTCGGTCGGCCTGGTGCAGGTACGCGGCGAGCGACAGGTCGCCGTGGGATCGGACGTCGGCGGCGAGCTGCCCCCTGGACAACCGCGACGGCGCGCCGAGATTGTCCAGCACGATGCGCCGCACAGCGTCGTCGAGCACCGCTCGGGACCCGGACGGCAGCGCGGGAAAGCCCTGCTCCACCTGACGTCGCAGCGCACGACGGCTCGCGCCGGTCAGCGCGCGGTACCGCAGGTCGAACCGGAACTCCTGACGCTGCGGGCCGATGAAGTCGAGCACGGTCAGCGCGGACTTGCCCGGCGCACGCCGCAGCCCGACGCCGAGCTGACGCAGGAACCGCGCGGGGTTGTCTGTCGGCCACAGCAGCAGCACGGCGTCGACCTCGGGGACATCGACGTTCTCGTCCGAGGTGAACACCACCCGGATCCGGCCAGCCCGGAGCGCAGCGACCGCATCGGGCCCAGCACCAGCGGGGATGCCGGATTCGCTGGCCATCCGTGCCATGTACTCCGCATGGGCCTCCGACACGCAGCAACCCACAGCCCGCATCAAGTCCATGTCGCGGAGCGTGGCGAGCACGACGTCCGCCCGCGCGTCGTTGCCCGTGTAGCGGGCGTCGAGGGCGTCCGCGTCGTACGCGCCGAGCTTCCAGTCCACATCGGACACGTCCACGCCGTCGGCGACGCCGTGGTAGTGCACCGGCACCAGCAGCTCGGCCGCCACCGCGTCGCACAGCGGCAGCTCGTACGCCGACCGTCCGTCGAAGTGGTGCAGCACGTCGTCGTCCGGTGTCGCGGTGAGCCCGAGCAGTTCCTTCGGCCGCAGGTGCGCCAGCAGCCGCGCGGACACCGGCTCCGGGTCGAAGCCATTCACGATGACGACGTCGAACCGCGTGGCGGGCAGCTCCTCGATTCCGTGCTCGGCGAGGCCGCCGATGCTGGCGAACAGGTGCCGCCGCCTCGACAGCTTCCCCGCGACGTTGACCGCCCCGAACTTCTCGTCGCCGAGGGTTTCGCGGAACGTCCGCAGCGCCGACTCCACCGCAGCATCGCTTGCCGCGATGAACAGCAGGCTCTGCCCGCGCAGCCGCCGGTAGTCCAGCGCGGCGAGCACGGTCTTGCCGGTCCCGGTCGCGGCGACGACCAGGTTGCGATGCCGGTCGTGGGTGTCGCGCTCAACGTCCAGCGCGGCGAGCGCCTCCTGCTGGTGCGGCAGCGGCCGGACGTCGAGCCCGGCGTGGCTGATCGGCTGCGGGACGCCGTCGCCGTTGGTGAGCGCGGCGTCGAGCCGGGGCGCATCGCGGATAGAGCTGTACGGCAGGAACGCCCCGGACGCCCAGTGGCCCTCGAAGGTGGTCTGGAACTTGCGCAACAGCCCGGGCGTCGCGATGCCAGACAGCCGCACCGTCCACTCCATGCCCTCGGCCAGCGAGGCGCGGGACACGTTCGCGCTGCCGACGAACGCCGTGTCGTCGCCGGACCTGCGGTGCAGCTCGGTGAGCGCGTCGTCGAGCAGGAGCAGGCCATCGCGGCGGATGAACCCGCACAGGAGGTCGACGCGGTCGGCGCTGGCGAGTTCGGTGCGCAGGGCGGTGGCCAGCGACGGTGACTTCGCCCCATCAGCGCCCGACGCCACCGGGGCAAGTTGGCGCGGGACGGTGAACGCGATCAACCGGTTGAGTGAGCCTGGCACACCGCCGTCCGCTTCGAGTACCGCGAGCACCCGGTTGGCCAGCGCGACGCGGCGTTCGTCGTCGGGCTCGGTTTCGATGCGCCGGCGCACGGCTTCCGCGACGTGCC
>WHUD01000010.1:0-62002 GCA_009377385.1 Actinophytocola sp.
GGCACGGGCACCGGTCCTGGCGAAGGTACTGCATCGATATGGATATGCCCTTTCGTGATTATGCGGCGATGGCCGGGGCAGCCAGATCCGGTTCAGGGCCGGGCAGGCAGCCCGGAATTCTGGAGGTCGGAGTTCGCGTCGTGTGCGATCTCAGCCGCGACCTCTGCGGCCCGGGGCATGCGCCGGGTGGACTGTCCGAGGCACCCCATGATCAAGTAGTCCGTTGAGCGATCAGGCAGCCACGCTCGTGCGAAACCGGGCCAGAGCGCAGATAGGCCCACGTCGGAGCATCCAGCGCTAGGTACCCACCCGTCGGCGATCGCGGCACCACTCCACGGCATCTAGCAGTTTCCACACGCGCACGGCATGGCTAGTCGCGCCCGTCTACAGCAGAGCGCTCAACTTCGCCTTGTTGCGCGAGATCACACCAGCACCGTGGAAACACTTGTTCGATGATAAGCTACGTCCAAGCAGCCACGGGGTGAGTGACAACTGAGTGACAACCACCATGGATAACGATGGACTCTCTGCGACGTATAGGGACTCTCCATCGAGGTTCGTGCGCAGGGGTAGTGCAGGCGCACTACCTTCACACCGAAGAGGTCACTGGTTCGATCCCAGTATCGCGCACCCCAATTACCCGCTCAGTGTTGTGACGTAGGCATGCCGTAGACGACGAAAGGCATCCGTGACACAGAGCATTCCCCACCGGTTACTTCACAGCACGCGACTCCGCGCGCTACTGGCCGTGGGTGTCGCGGTGCATGTCGTGATCTTCCTCACGCTCCAGCTCGGCATCCCGCACATCGACCTCCAGGTTTACCGATTCGCCGTGGATGTCTGGTTCCGCAGCGGCGACATCTACGGCCCGATGCCGCTGACCGACGTCGACCTCGAACTGCCCTACATCTACCCGCCGTTCGCGATCCTGCCCGCGATTCCGTTCGCGTGGCTGCCGTTCACCGCGGCGTACGTGCTGCTGTTCGCCATGAACATCGCGTCGATCGTTGGCACGCTGTACCTGGTCGGCAGGCGGGTGTGGCCGGAAGGCGGGACACGCGGCGCGGCGCTCATCGCCGTGGCTGGCCTGTCGCTGTCACTGACGCTTGAGCCGGTGCGGGACACGTTCTCGTTTGGACAGATCAACCTGCTGCTCATGATGCTGGTGGCGGCCGACTGCCTTGTCAGGGCGCCGCGCTGGCCGCGAGGGCTGCTGATCGGCATCGCGGCGGCGATCAAGCTCACCCCCGCCGTGTTCGTGCTGTTCTTCCTCGCCAGGAAGGACTACCGCGCGGCCGTCGTCGCCACGATCACCGGCGCCGCAGCCACCGCCCTCGGTTTCCTGACCAGCTTCTCGGCGTCGATGGAGTACTGGTTCGGCGGCTTCGGCGACGCCGGTTTCATCAGCGGCTCCACCTATCGCGTCAACCAGACCGTCACCGCGGCGCTTGCCCGCTTCGGCATCGAGACACCGCTGCTGCAGGTGCTGGTGGCGGTCGTGGTGCTGGCGCTGCTGGTGCTGGTGGCGCGCACGACCGCGCACTGCGGCCCCGCGACGGCGCTGGTGCTCGTGGGCACCTTCCTGGTGCTGGCGTCGCCGACGTCGTGGTCACACCACTGGGTGTGGATCGTGCCGGGGGCCGTGGTGCTGCTCGCGACGACCGCACGGGCGTTCGGCGACGGCTCGCGCGTCCGCTGGCCGCTGGCCGCCGGGACCATCGCGACGCTGCTGCTGTTCGTGATCGCGCCGTTCCACTACCTGCCGGGCAACCACGACTGGATGCTCGGCATGCCCGACATCGAGCTGACCTGGACACCCCTGCAGCACCTGGCGGGCAACGCCTACGTCCTAACGGGCATCGCCTGGATCACCGGCTGCGCCATCGCCCTCCACCCTCGAACGTCGACCGCCCGGCGACAGCCGGAGCCGGTGAGCGCGGGTGGCTGACGTGCGGGCGTCCCCGTCGCAGGCGGGAACCGCTGACGCCCGTCGCACGATCCGTTGGGACGTGCCGCTCGCGGTGGCCGCCGGTGGCGCCATCGGCAGCCTCGCGCGCTACGGCCTCGCCGTGGCGCTGCCAGCGACACCGGGCGAGTTCCCGTGGGCGACGCTGCTGGCGAACGTCGGCGGCTGCCTGCTGATCGGCGCGCTGATGGCCGCGCTCACCGAGGCGGGCCGCCCACACCGGTTGCTGCGACCGTTCTTCGGCATCGGCGTGCTTGGCGGGTTCACCACGCTGTCGACGTACGTCGTCGAGGTGATCGACGCGGGCGCGGCGGGAGCGCCCGGCGTCGTGGTGCTCTACGGCGTGGGCACGGTGGTCGCCGCGTTGCTCGCCGTCGCGATGGGGCTCATCCTCACCCGTGCCGCGCTCCGGCCCCACATCCGCAGGAGGAAGCCGTCATGACATCGACAGAACGCGCGATGCGGCTGACGATCCACGTCAGCGAGAACGACACCTGGCAGCACCAGCCGCTCTACCACGAGATCGTGCGCAGGGCGCGGGAAGCGGGCCTCGCTGGGGCTTCGGTGTTCCGGGGCATCGAGGGCTACGGCTCGCACTCGCTGATCCACACCACGCGGTTCCTCTCGCTGTCGGAGGACCTGCCGCTGGAGATCGTGATCGTCGACGACGAGCAGCGGGTGCGGACGTTCGCCGACGAGCTGGGCGACGTGATGTCCGACGGGTTGGTCACCCTCGACGAGGTGGAGGTCGTCCGCTACCCGGGTGAGGCACGGTGACGGCGCTGCTGGTCGCTGCGGGCGGCGCGCTCGGCGCCACGCTGCGCTACCTCATCGACCAGTGGGTGCAGCGCCGCAGCGGCAACGGCTTCCCCTACGGCACGCTCACGGTCAACGTCCTCGGCTCGGCGCTGCTCGGCCTGCTGGCCGGGCTCACCCTGACCGGCGCAGGCGGCGACGCGGTGCGCTCGCTGGTCGGCATCGGCCTGTGCGGATCGCTGACGACGTACTCCACGTTCGGTTACGAGACCGTGCGGCTCGTCACCGATGGCGCGCGGCGGCACGCCGTGGTCAACGTCGTCGGCACGCTGCTCGCGGGGTTCGCGGCGGCGGGTGCGGGCCTGCTGCTCGCTGCGGCGTTCTGACGGTCAGGCACTCAGCTGGCGCTTGAGCCAGTCCACCTGTAGGTGCAACAGGTTCTCAGCGACGGCCTCGTCGCTCGGCGTCATGTGGGTGGTGCCGACCAGTGGGAGGAAGTCATGCCATTTCCCGGCCGCGAGCAGCGCCGAGGACAGCCGCAGCGCGTGCGCGACGAACACGTTGTCGTCGGCAAGGCCGTGCACGATCAGCAGCGAACGCTCCAGCATTCCCGCATCGTCGATCAGCGAGTTGCTCCGGTAGGACGCCTCCTGCTCGGCGGGGTGGCCGAGGTAGCGCTCGGTGTAGTGGGTGTCGTACAGCGACCAGTCGGTGACCGGGGCGCCCGCGACGGCGGCGTGGAAGACGTCCGGCCTGCGCAGCACCGCCAGTGCGGACAGATACCCGCCGTACGACCAGCCCCTGATCGCCACCTTCGAGATGTCCACTTCGGACCATCCGGCGGCGACGGCGTGCAGCGCGTCCACCTGGTCGGTGACGCTGACGTCGGCCAGCCCGCCGCCGATTTCCTTCTCCCACGCCGGGCCACGCCCCGGGCTGCCCCTGCCGTCGGCGATGAGCACGGCGAAGCCCTGGTCGGCGAACCACTGCGAGGTCAGGAAGGCGTTGCGGGTGGTGAGCACGCGCTGCGCGTGCGGTCCGCCGTACGGGTCGAGCAGCACCGGCAGCGGTCCGTCGGACGGCTGGTAACCAGTGGGCAGCAGCAGCGCGCACTGCAGGTCCCGCTCCCCCACGGTGAGCATCCGGAGGTTCGGGGTGATGCCGGGATCGGCGGTATGGCTGGCGATCCGCACCGACGCGGAGTCGCGGCGGACGCTCACCCTCGGTCCGGCGTACTCCAGCGACCACGACGACACCACGGTCGTCTCCGCCGTGCCAGCCCCGACGTGGACGCCGTCCCCATCGGACACCCGCACGACGCTGCCTGCCGACGTCCGGTAGACGTGGATCTGCGTCGGGTCGTCCTCGGAGCCGCTGAATAGCACCTCGTCACCGACGTGCAGCACCGAGCGCACCTGGAGGCCGGGGTCGGTGACCGGTTTGCCGTCGACGACCAGCCGGTAGGAGTCGTCGGCGGCCTCGACCCGCACTAGCCTGCCGTCCGGCGTCCACGCTGGCACGCCGGGGATGATCTCCACCCACGCCGGGTCTTCCTCGCTGTGCACCATCGACGTCGAGCCGTCCGTGACGTCGATGGCGAGGACGTCCAGCCTGCGCTGGTCGCGGGGCTGCACGGTGATCAGCGGCGGCCCGCCAGCCGACCAGTGTGCCGCGACAAGGTACTCCCATTCGCCGCGTTCAACGTCCACAGTGGACCCGTCGAGTCCGATGATGGCCAGCGACACCGCGACGTTGCGCTCCCCTGCCGCCGGGTAGGCGACGGTGTTGACCGGGGCGGCCGGGTTGGCGGGGTCGGCGATGTTCCAGCGGGGCACGCCGATGCTGTCGGTACGCTGCGCCAGCACGACCGTGCCGTCCGGCGACCACCAGTACCCGCGCGAACGGTTCATCTCCTCGGCGGCGATGAACTCCGCGACACCCCACGTGATCTCAGGGCCGTCGTCGGCGGCGACCACGCTGTCCGATCCGGTGGCGAGCTCGATCACCCGCAGCGCGCCGTCCGCGGCGTAGGCGACGTGGCTGCCCTGCGGGTTGAGCCGGGGGTCGATGACCGCGCCGGAGACGTGCTCGGCGACCGCACCGCTGGCGACGTCGACCGAGTACAGCGTGCCGCCCAGCGAGAACACGGCGGTCTCACAGGCGGCGTCGACGGCGTAGCGCACCACCCCGCCGCCGGACTCCCTGCTGCGCTCGCGGCGGGCCCGCTCCTCCCGCGACAACGTCTCGTCCCCCGGCAGCAACTGCCCCGCGTCGACCAGCTTCGACTCGGCGCCGCTGGCGACGTCGAGCGACCAGAGGCTGTGCGTGCGGTCGTAGCCGTCACCGCTGCGCAGGTACAGCACCCGCGAACCGTCCGGCGCGACCTGGAACTCCTTGGGCGCGCCGAGGGTGAACCGCTGGGTACGGGCGAGCTTGCGAAGGAACGAGAGATCCGATGTCACAGGGTGCACTCTGTCAGACGTGCGGTCGGGTGACACAGCCGCTCCGGGCCGCAACGAATCGACAACTCGACCAGGTAACTACGCAATGAATAATGGTAATGCGCAACGTTGCCCGGATGATCGAACGACGCTAGGCGCATAATCTGGCCTCATGACGATGACCGCAGCCACCACATCGCCACTCACGCAGGAGTTCATCGACGCCGACGAGCAGTGGTCCACGCACAACTACCACCCGCTTCCCGTTGTCATCGCGGAAGCGGAGGGCGCGTGGGTCACCGACGTCGAGGGCAACCGCTACTTGGACTTCCTCGCCGGGTACTCGGCGCTGAACTTCGGACACCGCCACCCCGCGCTCGTCGAGGCCGCCACCGCGCAGCTGGGCCGGGTCACGCTCACCTCGCGGGCATTCCACCACGACCAGTTGGGCGCGTTCTGCCGCGAGCTGGCCGAGCTGACCGGCACCGAGATGGTGCTGCCGATGAACTCGGGCGCAGAGGCCGTCGAGTCGGCCATCAAGGTGTCGCGGAAGTGGGCCTACCGGGTGAAGGGTGTGCCCGCCGACGCCGCACGGATCGTCGTCGCCAGCTCGAACTTCCACGGCCGCACCACCACCATCGTGTCGTTCTCCGACGACGAGGAGGCCCGCGCGGACTACGGTCCCTACACGCCGGGGTTCGTCACCGTGCCGTTCGGCGACGCCGAGGCGCTGGCCGCCGCCGTCACCGACGAGACAGCCGCCGTGCTGCTGGAGCCGATCCAAGGCGAGGCGGGCGTCAACGTGCCACCGAAGGGCTACTTCGCGGAGGTGCGGCGGATCTGCGACGCGCGCGGCGCGCTGTTCATCGCGGACGAGATCCAGTCCGGCCTCGCCCGCACCGGGACACTGCTCGCGCTGGAGCACGAGGGTGTGCAGGCTGACCTGACCACGCTCGGGAAGGCGCTCGGCGGCGGCATCGTGCCGGTCTCGGCCGTCATGGGCAGCCGTGACGTCCTCGGTGTGCTGCGGCCGGGCGAGCACGGCTCGACGTTCGGCGGCAACCCGCTCGCGTGCGCCGTGGGCCGCGCCGTGGTCCGGCTGCTCGCCACCGGCGAGTTCCAGCAGCGCTCGGCTTCGCTTGGCGCGCACCTGCACGCGCGGCTGAGTGAGCTGGTCGGCAACGGCGTGTCCGCCGTGCGCGGCACGGGCCTGTGGGCCGGGGTGGACATCGCGGAGGGCGGGCTGACCGGCAGGCAAGCGGCCGAGGCGCTCGCGGGCAAGGGCGTGCTGTGCAAGGAGACGCACGGCTCGACGTTGCGGCTCGCGCCGCCGCTGGTGATCAGCAACGACGACCTCGACCGGGGCATCGACGCCGTCGCCGACACCGTCTCGCGCGGGTAGCCGGGGGTCGGGGCGGCGCCCGGCTTGGGGGCGGGCGCCGCCCACCGGCGTGCCGGTCGGGCATGATCGTGGCGTGCTGGTGGCTGCGGTGGTGGGCGCGCTGATCACGCTGCTGATCGGGCTGCGCTACGCGGGGGACCACGAGGCGAGCGCGCTGGACGCCGTCATCGCGGATGCCCTGGTCGACGTCGTCGGGTCCGGTGACTTGGCGTGGCTGTTGGTGACGCCGTCAGAACCGCAGGTGGTACTGCCGCTGACGGCGTTGGTCGTCGGACTGTGCCTGGTGCAGCGCCGGTGGCGTGGAGCGGTGCTGGCGGCGACCGCCCCGCTGGTGGCGATCGCGCTCAACACCTGGGTGCTCAAGCCCGCGTTCGGCAGGCTCTCCGAGGGGCATCTCGCCTATCCGAGCGGCCACACCGTCAGCATCGTCGCGGTCAGCGCGGTGTTCGTGCTGCTTGCGCGGCCCGGCGTCGCCCGGTGGGTGGCGGCGGTCGTCGGCACGGTGGTCTCCCTCGGCGTGGGTGTCGCGCTGGTCACGCTGGGCTTCCACTACCCAACCGACGTCGTCGGCGGCGCCGCCTTCGCGCTCACCGTGGTGCCACTGGTCGCGCTCGCCCTGCGCCGTGTCCCCCACTGAGCGCGCCGAGTTCGCCCCTCAGGACGCCAAGTTCGCCATTCAGGACGTCGTACTCATGGTCTCCGGCGAGGGACACGGCGTCAGGAGCGGCGATCACGACGTCGGGAGCGAGGGACACGGCGTCCTGGGCGGGGGACACGACCGCACGTAACGCGGGACTCGCGGCCAGGCGCCCAGGCGTCAACCTGCGTCGCGGGCCAGCGCGGTCAGGCGGCTGATGGCGCGGAGATACTTCTTGCGGTAGCCGCCGTGCAGCATCTCGTCGGTAAACAGTTCGGACAGCGGCTTGCCCGACGTCACCACGGGAATCGCACGGTCATAGAGCCGGTCGGCGAACGCCACCAGCCGCAGCGCCACGCTCTGGTCCTGCGCGACGGTCACGTCCCGCAGGTGCACCGCGCTAACGCCGTCGACGAGCGTGCCGTACTTCGACGGGTGCAGCCCCGCCAGGTGTTCGCACAGCGCGTCGAAGTCGTCCAGTGTGGCGCCCTCCCGCGCGGCCGACGCGGTCAGTTCCTCATCGCTGACCGGCTCCGGCGCGTCCGGCAGGCCGCGATGGCGGTAGTCCGGGCCGTCGACGCGCACCACGTCGAACCGCGCGGACAGCGCGTGGATCTCGCGCAGAAAGTCCTCCGCGGCGAACCGGCCCTCCCCTAGCTTGTCCGGCAGGGTGTTGGACGTCGCCGCGACGTGCACGCCGGTGGCCATCAGCTCCTGCAGCAGCCGGGTGACCAGCATGGTGTCGCCGGGGTCGTCCAGTTCGAACTCATCAATCGCCAGCAGGCGGTGCCCGGACAGCCTGCGCACCGCCTCGGCGAACCCGAGCGCGCCGACCAGGTTGGTCAGCTCGACGAACGTGCCGTACGCCTTGGGACCCGGCACCGCATGCCACAGCGAGGCGAGCAGATGCGTCTTGCCGACGCCGAACCCGCCATCGAAGTACAGCCCGCGCGTGGTGTCCGCAGCGGAGCCACGGAACAGCGACCGCAGCGGCCCGCGCTTGCCGGTACCCCCGCCGACCCGCTCGGCGAACGCCGTGCCCTCGGCGACGGCGGCTGCCTGGCTCGGCTCATCCGGGTTCGGCACGTAGGTGTCGAACCGGACGACGTCGAACCGAGGCGGCGGGACGAGCGCGGCGACGAGTTCGTCCGCCGCCAACTCCGGCACGCGATCGATCAACTGACCTGGCACGGTCCGAGCGTAACGGCGTTGCCGGTGTGATCAGATGGAGCCGTGCACACGCTGTGGCCCTTACCACCAGAACCGACACCACAGGAGCAGGTCACCGACGCCGACCTGGAGCGCATCTACGCCTACCCAGACGACCTCGACCAGCCGTGGGTGCAGGTCAACTTCGTCAGCTCCGCGGACGGCGCCGCCACGCTCGACGGCCACTCCGAGGGGCTCTCGCACCCCGCGGACAAGCGCATCTTCGCGCTGGGCCGCGACCTCGCGGACGTCGTGCTCGTCGGCGCTGGCACCGCGACCACGGAGCAGTACACCGGCGTGAAGCGCGGCGAACGCCGCAAGGAGCGCAGACAGCGGCTCGGGCTCGCGGAGATCCCGCCGATCGCGGTGGTCAGCGCCCGGTGTTCGCTGCCGGTCGACTGCCCGCTGCTCGCCGACACCCACGTCACCCCGATCGTGTTCACCACCGACGCCGCGCCGCACGAGCGTCGCACCGCGCTGGCCGACGCGGGCGCCGAGGTCATCGTCGCCGGAGACGGCCACGTGCACCTGCCGTCTGTGCTGCATGAGCTGGGCGAGCGGGGCCTGCTGCGGATCAACTGCGAGGGCGGCCCCCGGCTGCTGGCCAGCATGGTCGCGGCCGACCTGGTTGACCAGCTGTGCCTGACGCTGGCACCGGTGCTGGCCGGTGCAGGCGCGGACCGGATCGTGTCCGGTGCGGTCACGGACCCGCGCGAGCTGGCGCTGGCCTCTGTGCTGCACGAGGACGGCTTCCTGATGTTGCGCTACCGCAGGCGGTAACGGCTCACCGTACGCTCACCCGCGCCGTGCGATGCTCGAACCAACCGGACCGCAACGCAGAGGGGACGACCGTGGCTCGTGTTCGGCCTGCCGCGCGGCGCGCGCTGCTGCTGGGCGCCGTGCTGCCCGCGCTGCTCGCCGGCTGCACGGTCGGCCCGTCCGACCGGCCCGCTGTGCTCGCCCGCGACGGCGGCCCTCAGCAGAACACGACCACACCGCGCGAGGAGGCGCCGCTGCCGCCGCTCGGCGAGCAGAGCGGCGACATGGTGCCGTGGACCGGCTGTGACAAGCGCACCCGGCAGGCGCTCGACGCGCCGCAACGGCGGGACGCAGGCGCAATGCGCTACTCCTGCGCCACGATCCCCAGCACGCTGGACACGCCGCAGCTCCCCGACCGAGGCGTCATCCGGATCTCGGTGCTCAAGGCGGAGTCGGGCAGCGGCGGCAGCAAGATCCCGCTTCTCGTCGTCAATGACATCGACGGCGAGCCTGGCACGGTGTTCGCGGCGAGGCTGGCGGCGAGGCTGCCCAACGAGCTGCTGGATCGGTTCGCGATCATCGGCGTCGACCGGAGGGGCACCGGTGGGTCGAACCCGATCAGCTGTGTCCCGCGGAAGGCGCGGAGCGACCTGCTCGGTTTCGACCCGGCGGCGCCCGACATCGACCCGCTGGTCACCGCGGCGCGCGACGCGGGCCAGGAGTGCGCACTGATCCTGAAGAACATGCAGGGCGCGCTCGACACCTGGCGCACGGCCGGTGACCTCGACGAGATCCGGCGGCGACTCGGCGCGCCCTTCCTGCACGTGCTCGCGCGCGGCGAGGGCTCGCGCGTGGTGCAGTCGTACGCGCAGCGGTTCACCGACAAGCTCGGCAGGGTGGTGCTCGACGGCGTCCCTGACCCGTCCGAGCAGGCAGAGACCGTGCTGGAGGGCCAGGCGGCAGGAGCGGAGGCAGCACTGGACGCCTTCGCGGGCGACTGCCGCACCCGGAACTGCCCGCTCGGCGACGACCCGCGCGCCACGGTGTCGCGGCTGCTGGACAGGCTGCGGCACGGCGATCGCGGACTCGCGCCCGGCGCCGCCACGCGCGCGATCCTCACCGGACTCGGCGAGCCGGACCGCTGGCCTGCGCTGGCGAAGGCCACCGACGCAGCGCTGCACGGCGACGTCCGGCCGCTCGACGAGTTCCTCGGGCCGCAGGACACCGACAACCCGTACCCATCGGTGCTGGACGCGACCCTGGCTACGACCTGCAACGACACCCGCACCAGGCTGGCGCCGCAGCACATCGCCGAGCTGTCCGCCGACTGGCGGCAGAAGTACCCGGTCTTCGGCGGGCTGCTCGCGCAGCGGCTGGTGTGGTGCAGCCAGTGGCCGGTGCGCAGGGAGCCGGTGGCGAATCCGGCCATGCGGGGCGCCCCGCCGGTGCTGGTGGTGAGCACGGCGGCCGACCCGCGCACCCCTGCGCTCGGCACCATGCGCGCGGCACAGCAGATGCCGTCCTCGGTGCGGATCGGCTGGGAAGGAGCTGGTCACGGCGCGGTCGGGCGGTCGGACTGCGTCACGGAGCAGATCATGACGTTCCTGGCCGACGGGGCCGTGCCCAGCCAGGGCGTGACCTGCCCACCGTGACAGCGGTTGTCGTTACGATGCGCTGTCATGACAGCAGCGCCGCCTCCCCGCGCACGTGATGGTTCCGCCCACGAACTCGGTTTCACGCGGCAGCACGCGGTCCGCTGGCTCGCTCCTGGGGTGCTCATCGCGACCGGGGCCAAGGCCCTGCTCGCTGCGATCTTCGGCGCCTACGCCGACAAGCGGGAGCTGCAGGGCAGTCTGCCGTCCGACGTGTACCACTACACCGATGACGACGAGCTGTGGCTGGACTACGTGGCCGACCTCGGTGACGGCTTCGACGCCACCTACTCGGTCGCCACCCTGCTTGCCAGGCGGGAGATCGACGTCGGAGACGCGATGTTGCCACGCGGCAGGCTGCTGGTCATGGGCGGCGACCAGGTCTACCCCGCAGCGTCGATCCAGACCTACCGGGACCGCACAAGGGGCGTCTACCACGCCGCCTTCCCGGAACCGGACGGCGAACAGAGGCCGGCGCTGTTCGCGCTGCCAGGCAACCACGACTGGTACGACGGGCTGACGGCGTTCCTGCGGGTGTTCGCGCAACGGCGGCCTTTCGGCGCGTGGACGACCGAGCAGACCCGCAGCTACTTCGCCATCGAGCTGCCGCAGCGCTGGTGGCTGTTCGCCATCGACACCCAGTTCGACGACCACATCGACGCTCCCCAGCTCGCCTACTTCGCCGATGCGGCGGCGCGGCTGGAGCCCGGTGACGCGGTGATCCTGTGCACGCCGTCGCCCGCCTGGGTGTACGCGGGGTCGCCGTCCGGCGCGGCTGCCTACGACATCATCGAGTTCTTCGACGCCGAGTTCGTCCGCCCTGCCGGAGCGTCGATCCGGGTGATGCTCTCCGGGGACAAACACCACTACGTCCGCTACGCCGAGCGCGACGGCACCCGGCAGAACATCACCTGCGGGCTCGGCGGGGCGTATCTCGCCGCGACGCACGAGCTACCGGAGCGCGTCGACCTGCCGCCGCCAACGACGCGGGTGCGGGAGGCGCAGCCGCAAGCCAGCTACGACCTCGCCGCGCGGTACCCGAGCAAACGGCGCTCGCGGCTGTTCGCGGCCGGCATCTTCCGGCTGCCGTGGCGCAACCCCGGCTTCTGGGGCATGACCGGGCTGGTGCAGTCGGCGGTGACGCTGGCGGTGCTGTTCGGCATCGCCGGCCCGTTCGGCGGCTCGGAGCGCGGGTTCTTCGCGCTCGTCGCCAGCTGGACGCCCACGGTGATCCTCGGCGGGCTGCTGGTGCTGACAGGGGTGTTCTTCGCCAGGATGGACGGCCACACGCCATGCAGACCGGCGACGGTGGCCGGTGTGCTGCACGGGCTCGCCCACATCGCGCTGAACGTGGCGTGGGCGCTGGCGATCATCCAGCTGTACCGGCTGCTCCCGCACAATCTGGTGACGAACTGGGCGACGTTGCTGCTGATCGTGGTGGGAACTCCGCTTGTGCTCGGCTTCGCGCACAGCGAGCTGGTCGCGGCGTATTTGGTGATCGCGAGCAAGTTCGGCATCAACCTCAACGAGCTGATGGCCGGCCAGAGCATCGAGGACCACAAGGGGTTCCTGCGGCTGCACATCGCCGCCGACGGCACGCTGACCGTGCACCCGATCGCGATCGGCCAGGTCTGCCGGGCGTGGCGCGCCGACCCGGACGGCGCCCCGAGCGACCCACTCCTCCGTCCGGTTGGCATCCCCCCGACACCGATCCGCATCGAGGACCCGGTGGTGGTACCCCGCGAGGGGTGAGCGGGGTACCACCCCACCTCCCAGCAGTCACCCAACCGAGGTGGCTTACCGTTGTCGGGTGCGGGATCGGACACGGCTCCTTGTGGCGCTTGGCGTGCTCATCGGCTGCGTCGTGCTCGCCTTCACCGCGCCGATCCCCAGCCCCGCCGAGGTGCGGGCAATGGCGGTGGCGGCGGGACCGGCCGCGCCGCTGGTGTTCTTCTGCGTTTACGCGGTGTGCACCGCGCTGCCGCTGCCCAGGACGGCGTTCAACCTGGCCTCAGGACTGCTGCTGGGCAACGCGCTTGGCATTGGCGTCGCCTTCGCGGCGACCATGACCTCCGGCGCGCTCGGCTACGCCATCGCGCGCCCGATCGGGACCCGTCTGCTGCACAGGCACCTCGACCGCGACGCGGTGCGGGCCGCCGACGCGAAGCTCACCGGCGGCGGAGTGCTCGGCGTCGCCTCGCTGCGGCTGATCCCGGTCATCCCGTTCGCGCCGATGAGTTATTGCTGCGGGCTGTCGTCCATCCCGCTGCGCCAGTACCTGCTCGGCACCGCGCTGGGCAGTGTGCCGGGCACGGCCGCGGTGGTTATTCTCGGCGACGCGCTTGCGGGTCAGACCCCGCCGACGCTGATCGCGTGCTACGCCGCGTTCGCGCTGGTCGGCGGGCTCGGTGTGTACCGCATGGTGCGCTCCCCCACAGTGCCGGTAACACGGGAAGGGCTGGCCGCGACACGCCCAAGGGAGTGAGTGGCGGGTGACATAGGACCGGAAGTCACTCGCCAGTACACTCGATCGGGCGTCCGCGATGCTGTCCTGCGGCTGTGTCATCCCCGCGCCGTGGTGACATGCGGTGGGCGCGCACCCGTGGCTGTACCCGTCAACTGCATCCTTCACTCTGGCGCGGAACCCTCTCGCTAGGAGCGTTCGTCATCGAAACTGGGCAACTGGTAGCTGGGCACTATCGGCTCGTCGAGCACATCGGCACCGGCGCGATGGGCGTCGTGTGGCGTGCCGTCGACGAGCGACTAGAGCGGTCCGTCGCGGTCAAGAAAGTCGTCGGCCAGCAGGGGCTTTCCGAGGCCGACCGCGCCGACCTGCACCGGCGCGCGATGCGCGAGGCCAAGATCGCCGCCCGGCTCCAGCACCCCAACGCCATCGTCGTCTACGACATCACCGAGCACGAGGGTGACCCGTGCCTCGTGATGGAGTACCTGCCGTCATACAGCCTGTCGCAGCTGCTCGCCCAGCACGGCACCATGCCCGTCGCCGAGGCGTGCCGCATCGGCGAACAGGTGGCGAATGCCCTTGTCGCCGCCCACCACGCCGGGATCGTGCACCGCGACGTCAAGCCGGGCAACATCCTCATCGAGGACTCCGGCGTGGCGAAGCTCACGGACTTCGGTATCTCCCGCGCGCAGGGGGACATCACGCTCACCCAGACCGGGCTGGTCGGCGGCACACCGGCCTACATCGCACCGGAACTGGCGCGCGGTGCTGACCCGTCGCCGTCCTCCGACGTCTTCGCGCTCGGCGCGACGCTCTACCACGCGATCGAGGGCCAGTCGGTCTACGGCAGCAACCCCAACCAGCTCGCCCTGCTGCACACGGCGGCGAGCGGCAAGATCACCCCGCCGCGTGTCGCTGGCCCGGCGACCGCGCTGCTGATGGGAATGCTGCGTCCCGAGCCGGGCGAGCGCATCAGCATGCAGCAGGCCGCGGAACGCCTCACCGCTGTCGCCTCCGGCGGCGGCGTGCCCGCTCCCCCGCCGCCGGTGATGCCCAGCCAGCCGCCGCCGAGGGAGCCGCAGAACAACGGGCAGTCCCCGCCGTGGCAGCGGACAAGGACAGCCGTAGCCCCCGCAGCGGCAGCACCGCACGGCACCGCGGCGTTCAACGCCGACCACCAGCCGCCCCCCGCCCACCAGAACGGCGGCCAGACCAGCAACGACCGCAAGCGCATCATCGGCCTCGTCGCGGGCATCGCCGCGCTGCTCGCGCTCGTGGTCGTCTCCTTCACGCTGCTATCGGGTGAGGAGCAACCCAACAACGCGGCGCCGAACAAGGGCGGCGAGAAGACGTCGTCCGCGCCGCCCACCACGACGACACAGCAACCGACCGCCACCGAGCAGGGCAACGCCGGAAACGCGCCGATCCCGTTCTCGGAGGCGGGTCAGCTTGTCATCGACTTCTACACCTTCCCCGACGGCATGAGCGCGTCCTGGGGGATGCTCACCCCGCAGGCGAAGGCCGACTTCGGCGGCTACGCGGAGTTCAAGGAGCACTGGTCGGAGTTCGACCAGGTCTACGCCCAGGACGCGACCGGCGCCTACAACGACGACGGCTCGGTGACCATCACCACCACGGTGGTCAGCATCGAAGACGACGGCCAACAGAGCAGCGAACGCAGGGAACTCCGGGTGGTCAGGACGAACGGCGGCGGCCTCGCGATCGACTCCGATCCCCGCTGACTTCTCAACGTAGGAAAACCCGCTGCTTTGCCATACGGTGGAGCCATGGCGCGTGACGAGCCGAACGCAGGCTTCAACTCGCGGTTCACCGAGGACCTCATCGGCCTGGACCCGGACGACCCCGAGGCGCGCGCGTTCGCGGCACACCTTGACCGGATGGAGCGCAGCGGGCCCAACTTCACCATCGAAGCCTCGCTGGACGGCGTCGCGGACTTCGCAGAGTCCACCAACCGCGTTGGCGGGGTACGCAGGGACGCCGCATGGCTGATCGTGACGCTGATCCTGCTCGGCGTGCTCGTCGGCGCGTGGGACACGCTGCGCGCGGCACTGACCTGGCTCGCGGGCTGAGCGCGCCGGGTACCGTTGCTGGCATGGAACCAGTTGCCGGCGCGACCCCCAAAGTCGTCAAGTCCGATCAGGAATGGCGGGAGGAACTCTCCCCCGACGAGTACAGCGTGCTCCGCCAAGCAGGCACCGAGCGCCCGTTCACCGGCAAGTACACCGACACCACAACGGTCGGGGTCTACTCCTGCCGCGGCTGCGGCACCGAACTGTTCACCAGCGAGACCAAGTTCGAGAGCCACTGCGGCTGGCCGTCGTTCTACGACCCCGCCGACTCCGACGCGGTGATCACCAGGGACGACAACAGCCTGCCTGGCCGTCCGCGCACGGAGGTGCTGTGCGCGACCTGCCACGGCCACCTGGGGCACGTGTTCGAGGGCGAGGGTTACGGCACGCCAACCGACCAGCGGTACTGCATCAACTCCGTCGCGCTGACGCTGCGCCCGACCGAAGCGTGACCACGCCGAGGTCACCCGGAATGGGCCTGGCAAGGCGTCGTCAGGGCCGGTGACGTCGACGTCAGGCGGGTCGACGTCGAGGGCTCGCGACACGGCGGCGAGCGCCGGGTGCACCTACGGCAGACCGGTGACGAGGTCGGCGGCGGCAACCCGGGTGCCGGTGTAGAACGGCACCTCCTCGCGCACGTGCCTGCGCGCGTCGCTGGCCCGCAGCGCGCGCATCAGGTCCACGATGCGGTAGAGGTCGTCGGCCTCGAAGGCCAGCATCCACTCGTAGTCGCCAAGCGCGAACGAGGCCACCGTGTTGGCGCGCACGTCCGGGTAGTCGCGGGCCTGCATGCCGTGCTGGGCGAGCATCGCGCGCCGCTCGTCGTCGGGCAGCAGGTACCACTCGTAGGAGCGCACGAACGGGTACACGCAGACGTACTTGCGAGGCTCCTCGTCGGCGAGGAACGCCGGGATGTGGCTCTTGTTGAACTCGGCGGGCCGGTGCAGCGCGGCCTGGCTCCACACCGGTTCCGACGCACGCCCGAGCGGGGTGCGGCGGAAGCCGGTGTAGGCGTCCTGGAGCTGCTCGATCTCCTCGGCGTGCCACCAGATCATGTAGTCGGCGTCGGCGCGCAGGCCTGCGACGTCGTAGACGCCGCGCACCGTGACACCCTTGCCGTCGAG
Source organism: Actinophytocola sp. (assembly GCA_009377385.1). Classification (GTDB taxonomy): domain Bacteria; phylum Actinomycetota; class Actinomycetes; order Mycobacteriales; family Pseudonocardiaceae; genus Haloechinothrix_A. The sequence goes on from WHUD01000010.1 coordinate 16,501, forward strand.
CGCGTCGAGGTACTGCTGCGTCTCGGCGGCGGCCTGCCCCCTGTCGTCGCCGAGCGTGCCCGGCCGCACCCGGAACACCGACCACATGGTGTAGCGGATCGTGTCATTGAGCTCGCGGATACGGGCGGCGTTGGGTTTCGTCTCGGCCATGGTTCTAGTCTCCCACCAGTGCGGACGCGGGCAGCAGCTGGTCGGCCAGCCGGTGTGCCGCGGCACTCGCGGTGGCGACGCAGGCGGGGATGCCGACGCCGTGCCAGGTGGCGCCCGCGAGGGCGATGCGGCCCAGCGCGGCGACGTCCCGCTCGATGCGGCCGACCCGCTCGGGGTGGCCGACGCCGTACTGCGGCAGCCCGCCGCCCCAGCGGCGCACCGTCGCGGCGACGGGTTCGGCAGTGACGCCGGTCAGCTCGGCGAGATCGGCCCTGACCCGCCGGATCAGCTCGTCGTCGGTGGCGCGCAGCGCGTCCTGCTCGCCGAACCGGCCGACCGAACCTCGCAGCAGCGCCTGGCCGTCGTCCAGGTGGGCCCACTTGCGGGAGGAGAAGGTGAACGCCTTCGCGGTGAACGGCGTGCCGTCGTCCCATGTCTCCCCGACGCCGACGAGGATGCCGCTCGCCTCGGGCAGCGCGGTGCCGCGCGGCAGCGCCAGCGTCACGACGGCCATCGACGCGAGTTCGACATCCGCGAGGTCGGTGGCGGCGGTGCCCGGGGTGGCGAGCAGCTTGCGGACTGCGGGCGCGGGGACGGCGAGCAGCACGGCGTCGCAGTCCTCGGTCTTGGTGCCCGCGTCGGTGGTCACCGTCAGGGTCCAGCCGGTCCCGCTGCGGCGCAGCTCCCGCACCATAGCGCCGGTGACGACCTCGGCGCGGGCTGCGTCGACAAGGGCGTCGACGAGGACGCCCAGCCCGCCAGGCAGGGTGCCGAACACCGGGGCGTCACTCGTGGGCGGCAGCAGCGCTGCGATGGCCTCGGTGAGCGAGCGCGCACCCGCGTCGATCCGTTCCGCCAGCGCCGGTAGCACCGCGCGGAGGCCGAGCGAGTCCGCTCCACCGCCGTAGACGCCAGCAAGCAGCGGGTTCACCAGCCGGTCGACCAGCTCATCGCCGAACCGCTCCCGCAAGAGCACTCCGAGCGCGACGTCGTGGCCAGGCAGGGTCGGGGCGGGCAGGCTCGGCTCGGCGACCACCGCCGCGACGCCGTCCTCGGACAGCACCCCGGCGACCTGCTCGGCCGAGGCGGGAATGCCCATCAGGGTGCCGGTCGGCAGCGCCGTGGTGCGTCCGCCCGCGCGGACAAGGGGCCGCATCGACGTCGGATGCACGACCCTGTCACCGAGGCCCAGCTCCTCGGCCAGCGCGACGGCCTCCGGCCTGCGGACCAGGAATGCCTCCGCGCCGACGTCGACGTCCGTGCCCGCCAGCGACTCCGTGCGCAGCTTGCCGCCAGGCCGGTCGGCGGCGTCGAAGACGGTGAGCTCGGCGTCGTCCCCCAGCGCCTGCCGCAACCGGTAGGCGGCGGTGAGCCCGGAGACCCCGCCCCCGACGAGGGCGACCCTCATCCCCGCCTCCCGCGCTGAATGACGCCTTCACTGCACCAGACGCGGTGAACGACGCATTCACCGCGTCCAACGCAGGGAAAGCGTCGTTCAGCGCACCGGCTCACTGTGCACCAGTTCCACGATCCGGGTCAGCACGTCGGGATCGGTCTCCGGCAGCACACCGTGGCCGAGGTTGAACACGTGACCCGCTGCGGTGCGGCCCTCGGCGACGATCCGCCGCACCTCTCGCTCGACGCCGTCCCAGGACGCCAGCAGCACGGCGGGGTCGAGGTTGCCCTGCACCACCGGCCGGTACTTGCCAGCGGGGCACGCGGCGGCGAGCCTGCTCACCGCGACGTCAAGCGGCAGGCGCCAGTCAACGCCGACGACATCGGCGCCCGCCTCGCGCATCGACGGCAGCAGCTCCGATGTGCCGACGCCGAAGTGGATGCGCGGCACCTGCGCGTCGGCGATGCCCTCGAACACCTTCGCCGAGTGCGGCATGACGTACTCGCGGTAGTCCCGCTCGGACAGCGTGCCTGCCCAGGAGTCGAAGAGCTGCACCGCGTCGACCCCCGCGGCGAGCTGGGCGCGCAGGAACGTCAGGGCGACGTCGGCGAGCCGGTCCATCAGCTCGTGCCACAACGCTGGCTGCGAGTGCATCAGCGCCTTGGTGCGCTCGTGGTGCTTGCTCGGCCCGCCCTCGACCAGGTATGAGGCCAGCGTGAACGGCGCCCCGGCGAAGCCGATCAACGGCGTCTGTCCCAACTGGGAGACCAGCAGTTTCACCCCAGCCGCGACCGCATCGACCTGGCCTTCAAGCAGCGGCGGCAGCGCGCGGACGTCGGCTGCGGAGCGGATCGGCGACGCGATCACCGGCCCGGTGCCCGCGACGATGTCGATCTCCACCCCTGCCGCCTTGAGCGGCACCACGATGTCGCTGAACAGGATCGCGGCGTCGACGCCGTGCCTGCGCACCGGCTGCATCGTGATCTCGGCGAGCAGCTCTGGCTCGAAGCAGGAGTCGAGCATGGGGATGTCTTTGCGCAGCTCGCGGTACTCTGGCAGCGAGCGCCCGGCCTGGCGCATGAACCAGACCGGGATGTGGCGCGGGCATTCTCCCCTGGCCGCGGCGAGAAACGGCGACTCAGCGAGAACGCGCCGAGCGCCTGCGAGGGCTGGTTCAGTCAGTGAGGGCATCACTGCTTATGATCCCACACGGCGATTCACCACTTCTTCCGCAGGCGTGCGATCCCTGTCACGGCGCCACGCGCCGCCGTCAGCTTGCCGGGTCCTCGGCGTGGCTGCGGCCCACCAGGAGCCGTTCCGTCCTACAGTCAACGTCGTGTCTGCGATGACCCAAGCGCCTTCTGAGTTTCAGGCAGCAGTGGCGGCACTGCGGTCGGTGGAACCCCGGCCCGAGATCGAGCTGGAGCCGGTCCGGCCGCCGCAGCGGCTCGCGCCATGGTCCTACGCGCTGAGCTGCGAAGTCACCGGACCCGCCGAGGTACTGGCGTCAGGCAGACTCGTGTTGCTGCACGACCCGGACGGTCAGGAGGCGTGGCACGGTGTCCTCCGCCTCGTCACCTACGTCACCGCCGAGCTCGACGCCGAGCTGGCGTCCGACCCGTTTCTACCCTCGGTAGGCTGGTCCTGGCTCACCGAGGCACTGGAATCGACCGAGGCCAGCTACACCGCGCTCGGCGGCACCGTGACCGAGACGTCGTCGGCGCGCTTCGGTGACATCGCGGGACCGTCGCAGACCGAGGACCTCGAATTGCGCGCGTCCTGGACGCCCCTGTCGAGCGACCTGAGGCCACACGGCGATGCGTTCTGTCAACTCATGGCCAGTGTGGTGGGCCTGCCACCGGTTGGTGTTAGCTTGTTCGGGCAACGTAGCGGTTCCTGAACGACCCAGCCGAGCCCCTGCGGGTCCTCTGGTGAGTGACATTCACCCGAACGTGGGCGCATCGCGCTGCCGGCCGACGCAACGCGGCGCAACACCCGCGCGTCTTCCTAGTAGCAACCTGGACTCGTGGTTTCGCGCGAAGATCGGTTCCTCCCTACGGTCCGCGCGTACGTCCGAAAGGGCGGCAGTGCTAGACCACGGTGCCCCGTCCAGGCCCGCTCTCGCAGGCGTGCGCACGCCTGCGAGAGTGGATGCACATGCACTCGCAGGCCCACGTCACCACGGCCAATTTCGTTACATCGCCCCTCACGCCCTGGGCGTTACAGGTTCGGAACTTATTAGCCCATCTGTGGGACATCGACGTCAGACAGTGACGAATTCGTGCAAATACTTACCCAATCGATCCCCCCACTGACCCTCTCGGGCGGCTAGAGTGCTCTCCACGACACCACTTTCGGTCCATAGCTGGCGCGGCTAGATGGCCGAGGGTGCCTGTGCCGGTCGGGGGGCACGACCGACTCCAGGGAGGTAGTGACGTGGCTACCGTCGGCTTTACACAGGCCGTTCGATCCACGCCAGCCGGCAACTTGCCGGCAAGCATGGTTCCGCATCCGCGGGAAGAGCTGTTCTCAGTGCTCGTGGTCGACGACCACCCGTTGCTGAGGGAAGCGATTTCCGCACGACTCGCACAGATGGGTGCGGGTACCGTTCACGAGGCCGCCACGGTGGCCGAGGCGAGGTTACGGGCGTCGGCCACTGGGCCGTGCGATCTCGCGATCCTCGACCTCGGGTTGCCTGATGGCAGTGGCATCGAGCTGGTTACGGAGCTCCGTAGCCACGGGTGGCCTCGGGTTGTGGTGCTCGCGTCGTCAGACGACCCGTACGCGGTACGGGCTGCGTTCCAGGCAGGCGCCCAGGCGTACCTGCTGAAATCGGCATCACCAGTCGCGGTGACCGACGGCGTCCGCAGGGTGCTCGAAGGTGGGGTGTACGCCGATCCCGGTGTCGCCCCGATTCTCGCGACAGGAACACGGGTGCCTGGCACCGACAACACCCCGCGCGAGCTGTCCTCGCGTGAGGTGCAAGTGCTGCAGCTCGTCGCGGACGGCCAGTCCAACAAGGAAATCGGTGAGGAGCTCAACCTCTCCGCGCTCACGGTGAAGTCTCACCTGTCGCGGATTGGCCGCAAGCTCGGCACCGGTGACCGGGCGCAGATGGTCGCCCTCGCCATGCGCGCGGGTGTCATTCGCTGATCACAGGTCCCTACGGGACGGACGGCGCACCCGTCCGTCCCGTAGGGTTCCGTCCGTGACGGACTTCTCGGACAGCGCTGCCGGCATGGGCGGTGACGACTCGGCGGACCAGGCGACGATGACCCCGTTGCACGAGCCGAGGGACGGCATCCCCGACGTCGTCACGGACGACACTGCGCTTGCGCACGTTTGCGCACGGTTAGCCGGGGGCTCCGGCGCGATCGCCGTCGACACCGAACGGGCGTCCGGCTACCGCTACTGGCCCAAGGCTTATCTCATCCAGGTCCGCCGCGAGAGCGCGGGCACGCACCTGATCGACCCCATCGCGCTCGACGGCGGCCTCACGCCCCTTGTTGACGTCCTCAACGACGCGCCGTGGGTGCTGCACGCCGCATCGCAGGATCTGCCCTGCCTCGCAGAGCTCGATCTGTATCCCGCGGCGCTGTTCGACACCGAACTCGCCGCGAGGCTCGCCGGGTACCAGCGGGTCGCGCTGGGCACCATGGTCGAGCAACTGCTCGGCTACCGGCTGGAGAAGGGCCACAGCGCGGCCGACTGGTCCACCCGGCCGCTGCCGTCAGCCTGGCTGAACTACGCAGCACTCGACGTCGAACTGCTGCTGCCGCTGCGTGATCAGCTCGCCGACGAGCTGGACCGGCAGGGCAAGCTCGGCTGGGCGGAGCAGGAGTTCGAAGCGGTGCGCACCGCACCGGCGCCGGAACCGAAGGCGGAACCGTGGCGGCGCACCTCGGGCATCCACAAGGTCAGGACGCCGAGGGCACTGGCCGCCGTGCGGGCGCTGTGGCAGGCGCGTGACCAGCTCGCCCGCAAGCGCGACCGCGCGCCGGGCAGGGTGCTGCCTGACAGCGCGATCATCGCGGCGGCCAGCGCGGATCCGCACACCGTCGAGCAGCTACGCGCGTTGCCGGTGTTCGGCGGCAAGATGCAGCGGCGCCTCTCGCCGATGTGGTTGCGGCACATCCAGATCGCGCGGGGACTGCCCAAGGAGGAGCTGCCGAGCGCGGCGCAGAACAACGGCGGTCCCCCGCCGCCGAGCCGCTGGTCCGACCGCGACCCAGACGCGGCGGCCCGGCTCTCCGCCGCCCGAACCGGGCTCACCGAGCTTGCCGAACAGCTGCGGCTGCCGGTGGAGAACCTGCTGCTGCCGGACCTCGTCCGCAGGCTGTGCTGGGAACCGCCCGCCGACGTCTCGCCCGACGCCCTCGCGGCGGAGCTCGCCGCGCGCGGCGCCCGCCCCTGGCAGGTGGAGCAGACCGCCGGGCTGCTGAGCGCTGCGCTGCGCACCACGAGTGGGTGATGTCCTGGCACGGTCACGTGCTCGGCAGCGTCACCGTCACCCCAAGCCCGCCGCCGACAACCGGCTCCGCGGAGACGGTGCCATCGTGGGCGTCGACGGCGGCCCGCACGATAGACAGCCCGAGCCCGGCGCCGGAGCGCCCGGTACGGCCGGCTCCGCCCCGGTGAAACGGCTCGAACAGCTCCGCCACCGTCGCTGGGTCGATCAGCGGCCCGGTGGAACGCACGGTCAACGTCGAGCGCGTCGCGAACGCCTCGGTGCGCACGGTGATCCAGCCGCCATCGACGTTGTGCCGCACCGCGTTCTCCAGAAGGTTGCCCGCCACCCGCTCCAGCAGCGCGGCGTCGCCCACAGCGGGCGCGGGATTGACGTCGAGCTCCACCCGCAGGCCCCGCTGCGCAGCCTCATCCTCGACCGCCTGCCACGCGCTGCCGACCACAGTGCCGAGGTCGACCGGCTCCCGGACGGCCAGCCCAGCGGCGTCGGTGCGGGCGAGCAGCAGCAGCGCGCCGACCAGCTGCTCCGCACGCCAGGTGGCGGTGCGGACCACCTCCGCCATCCGCCGCAGCTCGGCCTCGTCGGCGTTGTCATCGGACAGGGTGACATCCAACTCGGTGCGGATCACCGTCAGCGGCGTGCGCAGTTCGTGGCTGGCGTTGGCGACGAATCGACGTTGCGCGTCGAACGCCCCGGCGAGCCGGTCCAGCATGTCGTCGATGGTCTCGGCGAGCGCCGCCAGCTCGTCGCGCGGGCGCAGCTCGCCGATCCGCTCGTCAAGCGACTCGGCGGACAGCCGTCGCGCGGTGCCCGCGATCTCCGCGAGCGGGCGCAGCACCCGCGACGTCAGCGTCCACGCCAGTATCCCGGCGGCGAGCACCACGAACCCGAACGCCAGCCCGCCTGCCAGCAGCACCCGCTCCCGCGCCTCGGCGCGCAGGTGATCGGCCAGCGCGGACGCCTCGACCTTGGAGCCGTCGACCTCAACCATGGTGCCGGGCGGCATCTGCGGCACGGCGGCAACGGAGTCGCGCACCAGCAGCCACGCCAGCACAAGCAGCGCGGCGCTGACGCCCGCCGTCAGGCACACGGCAAGTAGCGTGATGCGCCCGCGGAGGCCGAGGGCGGGCAGCGGCACCCTGCCGATCACGCTTGCGCGGCTGTGCCGGCGCCGGGAACGCGGTAGCCGGAACCGACGACGGTCTCGATGATCCCTGGCTCGCCGAGCTTCTTGCGCAGCGTCATCACGGTGACCCGCACCGTCGTGGTGAACGGGTCGGCGTTCTCGTCCCAGACCCGCTCGAGCAGCTCCTCGCTGCTGACGACCGCGCCACCCGCCCCGAGCAGCACCTCGAGCACGCCGAACTCCTTGCGGGTCAGCTCAATCAGCCCGCTGTCGCGGTGCACGGTGCGCTTAGCTGGGTCGAGCCGGACGTCGCCAGCCGTCAGCAGCGGCGGTTTCGCCGGGGTGGAGCGCCTGCCGAGTGCCCGCACCCGCGCGACCAGCTCCGGGAACGCGAAGGGCTTGGCGAGGTAGTCGTCCGCGCCGAGGGACAGACCGGTGACCCGGTCTTCCACCGTGCCGCTCGCGGTCAGCATCAGCACGCGCGAGAGCTGGCCCGAGGCCACGATCTCCTGGCACAGCTCGTCACCCGGCATGCCGGGCAGGTCCCTGTCGAGCACGATCACGTCGTACCGGGTGATCATGGCCTTCTCGTGCCCGTCGTCACCGTTGAGCGCGACGTCGACGGCCATGCCCTCGCGTCGCAGGCCCCGCGCGACCGCTTCGGCCAGCGCCTCCTCGTCCTCAACTACCAGTACTCGCACGTCGCTACCGTGCCACAGGCCGCGATGAGACGTCAGTTGGGGCTCTCCGGTGCGGTTTCATCGATCGGGTTGTCCGCATCGACGTCCAGCCGGTCGGCCACCCACTCAGTGACCCGGCGGGCGACGTCCTGCGCCGTGAGGCCCAGCTCGGCGAGCACCTCGCCCCGGGAGGCGTGCGAGTGGAACCGCTGCGGCACCCCGAGGTCACGCAGCGGCACGTCGACGTCGGCGTCCCGTAACGCCTGCGCGAAGGCCGTCCCGAAGCCACCGTGACGTCCGCTGTCCTCCACCGAGACGACTAGCCGGTGCCGCCGCGCCAGCGCGACCAGCTCCGTTGGCACCGGCAGCACCCAGCGCGGGTCGACCACGGTGACGCCGATGCCCTGGTCGGCGAGCTTGTCGGCGGCGTCGAGGCCGAGCTGGGAGAACGCGCCCACCGCGACTAGCAGCACATCCTCCGAGTCGGTGCCAATCGAACTGGCCTCCCGCAATACATCGACGCCACCCTCACGGCGCACCGCCTCGATCGGCGCGCCGACGCTGCCCCGGGAGAACCGCAGCGCCGTCGGGCCGTCGGAGACCGCGACGGCCTCGCGCAGCTCCTCCCGCAGCGTCGGCTCGTCGCGCGGCGCCGCCACCCGCATGCCGGGCACCATTCCCAGCAGCGACAGGTCCCACATGCCGTGGTGGCTCGCACCGTCTGGCCCGGTAATGCCCGCCCTGTCCAGCACGAACGTCACGGCCTGCCGGTGCATCGCGACGTCCATCAGCATCTGGTCGAACGCGCGGTTCAGGAACGTCGAGTAGATCGCGACGACCGGATGCATGCCGCCCATGGCGAGCCCTGCCGCCGACGTCACCGCGTGCTGCTCGGCGATGCCGACGTCGAACACCCGCTCCGGGTGCGCGTCCGCGAGCTTGTGCAGTCCGGTCGAGTGCAGCATCGCCGCGGTGATCCCCACGATGTCGGACCGGTTCTCGGCGACCCGCACCAGTTCGTCGCCGAACACCGACGTCCAGCTCGTGCCCTTGGCAGGCGCCTTGCCCGTCGCCGGATCGACAGCGGCCGTCTGGTGCATCTGGTCGACCTCGTCGTTGACGGCGGGCGGATAGCCCTGCCCCTTCTGCGTGACCGCGTGCACGATCACCGGCTGCCGGAACGCCTTCGCGCGAGTCAGCGCGGACTCAAGCGCGTGAAGGTCGTGCCCGTCGACGGGGCCGAGGTATTTCAGCCCGAGGTCGGAGAACAGCGCCTGCGGGCTCAGCGCGTCCTTGAGGCCTGCCTTGGCGGCGTGCGCCGCCGCGTACATCGGTTTGCCGACCACCGGGGTGTGCTGCAGCAGCTCCTTGCCGCGCTGCAGGAACCGCTCGTAACCCGGCTGCAGGCGCAGGGACGCAAGCCGCTCGGCGATGCCGCCGATGGTGGGCAGGTAGGAGCGGCCGTTGTCGTTGACCACGATCACGACGGGGCGTTCCGACGCCGCGATGTTGTTCAGCGCCTCCCAGCACATGCCGCCGGTCAGCGCGCCGTCGCCAACGACGGCGACGACGGTGCGGCCGTCCGCGCCGGACAGCTCGAACGCCTTCGCCAGCCCGTCCGCATAGGACAGCGCGGTGGATGCGTGGCTGTTCTCGACGAGGTCGTGCTCGCTCTCCTCCCGCGAGGGGTAGCCCGACACGCCGCCGCGCTGGCGCAGCAGATCGAAGCCGTCCAGCCTGCCGGTGAGCATCTTGTGCACGTAGCTCTGGTGGCCGACGTCCCAGACCAGCGCGTCTTTGGGCGACTCGAACACCCGGTGCAACGCCAGTGTCAGCTCGACGACGCCGAGGTTCGGGCCGAGGTGCCCGCCAGCGGCACTGACCTTGTCGACGAGGAACTCCCTGATCTCAGCCGCGAGCTGAACCAGTTCGTCCTCACTGAGCCGGGTGAGATCCCGGGGCTCCTGCACGGTTTCGAGCACGGTCACGCTCCACCTCGTCTCCAGCCCACGTTCTGGGAACCGTTGTACCAGTCTAGGAGTGGCAGCCCACCCGAAAGTGGCCACCCGGGCGGTGTGAGACCCGCTACGCGGTGCTATCGGGACGCAACAGCGCGACGCATTCGACGTGGTGGGTCAGCGGAAATGCGTCGAATGCCCGCAACTCGGACAGTTGATAACCATGGGTGGCGAGTATCGCCAGATCTCGGGCGAGTGCCGCCGGATCGCACGCGACGTACACGATCCGCTCGGGCCCGCGCGCCGCGATGGCGTCCACGACGGCCTTGCCAGCGCCCTTACGGGGCGGGTCGAGCACCACCACCTGCGGCAATCCGGCGAGGCGGTCGAGCTGCCGCGCGACGCTCCCCTGCCGCCACTCCACCTGACGCAGCTCGGCCAGCGCCCTGCGCCCGTCGGCCACCGCCTGCCGGGACGACTCCACGGCGACGACGTGGCCGTCCGCGCCGACCTGGTCGGCCAGCACGGCCGCGAACAGCCCGACTCCGGCGTAGAGATCCCACGCCAGCGCGCCCTCTTCCACCTGCGCCCACTCCGCGACGACGTCGGCGAACGTCTCCGCGGCTGCGGGGTGCACCTGCCAGAAGCCGTGCGCGTCGAAGCGCCAGTCGCGTCCCGCCGCGCGCTCGCGCGCCTGCCCGCCCGCCAGCTGCCCGGTCTTCGTCCTCCCCCGAACGGTCTGGCTCGTCCGCACGTGCACCCGCCCGGCGCCGTCCCAGGTGACCTCGATGTCCGCGCCGGGTCGCCAGCGCCGCGTGAGGACGTCGTCCAGTGCGCCGGGGACCGTGATGGCGCAGCCGTGTCCCTCCAGCGGGATCACATGGTGGCTGCGGTGCGCCCGCAGTCCTGCCCGGCCATCCTTGCCCGCCACCAGGCGGGTGCGGGTGCGCCAGCCAAGCGGGCCACCGGGCAGTTCCTCGACCTCGACGTCTCGCTCGATCCCGGCTAGGCGTGTGAGCTGCTCGGCGACGACGGCGGCCTTCAGCTCGCGCTGGGCGGCCGGCGATGCGTGCTGCCAGTCGCAGCCGCCGCACCCGCCCGGCCCGGACACGGGACACGGCGGCGTCACTCTGCCCGGCGCGGCGTCGTGGATCTCGACGGCGTCGGCGCGGCAGAACGACCCGCCGTTGTCCTCGGTGACCACGGCCCGCACCCGCTCGCCTGGCAGGCAGTGCCGGACGAACACCACCCTGCCCTCGTGCCGTGCGACGCAGTGGCCGCCGTGCGCGACGGCGTCGATGGTGAGATCGATGCGCCGCCCCAGCCAGTTCGCCGCAGCGGCCGCAGGCTGTCGGTCGGTATTCATGAGACGTCAACAGTAACCTGGGCGGCAGACCAGACGGTGTTGGGAGGTAACGGCGTGCGCGTGATCATCATGGGGTGCGGCAGGGTCGGCGCCTCGCTCGCGGGCGCGCTTGAGCGGCTCGGGCACGAGGTGGCCGTCATCGACAAGAACGTGGAGTCTTTTCGCAGGCTCGGCAGCGAGTTCCACGGCGACCAGGTGATCGGCAACGGGTTCGACCGGAACGTGCTGATCGAGGCAGGCATCGAGCAGGCGAGCGCCTTCGCGGCGGTGTCAAGCGGCGACAACTCCAACATCATCTCGGCGCGGGTGGCGCGGGAGACGTTCCGCGTGCCGCGCGTCGTCGCCCGCATCTACGACCAGAAGCGCGCCGCCGTGTACGAGCGGCTCGGCATCCCGACCGTCGCGACGGTGCCGTGGACGACCGACCGGTTCCTGCGATCGCTTGTGCCGGACGGCGACGCCGAGACGTGGCGCGATCCGACCGGCACCGTCGCACTGTTGCGGCTGCCGCTGCACCAGGGCTGGGCCGGGCACAGCGTGGCCGACCTGCAAGTGGCGACCGGCGCGCGGGTGGCGTTGGTCAGCTGCTCCGGTGTCGCCACCGTGCCCGCCGAGTCCGACACGCTGCAGACGGTCGACGAGGTCTACGTCGCGGCGCCGGCCGCAGCGAGCCGTGACATCACCGCGCTGGCCGCCAGCGCACCGGGGAGGACATGATGCGCGTCGCCATCGCGGGCGCGGGGGCCGTCGGGCGCTCCATCGCCACCGAGCTGACCGACGCGGGGCACGTGGTGATCCTGATCGAGCGGTACTCGGGCTCGTTCGAGCCGGAGAGCGTGGAGCAGGCGGACTGGATCCTCGGCGACGCCTGCGAGGTGTCCACGCTGGAGGAGTCAGGGCTTGGCGACTGCGACGTCGTCATCGCCGCGACGGGGGACGACAAGGTCAACCTCGTGGTGTCGCTGCTCGCCAAGGAGGAGTTCGAAGTGCCGCGCGTGGTGGCGCGGGTCAACGCGCCGGCCAACGAGTGGCTCTTCACCGGGCAGTGGGGCGTCGACGCCGCGGTGTCCACGCCACGGATGCTCGCGGCGATGGTGGAGGAAGCCACCGGGCTCGGCGAGTTGGTGCGGCTGATGACGTTCCGGCAGGGCGAGGCGGCGCTGGTCGAGATGACGCTGTCAGAGGACGCCAGGGTGGCGGGCAAGTCCGTCCGCGACCTGGCGCTGCCGGATGGGGCGACGCTGGTGGCGATCCTGCGCGGGCCCACCGCCATCGCACCGCAACCGGACGACCGGCTCGCGGCGGGCGACGAGCTGCTGTTCGTCGCCCGCGCCGAAACGGAACCCCAGCTCAGGAGCGCCCTCGCCTAGCCGGTGTGTCGTGTCCCCCGCTCCGGGCGCCGTGTCCTCCGGTCGCGACGGCATGTCCTCCGGTCGCGAACCTATTTGGGTGCATGACCAGCGGTCCTAAGCGGGCAATACGGCGACCGGTACGACGAACTCAGCGTCCTGGACGGGGGACACGAGGTTGGTTAGGAGTACTTCTCCCGGAGCCGCTGTTCGAGGTCGGCCTCGGCTTCCTCTTGTTCGGCGACGATCGCCTTGACGCGGCGGTCCGAACGACGGATCGCCCAGATCACCACGATCAACGCGAGCCCGAACAGCGGCAGCCCCATGGCGATCTTGGTGAACGCCAGCCAGCCGGTCAGGTTCTCGGCGTATAGCCAGCGCTGCACGATGAACCGCGCGAGGAACACCACTGAACACGCCAGCGTGGCGATGTCGTAGGCGCGCACCGACGGCTTGTCCTTGCGCCACGCCATGCCCGTGCCGTTGAGCAGGTTCCACGCCACACCGACCAGCGGCCAGCGCACCACCACCGACGCCACGAACACGCCGCCATAGACGAGGCTCACCCAGATGCCCCACAGGAAGAACCCGCGCGCCTCGCCGGTGCGGTAGGCGATGAACGCGGCGATCGCGACGCCGAAGAAGCCGGATATCGCAGGTTGCAAGGTCTCCTTGCGGGCGAGTCGAACGATCGTGATGAGCACGGCGCTGGCGAGCGCACTCCAAATGCCGATGGTGAGGTTTCCCAGCGAGTTCGCTATAACGAACACGATCACCGGGATGGCGGAGTACACCATTCCGGTGATGCCACCCATTTGCTCCAGCAGCGACTTCTCATCGAGCTTGCGCCGCGCGTCCGCAGCGGCGTCCTCGCGGGTGGCGCCACCAGCGCCCCGCTCGGAGTCAGAACGCGCTCCAGCAGCATCGGGATGCGCGCCGGCATCGCTCGGCGCCTCGGCGGATGCGGCCTCGGACTCGGCCCGAGCCTGTTCTACTCGATCGGCCACGCGGGATCTCACGTTTCTGTCGCGGTGCGGCTGTCTGTGCTGGTGCTGCTGCCAGCGTAGCGCCCACCGACGTGGACGCGGATGTGGTCAACGATGATAAGGCGCATGGACGTCCCCGCCAGCAAGCCCGCGCGCACCGCGATCGTGCTGCCCGGCACCGGATCGGACGAGGTGTTCGTCGCGGCGGCGTTCGAGCGGCCCCTAGCCGAACACGGGATCCGGCTGATCGCACCGCCACCGGAGCCAGGTGCGGACCTGGTGCATGCCGCCAGCCGGGCGCTGGACGTCGCGGCGGCCGAGGCGGGCGAACCGGTGCTGGTCGGGGGGATCTCGCTCGGCGCACACGTCGCGGCGGCCTGGGCGCTGCGCAACCAGCGACGCTGCGCCGGGCTGCTGGCGGCGCTGCCCGCGTGGAACGGCGCGGCGAATGCGGCCCCGGCGGCGCTCGCGGCGCGGTCCTCGGCGAGCCTGGTGCGGGCCAACGACCTGGACCGAGCGCTGGAACTCGCGACGGCGGACGTCGCGCCGTGGCTCGCCGCCGAACTCACCCGGGCCTGGCGCCGCACCGGACCGGGCCTGGCGGATGGACTCGACGTGGCGGCATCGCACCCAGCGCCGGAGCTGACCGCGCTCGCCACCCTCGACGTCCCTGCCGGGATCGCGGCCTGCACCGACGACGACGTGCACCCCGCCGACATCGCCTACGCCTGGGCGGACGCCCTGCCGATGGCCGCCGTGCGCGAGACGTCGCTGGCCGCGATCGGCGCCGACCCGGCGTGCCTCGGTCGGGCAGCGGTGCGCGCCTACCTCGACGTCGCCGGGTAGGCGGCCCCGACGTCACCAGGTAACTACTCGCCTCGCTTGGCCGCGATGTGCTCGGCGATGGCGGGCGGCAACGTGATCGGCAGCGGGTTGCGCACCGGCATCGGGCCGTCGCCCCGGTTCACGACCGTGCCCCTGACCAGTGCGCGCAGCATCTCCGGCGCGCCCTCTGCTGCCTGCTGCGGCCCCGCGATGACGCCGCGCAGCATCCACCTCGGACCGTCGACGCCGACGAAGAACAGCGCGGTGTCGCCCATGCGCACCGACAGCTCCATGCCCCAGACACCGCGCAGCCGCCGCACCGTCGCGCCGTCGGAGCGCAGCTGTTCAGCCAGCTCGTTGCTCACGTCCGGCCACAGCCGTCCGGTGCGCGGCGCGGCGTAGGCGCTGATGGTGGCCTGCCCGTGCGTGGTGACGACGTGGACGGCGCGCACGTTCTGCGTCTCCTGGTCCAGCTCGACCTGCACCTGCGCGCCCTCGGGCACCGGCACCTGGACCGAGCCGAGATCCATCCGCGCGACGCTGTCGTCCGGCGCGTCGGCGATGTCGTAGGGACCATCGGTGTCGGCGAACGTCGCACCGCGCGGTGGTTCGCCCTCGTCGTAGCCGTAGTGGTCGTACTCGGGCAGCTCCTCATCGACGTAGTCGGCATCGCCCGGTTCCGGCAGTGCGTGCCGCCCCCGCTTGACGGGCTCGCTGCGACGCTTCCGACCGAAGATTCCCACGTCTATGCCCACTTCTCCATCTTTCGCACGCGCATCGCGTCGCGCGCGTCGTCCCGGTCCATCACCTGGTGTATCACGAGCGTCCCCATCACAGGGTGGCGTGGCCGCCGGTGGACCCGTAGCCACCAGCGCCGCGCTCGGAGTCAGGGAGCTCGTCGACCTCGACGAACTCAGCCTGTGCCACCCGCTGCACGATCAGCTGCGCGATCCGGTCGCCCCTGAGCAGCTTGATCGACTCCCTCGGATCGTGGTTGATCAGGCAGACCTTGATCTCACCGCGATATCCCGCGTCGATCGTGCCCGGGGCGTTGACGATCGACAAGCCGGTCCGGGCGGCGAGACCGGAGCGCGGATGCACGAACGCGGCATACCCGATAGGCAGCGCGATCGCCACTCCGGTTCCGACAAGCACCCGCTCGCCCGGCGCGATCACCGCGTCGGTGGTGGTGACGAGGTCGGCTCCGGCGTCTCCTTGCTTCGCGTAGCGCGGCAGCGGCACATCGGGGTCGAGCCGCGACAGGGGGACCTGAACGTCTGGCACGGCAGCCGAGACTACTCTGACACCCTGTGGGAGCTTCCTCGGAGTCTGGTGAACCGTCCGGTCCGGCAGCGGACACCGCCCCCGCCGTGACCTACACCGAGCGGCTGTACGTCGCATGGTGGGGCTGGCTGCTGCCGCTGGCCGTCGCCGTGCTGATCGCATTCGAGGTGGGGCTGGCCTACGATGCCGTGCCGGGCTGGCTGCCGTACGTCATCACGCTGCCGCTCGCGCTGGCCCTCATCCTCCTGCTCGGCAAGACGACCGTACGCATCACAACAGCGTACGACGAGGACGGCGAGACAGAGCTGCACGTCGGAGATGCGCATCTGCCGGTCAGCTACATCGGCGACGTCGAGGTTATCGCGCAGCCGGACAAGCGGGTCGCGCTCGGCCCCGGCCTCGACCCGGTCGCGTTCGTCGTCCACCGGGGCTGGGTCGGTCCGCTGCTCCGCGTCGAGGTCGCCGACGAGCGGGATCCGACGCCGTACTGGCTGTTCAGCACCCGCAAGCCGGAACGGGTGGCCGCACTCCTTGCCACCGCGACGGGCCGCGACGACTCCGGCACCCAGCGCTAACCGCGCCAAAGACAGTTCGGCGGGGTGACAAGAATCGCATCCTGTCACCCCGCCGGACGTGCTGTGTCACGCTTCAGGCGCAGTCCCTGCAGATCATCTTGCCGCCGCCTTCCTCGGCGAGCCTGCTGCGGTGGTGCACAAGGAAGCACACCGAGCAGGTGAACTCGTCGGCCTGCTTCGGCACGACCTTGACCGTCAGGTCCTCCCCGGAAAGGCCGGAGAGGTCAGCGCCCGGCAGCTCGAAATTCTCGGCAGACGCATCCTCATCGACGTCGACGACGCCGGACTGCGTCTCGTTCCGTCGCGCCTTCAGCTCCTCCAACGAGTCTTCGGCCAGCTCGTCGGCTTCGCTGCGGCGCGGAGCATCATAGTCAGTGGCCATGGTCCCTCACCCCTGCGCTCAGCATCGTTCATCGGTTACCTGGCTACCCGGTCCTCGACCAGGTATGCCGTTTTCGCTGGACAACGATCCAGCAACCAGATTTGTGCCCGAATCGCAAGGGAAATCGTGGATCGGCGGTAAAGTACGCCTCATACCTGGTGGAATCCCCTCCACGCTCCGGAGCCCGCAGAGGGTAGCCCATAGCAGCCGCCCGCACGCAACAACTCACGCGGCAGTGATGCGCAAGTCACGTCGAGTTTACCCCGATCGGGTAACACCCAGACAAATTCCGCCCTAGCCATCGTCGTGTCAACTTGCCTTGGCTACCCCCATCGTGATCCGATTTTGCCTGGATACCCGCCGGTAGGCCGCCCTGCCGGCGGTTTTATGCTGAGTCCGGCTCACGGCATCCGCTATGTCTGAGCCGGTGGCCCTGGGACGTAAGACTTACGCTTGTCGCAGCGATAGACGGGGCGTGAGTAGCGGTTGGCTGAGCGGAAGGAACAGGCAGGTGCCATCGGGGATCGGGTTTTCGGGGCGTGTGTCGCGCCCGTACCGCAAGCGCCGTCCCCTGCCCGCCCTGGTTCTCGTGGCCCTACTCGGCGCCGCGTCGCTCTACGTGTGGTTCTCGGTGTTCGCGGAGGCGGACGACATCAACCAGGAGATCGCCTGCCACCCTCCGGCCTCGGCGCCACCCGGCATGGAGTACACCTCGGTCGGCCACGACGCGCTTGACGACGTCACCCCGATCCCGCCGAGCAAGGTCCCCGTCCAGGTGCTCAACGCGGGCGAGCTGCGGGGTGAGGCTGGCATCACCACCGCCGAGCTGCGCCAGTTCGGCTTCACCCAGGTCGCGACGCCCGCGAACGATCCCGCCTACAAGAACCGGACCGCCAACTGCGAGGGCCAGATCCGGTTCGGCGACAACGGCGCGGCGGCCGCGCGCACGCTGAGCCTGATCGACACCTGCCTCGAGCTGGTCAACGATGGCCGCAAGGACGCGACGGTCGATCTCGCGATCGGCACCCAGTTCACCGACGTGATGCCGCGCGACGAGGCGGTGGAGGTGCTCGACCAGCTCAGCGCGTGGGCGAAACGCTCAACGAGGGGCAACAGCGAGCTCGCCAGCAACAGCCAGCCGGACATCGACGAGGACCTGCTCGAGGCTGCCCGGCCGAAATCCTGCTGACCGCTCTGGCGATCACACCTCGGCGGCCCCGCAGTCGATCAGCGCGGCGCGCAGCGGCTCGGCGATCGTCGCCGCCGCAGCCATGATGGCGTCGGCGCCCAGCTCGGGGTCGTCGCCGGGCAGCGTCACCCGCGCGCCTGCCTCCGCCGCGATGAGCGCGCCCGCCGCCCAGTCCCAGCGGGAAAGGCCGTGCTCGCAGTAGGCGTCCACCCAGCCAGCCGCGACCGCGCACAGGTCAAGCGCCGATGAGCCGCCACGCCGGATGTCACGCACCCTGCCCAGCATCGCCGCGATCAGCTTCGCCTGCCGCTGCCTGCGATCCTGCCGGTAGGCGAACCCGGTCGCGAGCAGGGTGAGGTCGAGGCTGTCCTGGCTGGCGCCGCGCAGCGGAGCACCGTCGAGCCAAGCACCCACTCCCCTTGTCGCCGTCCAGCGCCTTCCGCTGACCGGTTCGACGACCGCGCCCGCGACGGAGACGCCGTCAACCTGCGCGGCCACCGAGACGGCGAACGCCGGGTAGCCATAAAGGAAGTTCACCGTGCCGTCGATGGGGTCGACCACCCAGGTCACGCCGGCTTCGCTGTCCGCAGCGCCGCTGCCTTCCTCCTCGCCGAGTACCGCGTCGCCGGGTCGCAGCTCGGCGAGCCGCGACCGGATCAGCCGCTCGGACTCGGTGTCCGCGGCGGTCACGACGTCGGTGTCGCTGGACTTGGTCCCCACGCTCATCGCCGCGCCGCCCCGAAGGTCGGCGTTGCGCTGGCGCACCAGCTCTGCTGCGTCGGCCGCGACGGTCTCGGCGATCTCGGTCAGGCTCCGTTCGTCTGTCACGACGTCATCCGACCACAGCCGCCGCGTGCGGTGGACGCAGGGGCGAGCCGAACGGGGCGTTCGGCTCGCATCGTGCACCGAACGCCCCGTTCGGCTCGTCTGGGGTGACGCCGCAGCCCGCGCGCCCGGATTACGGAATTGATACAGACACAACGCCGTGCCCGGGGCGGGGACCCTCTAGAGTCACACCATCGGTTCGTGCATGACAGGAAGGGACTACCGTCCAGATGACCTCCCTCGGCTTCGGTATCGACATCGGCGGCAGCGGCGTCAAAGGCGCCATCGTCGACCTCTCGACCGGCACCATCGCCGGCGAAAGGTTGCGCATCCCCACTCCCCAGCCAGCAACCCCGGACGCCGTCGCCGATGTGGTCGCCGAGCTGGTGGAAACCTTCGACTGGGCCGGTCCGGTAGGGGTCGCCCTGCCCAGCGTGGTCAAGCAGGGCGTCACGCAGACCGCCGCCAACGTCGACAAGGCGTGGATCGGCACAGACGCGGACGAACTGCTCGCCAAGCGGCTCGGCCGCGACGTCGAGGACATCGGCGTGCTCAACGACGCAGACGCCGCCGGTATCGCGGAGGTTCATTTCGGCGACGAGCGCGCGAGCAAGGGCGTCGTGGCGTTCCTGACGTTCGGCACCGGGATCGGCAGCGCGCTGTTCATCGACGGCACGCTGGTACCCAACACCGAGTTCGGCCACATCGAGGTCGACGGCGTCGACGGCGAGACACGCGCGGCCGCGTCGGCACGCGACACCGAGAACCTCGGCTACCCCGAGTGGGCGGAACGAGTATCCCGTTATCTGACTGTGTTCGAAAATTTGCTGTGGCCGGATCTGATCGTCGTCGGCGGCGGCGTCAGCAAGAAATCCGAAAAGTGGGTGCCACTACTGACCGTGCGCACGCCAATCGCGGTGGCCTCGCTCAAGAACCACGCGGGGATCGTCGGTGCCGCGGTCGCGGCCGACAAGGGCCTCGCACGCTGACGGAGAGTAGGTTCCTACCCGGCGATGAGGCGCGTGTTCGAGGCCATTCGGGTGGTGCGGACACGGTATGATCGGCGGTGGCGATGATCGCTTCGCAGCCGATTCCGGCTTCCTCGTTACAATGGAACACGGCCCCCGCTTCCGGCGTACGAAACCGCAGGCAGGAGCCGTTACCCCCGAAACCTAAGGCAGCTGAGGTCGTTAATCCTCGGCGTAGCAGATTCACGAGCTGCGAAAGGGCGTACGTGGCAGCCGCAAACACTGCAACCCGGCATGGGTCCAAGGCAGGGAAGACAGAGCGCGCCGACAACACGACCGACGCGGCGACGGGTGTCGCCGACGCTGAGTCGGCTCCGAAGACGGGCAAGGGTCGCAAGAGCGGCACGAAGGCGGCAGGCAAGAAGAAGGCCGACAAGACGACGGGCACCGTCGCCGACGCCGCAGAGGCCATCGAGGCAGCCGCCGACGACAAGGAATCGCCCGACCTCGCTGATCTCGAAGCGGTCGAGGTCGACGTCGTCGACGCGACGGTGACGGAAGAGCTCGAAGAGGTCGTAGAGCAGAAGCCGGGCGGCAAGGCCAAGGTCGACGGTGACTTCGTCTGGGACGAAGAGGAGTCCGAGGCGCTGCGGCAGGCGCGCAAGGACGCCGAGCTGACGGCGTCCGCAGACTCTGTCCGCGCCTACCTCAAGCAGATCGGTAAGGTCGCGCTGCTCAACGCGGCCGAGGAGGTCGACCTCGCCAAGCGCATCGAGGCGGGCCTTTACGCATCGGAGCGGCTGCGGCTCGCCGAGGAGGAGGGCGAGAAGCTCGCCACCCAGATGCGCAGGGACCTGCGCTGGATCGTCCGCGACGGTGAGCGGGCCAAGAACCACCTGCTCGAGGCGAACCTCCGGCTGGTCGTCTCGCTGGCAAAGCGCTACACCGGCCGTGGCATGGCCTTCCTCGACCTGATCCAGGAAGGCAACCTCGGCCTGATCCGCGCGGTGGAGAAGTTCGACTACACCAAGGGCTACAAGTTCTCCACCTACGCGACATGGTGGATCCGCCAGGCCATCACCCGCGCGATGGCCGACCAGGCCCGCACCATCCGTATACCGGTGCACATGGTGGAGGTCATCAACAAGCTGGGCCGCATCCAGCGTGAGCTGCTGCAGGACCTCGGCCGTGAGCCCACCCCTGAGGAGCTCGCCAAGGAGATGGACATCTCGCCGGAGAAGGTCCTCGAGATACAGCAGTACGCTCGCGAGCCGATCTCGCTCGACCAGACCATCGGCGACGAGGGCGACTCCCAGCTCGGCGACTTCATCGAGGACTCCGAGGCGGTCGTCGCGGTCGACGCGGTGTCGTTCACGCTGCTGCAGGACCAGCTCCAGTCGGTGCTGCAGACGCTGTCTGAGCGCGAGGCCGGCGTCGTCCGGCTGCGGTTCGGCCTCACCGACGGCCAGCCCCGCACGCTGGACGAGATCGGCCAGGTCTACGGCGTCACGCGCGAGCGGATCCGGCAGATCGAGTCCAAGACGATGTCGAAGCTGCGCCATCCATCCCGATCGCAGGTGCTGCGGGACTACCTCGACTGAGACAGCCCACCGCCGCCCGGCTGCGCGGTAGGTTGTCTGATTCACCCTTCCCGCTCGGTTGGTCCGCTTCGCCAGATTGACGTACTCGGTCGGTCGTTCCGTGTTACTGGCGACTCATCACCGACGCCATAAACTAACCCGTGCGCACTACTACTTGACCATGTGTTGTTTCTCTCGCTAGACAAGAGGGCACACTTAGTCACAGCGGGGATGGGTGAAGGGTGAAAAAGTCACGACAGCGTGGCACGTCCGACTACGTCAGGTACGAGACGGTTCTTGACCACCCCAGAAGCGAGCTGTGGGAGCTGCTCAGCAGGCCGGAGTTGTTCCCACGCTTCTTCCGGGGCCTCAGCGTCTGCACCAAAATCCCGCCCGCCGACCCGGACAAGACGACCGAGTACGTCATCCGTGTGACCAGGCCTGGCCACGGCGCGACCGATTTGCGGCTGCGCACCGTCACCCGCCGTAAGCACGAGAAGTTCGTGCTGGCACCGGTGCCGGAGAGCGGGAAGTGGATCTCCCTGACGCTCAGCGACGCGCGGCCAGGCAGGACCAAGGTCGCGCTCGTGATGTCCACGCAGATCGGGCTGCCCGCCGAGTTCACGCCGCGCAAGTCCGAGCTCCGCAGCTGGGCGCAACGGGGCCTCGACAGGGTGTCCCGGTACCTGGCGCGGGTCCCCGACCAGCCGGTGACGCATCCGCAGGACACCGGGTCCTCGGGGATCAAAATCACGCGCACGTTGGTGACGTCCGGCATCCTCAAACCGACCCGGCCCGACGTCGGCATCCGGCAGCTTGCCCTGCTGAATCGGTGGGGGTTCAACCTTGTCGGCGGTTACGCGCAGGCGTCGGCGCGCGACCCCCGCGTGCCCGCGCTGATCGACGAGCACAGATCGCGCACGTTCGCCGAGGTGTGGCAACGCGCGCAGCGGCTGGCGTCCGGTCTCATCGAGCGCGGCATCGGTCCGAGGACGACCCTCGCGGTCATGGCGCGCAACCACAGCGCGATGGTCGAGTGCATGACGGCGTGCGGCATCATCGGCGCGACGCTGATCCTGCTCAACACCGGGCTGTCAAGCAGGCAGATCGAGGATATCGCCCAGGCGCACGAGCTGCACACGCTGTTCGTCGACGACGAGTTCTCGCCGCTGGTGCAGTACCTGCCCGACGAGGTGGACAGGATCAGCACCACGCCGGGCGGCACGGTCACGCAGCACGAGACCATGAACGAGATCATCGACACCGCGCCGCAGCGCAGTCTCACCCCGCCGAAGCAGCACGGCAGGCTGGTCGTGCTCACCTCGGGCACCGGCGGCACGCCGAAGGGCGCCAAACGGCCCGCCGCGAAGGGCTGGAGCACGATCGCGGCGATCCTGTCCCGTCTGCCGCTGCGTACCGGCGAGCGGATGCTGATCGCTGCGCCGATCTTCCACAGCTGGGGGCTGGCGACGCTGCAGCTCAGCACCCCGTTGCGGGCGACGGTGATCCTGCAGGACCGGTTCGAAGCTGAGGAATGTCTGCGTGCGATCTCGCAGCACCGCGCGACCACGCTGATCGCGGTGCCGATCATGCTGCAGCGCATCCTCAACCTGCCCGCCGAGATCAGGGACAAGTACGACACGTCGAGCCTGCGAATCGCGGCGAGCAGCGGTTCGGTGCTGCCCGGCCCGCTTGTCACCGGGTTCATGGACACCTTCGGCGACATCCTCTACAACTTCTACGGCTCGACCGAGGTGTCGCAGGCGACGGTAGCCACTCCCGCCGACCTGCGGGCGGCGCCAACAACGGCAGGCCATCCCGCGCTCGGCACCAGGGTCGCGATCCTCGACCAGGACGGGCTGCAGGTTCCGCGCGGCTCGGTCGGCCGGATCTTCGTCGGCAACGAGATGCTGTTCGACGGCTACACCGACGGCAACTCGGCCGAGATCAAGGACACCTTCATGGACACCGGCGACCTCGGCTACGTCGACGCGGACGGCAGGCTGTTCGTCTCGGGACGCGACGACGAGATGATCATCTCCGGTGGGGAGAACGTGTTCCCGCGCCCGGTCGAGGAGGCGCTGGCCGCGCTGCCGCAGGTCAGCGAGGTGGCCGTGGTCGGCGTGCCTGACGACGAGTACGGCCAGCGACTCGCGGCGTTCATCGTGCCGAGAACGGGCTCGCGGCTCGACCCCGCGATGGTGCGCTCCTACATCCACCACCGGCTGAGCCGCTTCTCGGTGCCGAGGGACGTGACGTTCCTGACCCGGCTGCCCCGCAACACCACCGGCAAGATCCTCAAGCGGCTGCTTGTCGAGCGCAGCGGCAGGCCGCCGGAGCTGACCGCCTGAGCCGTCCGTAGCGGGCCTCGGCGTCCCTTGTCGTCCGGCGGGTTTATGGCGGCTCCTGGGGCGACTCAGCGGCGCGCTGGCCGTCCTCGCGGGACCGCAGCGCGACCCCGATCACGACGGCGAGGATGCCGAGTGCCTCCATCCCGGTCGGCACCTGCGCCAGCACAAGCAGCCCGATCACGGTCGCCGTCACCGGCAGCAGCGCGAGCAGCAGCGCGAACGTGGCGCGGCCGACCTTGCGGAGCACGAACTGGTCCAGCGTGTAGGGCACCACCGTGGAGAGCACCCCTACACCGACGCCGAGCGCGAGCAGGTCCGGCGCGCCCCATATCGCCCCCGTCCCCAGCGCGAGCGGCGAGAGCACCACGGTGGCGACGGCGAAGCCGACGGCCAGGCTGTCGAAGCCCGACACGCCGGTGTCGGCGAGCGCGACCCGATTGCCGAGCACGATGTAGCCAGCCCATGCCGCCGCCGCTGCCAGCGCGAACGCCACGCCGAGTGGCTCGCCCGCGAGCTGGACGTCGGCGATCAGCACCACGCCGATGGCGACCATCGCCAGCGCGGCGATGTCGCGGCGGGTCCGGGAGCCGAACGCGGCGACCACCACCGGCCCGACGAACTCAAGGGCGACCGCTGTGCCGAGCGGTAACCGAGCGATCGCCTCGTAGAACAGCACGTTCATGCCCGCCGTCACGACGCCGAACGAGCCAGCGAGCAGCAGCGCCTTGCCGCGCCACGCCGCGCGTGGTGGTCTGCGCCACGCCAGGAGCACCAGCGCGGCACCGAGGCACCGCAACCAGGCCACGCCGGACGGGGTGGCGCTATCGAACAGCCATACCGCCATCGCCGCGCCGACGTACATCGACGTTCCGCTGATGGCGAACAGCACCGGGGCAGGCGCCTTCGCCAGCCGGGGTGCGACACGCAATCCAGTCACCTTGCCATCGTGCCTGACGTGGGCAAACGAGTTTTCATGACGGTCGGCTACGTGATCGTGATCTTCGGCTGCGACATCCTGAGGAATTCAGCGTGACTGACATCCCAGCTCAGCGGGAACACTTGCAGTGGTGGAATCGTCTGCAACAGTAGAAGCAACGCATGACGGCGTTGAGTCGAGTGGCATCGGGCTCACGATGCTGGGACGGAGGGAGACTCCAATGAGCGCAACGCTCACCCGCCCCGAGTTGACCAAGGCGGACCGCTGCGACCGCTGCAGCGCGGCGGCACAGGTTCGCGCGATCCTGCCCACCGGCGGCGAACTGCTCTTCTGCGGCCACCACGCCCGCCAGCACGAGACCAGGCTCAAGGAGCTGGCGGCCGAGATCCAACGTGACGAGACCGACTGACCCCAACTCGACCCCCTAGACGCCCTCGGGCGGGAATCCAGCCAGGATTCCCGCCCGAGGTGCATCTTGGGACGGGTTCTCACACCGTGTCGAGCACGCCCTCGAAGGCCGACTCCGCCGCGCCGAGCAGTTTGACGTCGGCACCGAGCGCTGAGGTGACCACCCGGACTCCCCCGACGGCGCGGCTGACCATGCTGCGTTCCCGCACCTGCTCGCCAACGGCGTCAAGCACGGGCGGGGGCAGCGCGGTGAACAGGTCACCGAGCACCACCAGCTCGGGACCGAGCACGTTCACGATGCTGACCAGGCCGAGCGTGAGCCACTCCGCGAACTCCGCGAGCCGCTCGCCAGCGGTGCCCGCCTCGCCGAGCACCCGCAGTTCGGCCACGATCGCCCCGCGCGGGCTGTCCTCGGGCAGGTCGAGCGCCCGCGCCAGCGCGGCCTCCCCGACCTCGGTCTCCCAGCAGCCGACGTTGCCGCAGTAGCATCGCCTGCCGCCTGGCCGCACGATCATGTGCCCGATCTCGCCGACGTAGCCGCCCCCGCCGCGCAGCGAGGATCCCTGAGCGATCACCCCGCCGCCGACACCGACGTCGGCGGAGACGAACACCACGTCGTCCGAGCCGCGCGCGACCCCGCGCACGTGCTCGGCGAGCGCGCCAAACTCGGCGTCGTTGCCGACCGTGGCCGGGATGCCGAGTCCCGCGCTCATCAGCTCACCGAGCGGGACGTCGTGCCAGCGCAGGTTGGGCGCCTCGTGGATGTAGCCGTCGGAACGCCGTGCGACGCCGGGCACCGAGATGCCTGCCGCGACCGGGCTCACCCCGAGATCGGCGGTGAGCAGCTGCGTCGACTCGATCACGTGCGTGATGACCTCGCCCGGCTCCCCCATGCGGCCGTGCAGGTTCCAGCGGTTGCGGCCGAGGATCTGTCCGCCGAGCCCGACAAGCGCGATCGCGACGTGCTCCACCTGGATGTCCACGGCGAGCACGACGGCGGCCTGTGGCTGCGGCAGCACAAGCAGTGACGGGCGGCCCGCTGCTCCCCTGCCCGACCTCGGCACCCGTTCCTCGACCACACCCGCCTCGGCGAGCCCGTCGACCAGCGTCTTGATCGTGCTGCGGTTGAGTCCCAGCTCGGTCGCCAGCACCGCCCGCGTGCACGGACCGGTGACATGCAGCACGCGGAGCAAGCTGGATCGGTTATACCGGCGCACCTCGTCGGGTCTGGCAACGGATGTGCTGGTCACGAAAGCATCGTCTCACTCCCTGTGCCACCACCCGTCACAGCACCTGCTGGCATCAGCGCGCCGCCGTTGCCGCGCGCCGCCTCGACAGCGCGTCGACGGTCGCGGCGAGCAGCAGCACCAGTCCGGTCACGATGGCGACGACGGCGGCAGGCTGCGCCAGCAGGCCGAGCCCGTTGGCCACGGTCGCGAGCACGGTGCCACCGATGACGGCGTCGATCACCCTGCCCTTGCCGCCGAACAGCGACGCCCCACCGATCACGGCGGCACCGACGGCGAACAGCAGCGTGTTGAGGCCACCGGCCTGCGGGTCGACCGAGCCGACCTTGGAGGAGTACACGATCGCGCCGAGCGCTGCGACCGATGAGCACACCACGAACGCGCTCGCCTTGATCTTGGTGACGTCGATGCCTGCCCTGCGCGCGGCCTCTTTGTTGCCGCCGACGGCGTAGATGTGCCTGCCGTAGCGGGTGCGGTTGAGCACGTAGGTGCCGATGACGAGCAGGCCGAGCACGATCGGCACCACGTACGGCACGCCGGAGATCTCGACGCTCTCGTTGGGCGAGCGGTTGACCGTCAGCAGCGCCGTCGCCACCGCGCCGAGCACCGTGACCGTGCCGACCTTGAACAGCACCAGCGGCGTCGGCTGGGTGACGAGACCCCCCTTGAGCCTGCGGAAATGCTGGCCGAGCGACAGCGCGGCGAACCCACCAGCCGCGACGACGAACAGCGCCCAGCTGCCAACGGTGGACAAGTTGCCGTTGGCGACATCGTTCAGCACCTCGGACGTGCTGATGCCGATCACGCCGCCCTCGCCGATCAACTGCAGGATCACGCCCTGCCATGTCAGGAACAGCGCCAGCGTCACGACGAATGACGGCATGCCGATCTTGGCGACGAGGAAACCGGTGATGCAGCCCATCGCGGTGCCGACAGACAACGCCAGCAGCATTTCCAGCCACGGGTTCGCTGTCATGCCCGACAGCGAGATGACCATCGCGACAAGCGCCATCACGGTGCCTGGCCAGATGCGCAGCAGCGCGGCGAGCCCCGCTGCAAGCAGCAGCCCTGCGTTGAACACGATGAACACGGTGATGCCCATGCCGCCGAGCAGGTTGCCGTTCTGGGCATAGTGCATCGCGAGCACCGCACCGGCCGCGCCGGACGCCGTGCCAGCCGAGAGGTCGATCTCGCCGACGAGGAGCACGAAAACGATGCCCATCGCGATCATGGTCTGGCCAGCGCCCTGGGCGAGCAGGTTCGCGACGTTGTTCAGCGAGAAGAAGACGTCCGACAGCGATGAGAACAGCACGAACAGCGCGACGAGGCCGAGCGCGGCAGGCAGTGAGCCGAGCTGCCCGCCCCGCAGCTGGGCGAAGTAGTCGCGGATCGCCTCGCTGGTGGACATCGCCGTTGTGTCGATACCGAAGTCGGTGATCGCCGCGCCGGACGGCGCTGGAGAGGTCTGCGTCATGGTGGTTTCTTCCTTGTTCACAGGAGGGCTCACGGCTCTCACACGACCGCGGTGTCGGGACGGGCGAGGCCGAGTTCCCCAGAGCGGCCCGCGGTGATCAGTTCGACGACCTGTCCGTGGGTGACGTCCTTGGTGTTCACCTCGGCTGCCATCCTGCCCAGGTACAGCACGGCGACCCGGTCGGAGACCTCGAACACGTCGGCCATGTTGTGGCTGATCAGCACCACGCCGAGGCCCTGCTCGGCGAGCCTGCGCACCAGGTCGAGCACCTGGCGGGTCTGCGCGACGCCGAGCGCGGCGGTCGGCTCGTCGAGCAGCACCACCTTGCTGTCCCACAGCACCGACTTGGCGATCGCCACGGTCTGCCGTTGCCCACCGGAGAGCGAGGACACCGGCGTGCGCACCGACTTGACCGTGCGCACCGACAGCGACGCCAGCGTCTGCCGTGCGGCCTGTTCCATGCTCGCCTCGTCGAGCAGCCAGCCGCTGCCCCGCTCGCGGCCGAGGAACATGTTCTGCACGATGTCGAGGTTGTCGGCGAGCGCGAGGTCCTGGTAGACGACCTCGATGCCGAGCCGGGCCGCGTCCTTGGGGCCGCGGATGTGCACCTGCTCGCCCTGGAACCGCACCTCGCCAGAGTCGGCGGCGTGGATCCCCGCGATGCATTTGACCAGCGTTGACTTACCGGCACCGTTGTCACCGACAAGAGCGGTGACCTCGCCGGCGCGCACCTTCAGATCGACGTCGTGCAGCACGTGCACCGGACCGAAGCTCTTGTTGAGTCCGTGCAGTTCGAGGATGGGCTCACTCATCGTTGTCTCCATGGTGCTGGGGCGAGCCCCACGGCTCGCCCCAGCGGATCAGGGTCGGTCAGGAGATGCCGAGCTTGTCGCAGACGTCCTTGAGATCTCGGACGCAGACGTCACTTGCGGGCACGTACCCGGCGTCGACCACCGTCTTGACGTTCTCCTTGGTGATCAGCTCCGGCTCGAGCAGCACCGATTTGACGTCGCGGTCGGCATCGGGATCGTGCACGCTGTCCGAGGCGAGCTCGTCTGCCGCCGCGGTGTCACCCTCGGCCAGCTCTGCCGCCAGCTTCGCGGTGGCCTCGGCCTCCTTCTCGATCGGCTTGAACACCGTCATGTACTGCTCGCCGCGCAGGATCGACTTGAGCCCGGCAGGGGTGGCGTCCTGGCCGGTGACCGGAACCTTGCCAGCGAGCCCGTTCTTCTTGAGCACGGTGATGATGGCACCAGCGAGGCCGTCGTTGGCTGCGACGACGCCGTCGACCTTGCCGCCGTTGCTGGTCAGGATCTGCTCGAAGACGGTGCCGCCCTTCTGGTTGTCCCAGTCCTGGATGGCCTGGCTTCGCACGAGGTCGAGCTTGCCGGAGTCGTAGAGCGGCTGCAGCACGTTGCGCTGGCCCTCGTGGAACAGCGTGGCGTTGTTGTCGGTCGGCGCGCCCTCGATCTCGATGACCTCGGCGCCGTCCTTGCCTTCCAGCGCCTTGGCGAGCCCCTCGCCCTGCAGCTCACCGACGCGGACATTGTCGAACGAGACGTAGTAGTCCGAGCCGCCGCCAAGGTTGAGCCGGTCGTAGTCGATGGTCGGGATGCCCGCCGCCTTGGCCTTGGCGACCACCGCGCTGCCGACCTCGCTGTTGATCGAAGCGAGGACGAGCACGTCGACGCCCTTGGCGATCATGCCGTCAGCGAGCGTG
The DNA here is from genome assembly GCA_009377385.1 of Actinophytocola sp. Taxonomy (GTDB): domain Bacteria; phylum Actinomycetota; class Actinomycetes; order Mycobacteriales; family Pseudonocardiaceae; genus Haloechinothrix_A. Next base: position 45,745 of record WHUD01000010.1, read on the forward strand.
GTGAACTTCTGCACCTCGCCCTGAGCGTTCTGCACGTCCGCCTCGAAGCCTTCCGCGGCGAGTGCCTTCTCCAGCATCGGTTTGTCGAAGCCTTCCCACCGCGCCGACGTCGCGGTCTCAGGCAGGATGACGCCCACCGTTCCCTTGGTGGCCTCGTCCGACGTCGCGGTGTCGTCACCGGCGCCTTGGTTCGCGGGGGCGGTGTTCGCGCCGCATGCGCTGAGCGCGAACAGGCCGGCCGCCGCGGCGGCTGCGAGGAGTCTCTTGGTCCGCATCACTGGGAACCTTTCCGGGTCTAAGCTGACGGCTTAACCGGCTGGTGCCGGGCCCGCCGCGTAAATGTTGTGAGCGACAACATATTCCGGAGCGCGGCTTTGCGGAAGGGGCACTGGATCGATTTAGTTCCCGGCGTCAGGACACGATTCGGCAACGACGACCGCTCATCGTCGTCAGATGGCGCTCACCACGAGCGCAACGTCGCAATGCGTTCCTCCAGTTGCTCCACCGTCGCCATCGCCGTCGGCGGGCCGCCGCATACCCGGCGGAGTTCGTTGTGAATCGCCCCGTGCGGCTTGGTCGTGCGGTGGTGGTACATGCCGACAAGCGCGTTGAGTTCCTTGCGCAGCGCGGCGCGCCGCTCCCGCATGCTGGCCGGTGCGGCCTGCCGCTGCGGCTCCGGCTCCTGTGGCTTCCTGCGTTTGTCGTCGGCGAGCTGTTCTTCCTGCCGCTTGCGCAGCAGCGCCCGTACCTGGTCCGGCTCTAGCAGACCGGGCAGGCCGAGGTACTCCTGCTCCTCCTCCGACCCGGCGAACACGGCGGTGCCGAACGAGTTGCCGTCGTAGATCACCTGATCCAGCTCGGCTGAGGCGTGCAACGACTGGAAGCCGCGGTCGTCGTCGGTCTGTTCGTCCTCAGTGCGGTTGGCCGAGTCGAGCAGCTCGTCGTCCCAGCCGTCCGACTCCCGATGCGGCTTGCCGAGCACGTGGTCGCGCTCCGCCTCAAGCTCGCTGGCTAGTTCGAGCAGCGCGGGCACGCTCGGCAGGAACACGCTCGCCGTCTCCCCAGGCCGCCTCGCCCGCACGAACCGGCCGATGGCCTGTGCGAAGAACAGCGGCGTCGAGGCGCTGGTGGCGTAGACGCCCACCGCCAGCCGGGGCACGTCGACACCCTCGGAGACCATCCGCACCGCGATCATCCACTGGTCGTCGGACTCGGCGAACTCGCCGATGCGCCTGCTCGCCTGCGGGTCATCGGAGAGCACAACGACCGGCTCGGTGCCGGTGACGTCGCGCAGGATCTTCGCGTACGCCCTCGCCGAGTCCTGGTCGCTGGCGATGACGAGGCCCCCCGCGTCCGGCACGCCGCCGGAACGCAGCTGGGTGAGCCGCACGTGCGCTGCATGCAGCACGGACGGCACCCACTCGCCGTTCGGGTCCAGCGCGGTGCGCCACGCCCGCGCCGTCTGCTCCGCCGTCAGCGGCTCCCCCAGGCGGGCGGTGAACTCCTCGCCCGCGTTCGTCCGCCAGTGGGCCTCACCCGAGTAGGCGAGGAACACGACCGGGCGCACGACGCCGTCCGCCAGCGCCTCGGAGTAGCCGTAGGAGTGGTCGGCCTTGCTGCGCTCGACGCCGTTGCCGTCCGGCTCGTAGGTGACGAACGGGATCGGCGAGTCGTCGCTGCGGAACGGCGTCCCAGTCAGCGCGAGCCGCCGGGCGGCGGGGGTGAACGCCTCGCGGATCGCGTCACCCCAGGATTTCGCGTCGCCGCCGTGGTGGATCTCATCAAGGATCACCAGCGTCTTGCGGTTCTCCGTGCGTACCCGATGCAACGTCGGATGCGCCGCGACCTGCGCGTACGTCAGGGCGACACCCCGGAAATCCGGCGAGACCGCGCCGTCCGCGTTGCGGAAGTTCGAGTCGATCGCGATGCCCGTGTTGTTCGCCGCGCTGGCCCACTGGTGTTTGAGGTGCTCGGTCGGGGTGACGATCGTGACGGCGTCGATGGTGCGATCCGACAGCAGCTCGGCAGCGATGCGCAGGCCGAACACGGTCTTACCAGCGCCGGGTGTGGCCACCGCGAGGAAGTCCTTGGGGTTGCGGGTGAGGTACTTCGTCAACGCCCTCCGCTGCCACGCACGCAGCGGCTTCGCTGTCGCGTCCTGCTCCGGCTCTGGCGCAACAAACGTCTCCGGCAACTCCGGCTCCTCTCCCCGCTGTCGGCACGGCGGAACACCGCGCGGTCAGGACAGACGAATGCCCCCACGTGTGCCGTGCCGCAGGCGCCGCGGCACGCGGTGAGGGCGCCCGATGAGGGTACCTGGCGGGTGGGCATGACCGGGCACAGAGACACACCTCGCGAGCGACAAGCCAAAATTGGGGAAATGGACCATGCTGGAATGTGACATGACTGCTCACCAGGATTCGGCAGGCTCGCACGGCGAGCGGAAGGGACCGCTGCGCCTGATCGGGCTCACGCTGACCAAAGCCTGGCGGGGCAGCATCTTCTCCGAGTCCGCCGAGGCGGCGTTCTGGCAGGCGCTCTCGCTCGCCCCGCTCATGCTCGGGCTGCTCGGGTTGCTCGGCTACGTCAGCGACTGGTTCGGCCACCGTGTCGCGGCGCGCGTGAGCGAGGAGATCGTGCGCTTCAGCGAGACGGCGTTCAGCGCCGAGGTCGTCGAGAACATCGTCAAGCCGACCGTGGCGGGCATGCTCACCGACGGCAAGGGCGCCATCGTCTCGGTCGGATTCGTGATCGCGCTCTGGGCGGGGTCGTCGGCGATGTCGTCGTTCGTCGACGCGATCACGGTCGCACACGACCAGCATGGTGTCCGCCACGAGGTGTGGCAGCGGATCTTCTCGCTGTTGCTCTACATCGGCAGCCTGGTGCTGCTGATCATCGGGCTGCCGCTGATCGCCATCGGCCCCGACCTGCTGCCCCGGTTCTTCCCGGACTCCTGGCACGGCATGATCGGCTTCTGGGTGCGGATGCTGTACTACCCCACCCTCGGAGTGCTGATCGTGCTCGCGCTCGCGACGCTGTACAAGTTGGCGCTGCCGCGCAAGCTGCCGTGGCACCGGGGCGTGCCTGGCGCGATCCTCGCGATGGCGATCTTCCTGCTGACCAGTGCCGGGCTGCGGTTCTACCTCGGCGGGCTCTCCGCGACCGGTTACACCTACGGCGCGCTGGCCACCCCGGTGGCGTTCCTGCTGTTCCTGTTCTTCATCGGGCTCGCCGTTGTCGGCGGGGCGTACTTCAACGCGGCCATCGAGGAGCTTTGGCCAGCCGGCCCGACCCGCAGGCAGCAGCGCAGATGGCGGCAGCTTGAGCTGGAACGCGCGCACCAGGCGGCGCGGGCGGAGGACGACAGCCAGCGGCGGCACGGCGGCACTGCGGAGGCCGGCGCGGGGCCGGAGGCCGACATGCGGTACGGCGTGGAGGAGGGTGGCGCACCAGACGCGCGAGACGCTGGTGCGGCGCGCGGGGGCGGCGCACCCGACGCCGGTGCGCGGAAACGCGACGGCCTGGCGGCCTCGGACACTGACCGCCTATCCGCTGACCGGCGGACTTAGTCGTTGTCGTCGCCGCCGGGTGGCAAGCCCTTGTAGATGCGCTCACACTCCGGGCACACCGGCGAACCGGGCTTGGCGGACTTCGTCACCGGGAAGGTCTCACCGCACAGCGCCACCACGTACGTGCCCATGACGGCACTCTCCGTGATCTTGTTCTTTTTCACATAGTGGAACATCTTCGGCGTGTCGTCGTCAGTGACGTCACTGCCTTCCGGCCGCGTATCGACATCGGGAAGAACCTGAGTACTCACGCCTCCATTCTGCCCCAGCTTCCGCCGTGTCCCACACCCATGCCGCCGTGTCCCCCGTTCCCGACGCCGTGTCCCACGCCCAGAACGCCGTGTCCCCCGTTCCCGACGCCGTGTTCTCCATTCCCGCCCCGTGGCGAGCGCGCCGGGCCGACTTCGGCACGATGCCAGGCATGGCACTCACGATCGCGCCCGATGTGGCCGAGGCACTCGACGCCGGTCGCCCCGTCGTCGCGCTGGAATCCACGCTGCTCGCCCACGGCCTGCCGCGCGGCCGCAATCTCGCGCTCGCGCGGCAGCTTGGCGACGCCATCCGGGCGGAGGGCGCCGTCCCCGCAACTATCGCCGTCCTGCAGGGCACGCCCACGATCGGCCTCTCCCCCGACCAGCTCGACCGAGTGTGCACCGAAGGCACCGCGCTGGCGAAACTCAGCGCCCGCGACCTGGGGCCCGCGATCGCGCTCGGTCGTTCCGGCGCGACGACCGTCGCCGCCACCAGCGTGCTGGCTCACCACGCGGGCATCGCCGTGTTCGCCACCGGCGGGCTCGGCGGCGTCCACCTGCCAGCGCCCGGCGACACAACGACGTGGGACATCTCGGCGGACCTCGGCATCCTCGCGGCGACGCGGATCCTCGTGGTGTGCTCCGGGGTGAAATCGGTGCTCGACATCGCGGCGACGCTCGAAGTGCTGGAAGCGAGGTCCGTGCCGGTGCTCGGCTACCGCACCGACGACTTCCCGGCGTTCTACCTGCGCTCCTCGGGGCATCCGGTGCCATGGCGCGTCGACGATCCCGGCGCCGTCGCCGCCACTGTGCGCGCCCACCGCGAGCACGCGGCGTCCGGGGTGGTGCTGGCGAATCCGGTGCCGCCCGAGCACGAGATGGACCGTGCGCTGCACGACCGGCTGCTCACCGAGGGGTTGACCAAGATGCGTGACACCGGCGCGTCCGGATCGGGCGTCACGCCGGTGCTGCTGGAGCACTTCCATACGGCCAGCGACGGCGTCAGCGTCGCCACCAACGAGGCGTTAGTGCACGCCAACGCCACGCTCGCCGCCAAGGTGGCCGTCACACTTTCGGCGTAGCGAGGACGTACCCACGACGACATCGCCGACGCCGCTATGGGCGAGCGTCGCAGCATCAAGACGTTGATCGACTCTGGCGGCTGGAGTGAGGGACACGGCGTCGTGGGCGGGGGACACGACGTCCGGGACGAGGGACACGGTCAGTTCGGGAGGAGTCCTAACAGGACGGACGGGCCAAGACGGCTCGCGCCCTTGGCTTCGACGCGGGCGCGGAGCTCGCGGTCGGCGGTGACGACCAGCACGTGGTCGTCGGGGGCCTCGGCCAGCGCCTGCCGGGTGACGTCGACGATGGCGGAGTCGCCGTCGCGCTCGGCGGCGACCACCTCGACGCCGTCGACGCCGATCGTCCCGCGCGCGGCGCCCTCAACCACCAGCACGATGCGCGGCAGCCAGGACCACCGGTCGCTGCCGGGGATGCCGTCCTTGCCGCCGGGGATGCCGTCGGCCGCAAGCACGGCGAGCCGGTCGCGCAGCCGCTCGGCGGCGCCAGCGCGGTCGCGCCACCAGCCATCCGGCCGGGAGCCCATCACGTTGGCGGCGTCCACCACCAGCACCAGCCGTCTGCCCACGTGCTCCCGCAGCGCGGGCCACGCGTGGGCGAAGTCGCGGTGCAGCGGATAGTCCGCCACCTCGTGCGGCGGTACCCACCGCATCCCGGTGCTCTCCGAGTTGGCTACTCGCGCGGCGACCGCACGGCGCACCGAGGCGAGCACCGTGGTGTAGCGCCATGTGCCGTGGTCGACGACGGACATCGCCGTGAGCCGCACCGCGTGCGCAGGCACGTCGGCCTCCTCCTCGGCCTCGCGGATCGCCGCCTGCTCGGCCGTCTCGGCGTTGCGCAGCGCGCCGCCCGGCAACGCCCACGTGCGGCCGTGGTGCACCCACCACGCCCTGCGCTGCAACAACACGCCGCGCTCCGGGTCGGACAGCAGCAGGCCCGCCGCACCGTTAGTGCCCCAGTGCACGTTGCCGCACGCACACCGGACGAAGCCGTCGCCGTCACCGAGTCGCACCACGCTAGCCTCGCACATCGCCCGCGGCGGCCGCCGCCAGCGTCGCGGCTCCGACGAGGCCCGCGTCACCGCCGAGCTGGGCGGTCCTGATCCGCGCGAGCGGCCGGTGCCCCGCTCCGGTCAGCACCGAGGCGTAGTGCTCCCGCGCGTCGTCGAGGAACAGCGGCGCGGACTCGGACACCCCGCCCGCGATGACGATCAGCTCGGGGTCGTAGACGTCGGCCACCAGGGCGAGCCCCTCGCCGAGCCAGGTCGCGAGCTGTGACATGGCCTGCTTGGCGACGACGTCGCCCTCCCGCGCGGCGGCGGCGACCCGGCGTCCGGTGAGCGCGCTGTAGTCGTCGGCGAACTCGCGGGCCAGCACCGTCGATGCGACGTCGTGCCTGGCCAGCATCTCCAGCGCGGTGGTGACGAGAGCGGTACCACTGCAGTAGCGCTCCCAGCAGCCGCGCTTGCCGCAGGAGCACACCCGGCCGGCCGGCACGAGCCGCAGGTGCCCCAACTCCGGCCCGACGCCGTTGGCGCCGTGGAACACCACGCCGTCCTGCAGCAGCGCGCCGCCGATCCCGGTGCCGATCGCGACAAGCACAACCACCCCGGCGCCCCTGGCAGCGCCGTAGGTGTACTCGGCGACGGCGGCGGCGTTCGCGTCGTGTTCCAGCGTGACCGGCAGTCCGATCCGCGCGGCGATGTGGGCGGCGACCGGCTCGCCGCGCCACGGTAGGTGCGGTGCGTACCGCACGGTGTTGCGGTCGGGGGCGACGAACCCGGCGACGGCAAGGCCGACCGCGGTGATCGGATGCCTGTCGCGCAGCTCGTGGACGGCGTTGGCGATCGCCGCTTCGAGCGCGTCGGCGTCATGTGGGGTCGGTGCGAGGACGGCGTCGATCATGGTGCCGTGCTCATCGACGACACCCGCACGCAGGGTGGTGCCGCCGACGTCGATGCCGACGGTGTTCAGGGCGTCTCCCCTCGCTCGGCGGCCTTGCGCACGGTGATGCGCTGCGCCCGCGAGCCCCCGGCGGGACGGGCGGCTGCGGGCGGTGCGGTGGTCCAATCCTGGCCGGTGTCCTGCCGTTCGGCGCGCGGCGCGCCGGGCATGTGGATGCCCTCGCCGGGGTACCACCGGTCGGCGAGCACGGCCCGCAGCACGCCGACGAGCTGCGCCAACTGCTCGATGGCGCGTGCTGAGAACTCCGGCCGGTCGCCGCGGGCCACGGCGACAACGGTGCACAGCGGGCACCAGCCACAGTCGTACTGCGACGCCGGGTGCTCAGCGGAATCGTCGGCACCACCGCCGAACAGCCCGTTGGTGTGCCCCGCCGCGATCAGCCCGTCGAGCCATGGCGCGGCGTACTCCACGATCATCTCGACGAGCAGCATGATCTCGGCGCCGAGCTCGGTGACGGCCTCGTTGGCCGAGATCCGCTCGGTTCGCTCGGTCATGGCTGGCCTCCTGGCTCCGTCAGCAACACCACCAGACCCTCGGCGTCGGTCTCCGCGCCGATCACATCGCACGGCCGCAGCAGCCTGGGCAGCGCGACCAGCCTGCGGGATCCGTCGATGGTGATGGCGAGATCGTCGTCGATGCGCGCGAGGTCGACGTCGGCGTCCGGCGCGAGCGGCAGCGCGATCCGAAGCCGGTAGCCCTGGTCGGACTCGGTGATGCGGAGCATCGGGGCGACGTCGTCGGCTTCCCCCGCCAGCGGGTCCCCGCCACCGTAGAGCTCCTTGGCGATCTCGGCAAGCGCGTCCAGCCCGACCGGCTCGGCCGCCCGGTGTTCGACCAACCGCACGCCGGACAGCCCGGCGGCGCCAGCCTCGGCCAGCACCGCTTCCTGCTGGGCGCGGCGTTCCCGCAGCCAGGACGCCGCTCCCCCGCGCCACAGTCCGGCGGCGGGCATCAGGCGGTTGGCCACGATGCCGTCGACCCGGATGCCGCGCAGCGCGAGCGCGGTCAGCGTGCGACGGGTCTCGGCGACCACCATGCGTTCCGGGGTGAGCACCAGCCTGACCGTCGTGACGTCCCGGTCGGTCAGCATCGTTCGCAACGACTCAAGGTGGGCACCCAGCTCGGCCACCGACGCCGCCGCGCCGGTCAGCGCCCGCGACTTCGGCTGCCAGCCGTACATCCTGCGCAGGTAGCTTGCGATCGCTTCCGGCAGCGCGAACAGCCGCAATGTCTCGGCGGTCGGGCCGCAGTCGACGACGACGGCGTGCCAGTGCTTGGTCGCGGCGAGCCGCCGCACCTCGCCGAGTGCGAGCAGTTCGTCGACGCCGGGCAGCACGGTCAGTTCGGCCGCGTCCAGCGCATCGACGCCGATCCCGGCGAGCGCGTTGCCGAGCTGGCCGCGCAGCCGCTGCCATGCGGTGTCGGCGAGCGAGCGACTGTCGATCTGCACCGCGTCGAGCCGTCTGTCCACTTCGGTCGGTTCTGGACCGAGCGGGACGCCGTAGGAGTCGGCGAGCGAGTGGGCGGGGTCGGTTGAGACGACGAGCGTCCGCTTGCCGTACGTGGCCAGTGTCGCCCCGGTTGCAGCGGCCAGCGTGGTCTTGCCGACCCCTCCCTTTCCGGTGAACAGTACCAGCCGCACGCTAGGAGCCACTCTCCGCGCGACGCTTGAGCTCCTTGAGTGCGATGTCCATGATCATCTTCTCCGCCTTGCGCCGTAGCTGGCCGATCATCGGCAACGCGAGTTCCACCGACAGGGTGTAGGTCACTTCGGTCTGGCCGTTGTCGAGCGGCGTGAGCTCGTAGCGGCCCCGCTGCGCCTTCTGCATCTGGCCCTTGATCAGGCGCCAGCTCACGCTGAGCCCGTCGGGCGCCCAGTCGTATTCGAGCGTGTAGACGTCCTTGACCGGCCCGGCGTCGAGGGTAAATGTGACCCGGACCGCCTGTCCGTTGACATTGCGTTCGAGGATCTCGGTGGACCGGACCGCCTTGGCCCACTCAGGGTAGGACTCCAGATCGGCGATCACCGCCATGATCTGGTCTGGTGGGGCGTCGACGACGATCGACTGAGTGGACTCGTCGGCCATGCCCAAGAGGGTAGCCGCACCGCCCGACGCTGTCGGAGTGACGGGTGGGGTTGTGTCACCACCGCAGCACGAACGGGCGTTCGGCCAGCTTGAAGTGCCCGACGTTGCAGCATTCTGTCCTGCCGAGCCGCATCCGGTCCGCCAGCGGCTGGTGCACGTGACCGAACAGCGACCAGCGCGGCTGTTCCCGCTCGACGGCCTCCCGCAGGCTCGGCGCGCCCGCCTCGGTGCGTTTGGTCACGACGTCGTAGGTCAGCTCAGGGACGTCCGGCGGGATATGGCTGCACAGGACGTCGATCTGGCCGAGCCCGGCGACTGCCTCCGCGAACTCGTCGTGCGGACGCAGGTACGGCGTCCAGGCCGACGACGTGCGGCGCGGCACGCCGTCCGGCCGCAGCGAGCCGCCGACGAAGCCGAACCGCAGCCCGCCGATCTTGGCGACGTCGCCGTCGAGCACGTGGATGCCGCCCTCGGCGAACTCCTGCCACAGCGAGGGCGCGTCCACGTTGCCGGGGGTGGCGTAGGTGGGCGCGGTCATCGCGCCGAACAGCTCGGCGTACTGCTCCCGGATCGCCTCCTCCACCAGGCCGGCGGGGTCGTCCAGACTGCCCCACAGCTCCCGCGAGTAGGCGATGGTGGCCTCGCGGTCACCTGAACGGCGCAGGTCGGCGAAGACCTTCACCTTCTCCGCGCCGAACAGCCTGCCAAGAATGCCCTTCTCGTGCCGGTGGTAGTCGACGAAGTCGATCAGGTCGCCCAGCACGACGAGCGCGTCCGCACCCTCGCCCGCGCGGGCGAGGGCATCGGCGTTGCCATGGACATCGGACACGACGTGTACGCGCACTACAGTTCCCCTAGCTCTGCGGTGGTACCCCTGGCTGACGGCCGTCCTCCAGGGTGTTCTTCAGCCCGAGCGCGATCGCCTTGGCCGCACGTGCCCGCGCGTCGTACTCCCTCGCGAGCTGGCGAGGGGCCAGGCTGAGCGGGCGTCCCGCGGCATCGGCGGGGGTGGCACGCAGGAAGTAGTGCAGCAGCGTGCCGTCCAGCATCGCCTCGCACCAGACCTCCATGGTGCCGACCAGCGCTCCGCGTACCGTCCAGCGCATGCCCTCGTCGCCCCGGTCGCGGTACACCGCGAGCAGCAGGTCCGGCCAGTAGCGCGACCACGAACGGGGGTCGGCGAAAGCAGAGGCGACCGTCGACGGCGGCACCGCGAGGAACGTCTCGTCAACGAGATCGATCGACGGAGCTGCGGGCACACTCACCTGGTCTGATAATGCGGTCACGGCCTGAAGAATCTCACGCCACCGTATCGCGGCGTCCGGCGTGGTCCGCCGAAGCAGGCAACGATAGAGTTACCCCGAGGTAACCAGCATGTCATGAGAGGTTGTCATCGTGCGCGAGTACACCGCTGCGTCCGCCCAAGACATCTCGGCTGAGGAGAACCTCACCGAGGTCATCTGGGAGCACGCCGAGCGATACGGCGACACCGTCAGCTTCCGCCGTCAGGTGGACGGTGTCTGGCACGACGTCACCGCACGCAAGTATGCGGCGGAGGTGCTCGCCGTCGCGAAGGGGCTCATTGCGGCTGGCATCGGCACCGGCGACCGGGTCGGCCTCATCGCCAAGACGCGCTACGAGTGGACACTGCTTGACTTCGCCATATGGGCGGCCGGCGGCGTGACGGTGCCGGTGTACGAGACGTCGTCGGCGGACCAGATCGCCTGGATCCTGTCGAACTCCGGCGCGAAAGCCGTGATCGTGGAGACCGACGATCACCGCGCACGGGTCGACGAGGTGGCCGGGAAGCTCGACGACCTGGCCAACGTCTGGCAGATCGAGGGCTCGTCGCAGGCGGTGACGGCGTTGACCGAGCTCGGCGCCGACGTCGCCGACGACACCGTGCACGAACGCCGCCGCTCTGTCGGCGCGGACGACCTGGCCACCATCGTGTACACCTCGGGGACCACCGGCCGCCCCAAAGGTGTCGCGCTGACCCACCGCAACCTGCTCGCCGAGGTCAGGGCCTGCGTCGCCGCCATGCCGGACCTGCTCGCCGAGGGCAAGTCGCTGCTGGTGTTCCTGCCGCTGGCGCACATCCTGGCGCGCGCGATCACCCTGATGGCGGTGTACTCGCGGGTCACGGTCGGACACACCCCCGATCCGAAGACGCTGCTGGACGACCTCGCCCAGTTCCGGCCCAGCGCGGTCGTCGCGGTGCCTCGGATGTTCGAGAAGGTCTACAACAGCGCGAAGCTCAAGGCGCACTCCGAGGGCAAGGGCAAGATCTTCGACGCGGCCGAGCGCGCCGCGATCGCCTACAGCGAGCGGATGGACACGTTCCCGTTGCCGGTCACGCTCAAGATCAAGCACGGGATCTTCGACAAGCTGGTCTACAGCAAGCTGCGCGCCGCGCTCGGCGGCCGCTGCCTCGGTGCGGTGTCCGGTGGCGCGCCGCTCGGCAGCAGGCTGGCGCACTTCTTCCGGGGCATCGGCGTGACCGTCTACGAGGGCTATGGGCTCACCGAGACGTCGGCGGCCGCCGCGGTCAACACCGAAGACGCCATCAAGATCGGCACCGTGGGCAAGCCCGCGGCCGGTACATCGGCGCGGATTGCGGAGGACGGCGAGATCCTGCTCAAGGGTGACGTCGTGTTCGGCGGCTACTGGCAGAACGACGACGCCACCGCGGAGGCGCTGGAGGACGGCTGGTTCTACACCGGCGATCTCGGCGCGATCGACGACGAGGGTTTCCTGTCGATCACCGGCAGGAAGAAGGAGATCATCGTCACCGCTGGCGGTAAGAACGTGGCGCCGTCCGGGCTGGAGGACACGCTGAAGTCGAAGCCGCTGATCAGCCAGGCGATGGTGGTCGGCGACCAGCGGCCGTTCATCGGCGCGCTGGTCACCATCGACGAGGAGTTCTTCCCCACCTGGAAACAGCAGCACGGCAAGCAAGGGGACAAGACAGTGGCCGACCTTGCCGATGACCCCGAACTGCGCGCCGACGTGCAGGCCGCCGTCGACGAGGCCAACACGTTCGTGTCGCAGGCCGAGGCGATCCGCAAGTTCACCGTGCTGCCGCAGGACTTCACCGAGGCCGCTGGCGAGATCACGCCAAGCCTGAAGCTCAAGCGCAACGTCGTCGGCGAACTCCACGCCGACGCGATCGAACGGCTGTACCAGTCCTGAGCCCGGCCAGCACGGCGGGGCGCGGCTATACTCGACCAACCGCCCGCTCCGCGCGGCGACGACTGGCTTGGTGAGCGCTGGCCCATGAGCACCTTCGAGCAGATCCGCACGGCCGTGATCACCCTGCTGCGCGCGGAGAGCGTCGAGTTCGATCCGCCACCGCGCACGTTGGCGCGGTCGGTGTTCAGCCGGCGCATCGAGCGGGTGACGATGCGCGCCACCGGGGTGCCGATCGAGGACACCGACGTCGTTCTGGCCCGGCTCGACCTGGTCGCCGAGGACGTGCGGGTGCGGTTCTCGCTGCGCGGGCCCGCGCTCGACGTCGGCGAGACGACGTTCGCCGCGACGCTCACCCAAGACCAGCTCAGCGCCCTGGTGCCGCTGCCACCCGGTGTTGATCGGCTGTCGGTGACCCGGCGCGGGTTCACCTTCCACACCGTGGCAGGGATCCCGGTCTACACGTCGGTCAGCCTGAACGACAGCAAGGTCGTCGTCTCCCCCTCCGCCCCGTCGAAGGTGCCGCTGCTCGACCTGATCGGCATCGACATCGAGATGCCGCAGTTGCCCGTACGCAGCGGGCTGGAGCAGCTCACCCGGTTCGGGCTGAGCTTCGACCTGCCCGAACTGCCCGCCAACGCCGCCATCGACCGGCTGCAGTTGCAGGAAGGGCACGTCGTTGTGTCGGGGACGGCGGACCTAAGCAGCGGGGACTAGCCGTCACACCGCCGCCCGGGTCCTGCGGTGCGCCCAGTCCGCAACCACGGTGTTCAGGATCGGCATCGGCAGCGACCCGCCGCCGAGCACGACGTCGTGGAACTCGCGAATGTCGAACGCCGCGCCGAGTGCCTGTTCGGCCTGGCTGCGCATCCGTTGCAGCTCCAGCCTGCCAACCATGTACGACAACGCCTGCGCTGGCACCCCGGCGTAACGGTCCACTTCGGACTCGATCTCCATGGCGGGCATCGGGGTGTGCTCGGTGAGGAACGCGACAGCGCGCTGCCTGCTCCAGCCATAGGCGTGCAGGCCGGTGTCGACGACGAGCCGTGCCGCGCGCATCGACTCCTGGCTCAGCATGCCGAGCCGCGAGAGGTCACCGGAGTACAGCCCCATCTCGTCCGCAAGGCGCTCCGCGTACAACCCCCAGCCCTCTGCGTAGGCGTTGATGTCGGCGATGCGGCGCAGCAGCGGCAGCTTCTCCAACCCGAGCGCGGTGGTGACCTGGAAATGGTGCCCCGGCACGGTCTCGTGGAACGCGATCGCCTCGGACGGATGGCGGCAGCGCTGCGTCGCGTCGAGCGTGTTCGCGAAATACGTGCCCGGCCGGGAGCCGTCAAGCGACGGCGGCGTGTAGTACGCCAGTGAACCACCCTCGGCCTCGGCGGCGGGCACCGGCTGGACGACGACCCGCTCCGACGGCACCCGCCCGAACCACCGCGCCGCGACGCCCTCAGCGCGGGCGATGGCGCGCCGGGCGGAGCTGAGCAGTTCCTCGCCACTTGACCAGCGCAACGCCGGGTCGTGGCGGAGGCGGTGGAAGATCTCCGCCTGCGACCGGGTACCGAACACCCGCGAGCCAACCGTGGCGTACTCGGCGGACAGCTTCTCGAGCAGTTCCAAACCGGTCTGGTGCAGCTCATCAGGGGTGTGCTCCGTCGTGGTGTGCACGGCGGCGAGCGCCCGGTAGCGCTGCTCGCCGTCCGGCTGCCACCACAGCCCGGACTGGCCGTCCTCGCGCGCCTTGGGCAGCAGCTCGTACGCGAGGAAGTCGCGGTAGTGTCCGTACGCGGGCCGGACGGCGGTGTCGATCAGCAGGTCCCTGCTGGCGACGAACCGCGCGTTCCGCCGTCGCGGCCGGACGTCGCGCAGCGGGTCGTCGACCCGCGCGCGCAGGTAGCGGTCGATGAACCCGATACCGGCCCGCACCAGGAACGCGGGCGGCGCGAGGCCCCTGGCGACACCGTCGCGCTGCCGCTCGGACAGCGTCGTCAGGTAGCCGGGCAGCGCGTCGAGGCGGGCAAGGAAGCCCTCGGCCGTCTCCTCGTCGGACAGCGAGATCAACGGTAGCGCGAGCAGCGGCCACAGCGCGGGGGCCGACAGCCCGTCGCTGACCGAGAACTCCTCCAGCCGGACGTCGATCTCGGCGGCCAGCGCGAACGCCTGCTGCACGACCAGCTCCCTGGTGACCCGCTCCGAGTCGTCCAGCGTGGCGGGATCGACGTCGGTCGCGGCACGCGCGAGCGCGAACATGTGGTCGCGGGTGCGCTGGCGGGGGTGTTCGCCGTAGTCGGTCAGCCGGTGATGCGGCCCTGGCAGGCCGAGCAGCGACGCCTCGAAGGGATACGCCTCGAAGCGGGCGGCGACCAGTTCGTCGGCGAGCTCGGTGATCTCACTCATGCGCCGCGCTGCGCCTCACCGTCCGCCCAGTCGGTGATCAGTTTCTCAAGCACCGCGAGTGGCACGGCGCCGCTGCCCAGCACGATGTCGTGGAATCCCTTGACGTCGAAGGCGTTGCCCATGCGGCGTTCGGCATCCGACCGCAGCCGCAGGATCTCAAGCCTGCCGACCATGTAGGACAGCGCCTGGCCAGGATACGCGATGTAACGGTCTACTTCGGACTCGATCTCGACCTGCGCCATCGGCGTGTTGTCCCGCAGGTAGTCAATCGCCTGCTGGCGGCTCCAGCGCTTGGCGTGCAGGCCGGTGTCGACGACGAGCCTGCCCGCGCGCATCGAGTCCATACTGAGCATGCCGAGCAGCGGCACGTCACCGGAGTAGAGCCCCATCTCGTGCGCCAGCCGCTCGGTGTAGAGCCCCCAGCCTTCGGTGTAGGCGGTGAAGTGGCTGATCCGGCGCAGCAGCGGCACCTCCGTCAGCCCCTGCGCGAGGCTGATCTGGAAGTGGTGCCCTGGAATCGCCTCGTGGAACGCGATGACCTCGGCGGTCTGCCGGAACCGTTCGGTCGCCTCGTAGGTGTTGGCGAAGTAGGTGCCCGGCCGGGAGCCGTCGGTCGACGGCATCAGGTAGTACGCGGCTGGCGCGCCCGGCGCGGCGGCCGCAGGCACCGGCTCAACGGTCCACGGCTGCTCCGGGATGGTGCCGAACCAGCGCGGCGCTTCCGCCGCCGCCCGTTCAATCGTGGTGCGCGCGGTGTCGAGCAGCTCATCGGCACCGGACCAGCGCAATGTGGGGTCGGTGCGCAGCCGATCGAAGATGTCCTGTTGCGAGCGGGTGCCGAACACCCGCTCGCCGATGTCGGCGTACTCCTCGGCAAGCTCGGCGATCAGGTCCAGCCCGGTTTGGTGTAGCTCGTCCGGGGTGCGGTCTGTGGTGGTGTGCACCCGCGCGAGCGTGGCGTAGCTGGCGTCGCCGCCGGGGAGCCAGCACAGCCCCGGCTTGTCCGATGGACGGCCGTGCGGGGCGATGTCGCTGGCCAGGCCGTCACGGTAGGCGGCGAAGCCGGGCCGCGCCGCCTCCCGCAGGATCCGCTCCCGATCGCGATCGAACCGCTCCGCGATGTCCTCGGGCGCCTGCGGGCGCAGCAGCGGGTCGGACTCTGGCGCGGCGAGATGCCGGTCGATGTGCTCGATCGTGGCATTGACCAGGTGGGCGACGCCGACCCTGCCGGACACCACGCCCGCCCGGTGCCGCTCGAGCGCGGCGTCAAGGTACGCCGGGATGGCACGCAGCCGGTCAAGGTAGGCCTCCGCCGACGCGGCGTCCGACACGCCGAGCATCGGCAGCGACGTCAGCAGCCCCGACGCCGGCGCGACGAACAGGTCGGTGATGGTGAACTCGGCCAGCTTCAGCTCCGCCTCGTCGAGGTGGCTGGTTGCCAGCGCGATGACCACGTCGCGGGTGACGGCGTCCTGGGTGCTCAGGCCGTCAGGGTCGATCGCCTTCGCCCGTGCGAGGACGTCCTCGGTGGCGGCGGCGGTGCGTCGTTCGTCGGCCTCGCTGATGTCGCCGAGGCCCCGTCGCGTGCTGTCCACGCCGAGCAGGGCAGGCAGCAGCGGGTTCGCCGCGAACTGCACGTCGAGAAGCTGATCAGCCACCTGCGCGACGTCGTGTCGCGCTCCGTCCTTCGTCGTGCCCGTATCGTGCATGGCGGTCAG
>WHUD01000010.1:62012-62300 GCA_009377385.1 Actinophytocola sp.
AGGCGCTGCGGGCAGCGCTTGGTGGTGGGGTTGCAGGGGTGCCCTCTGGGGCGGCGCCTAGGACGCCTGGTGCGGTGTCCGGCCCGCCTTCGGGTCCGTACGCCGCGCCGCCGTCGGGGGTGCAGCCCGCTCCGCCAGCCGGGGCATATCCGGGCTATGGCACGCCAGCGGCCCCATCCGGGCCGTATGCGCCGTCTTCCGCCCCTGCCGCGCCGTCTGGTCCGTACCCCGTGCAGGGTGCCCCGTCCGGTCCGTACCCCGTGCAGGGTGCCCCGTCCGGCCCGTACG
>WHUD01000110.1 GCA_009377385.1 Actinophytocola sp.
CGATCGTCTCGCGCCCGGTGAGGCCGCGCATCATCAGGTCGCTGATGACGAGCTCGATCGGGCGTGCTCGTGTGTCGAACTGCTCGATCGCCTGCTCGCCGTCTGCAGCGGCGACGATCTCGTAGCCCTCCTCGACGAGGACGTCGATGGTGGCCTCGAGCAGCGCACGCCTCGTCGTCGCGCTGCGCTCCTCTTGGGTGCGCCTCGGGCGGCGGGTGCTGGTCGCGCTGCTGGTCATACGTGAGAGTGTAACTTACGTGCATCACTGACTGTAACGCGGCCACACCCAACAGCACCGTTCCGCGGCGCCGATGAGCGGCGCCAAGGATCGCGACCGCAGGGAATCTCGGGATGCCTCTAGAAAACAGTCAGACTTGAATGTATGTTTCTGGCCAAGGGGCGTTAGCGAACGGAAGGAGCGTCCGCAGTGGCGAACAGGGTCTACGTCGTCGGCGTGGGGATGACGAAGTTCGACAAGCCCGGCAGTCGCGAGGACGGCGACTACCCGCAGCTCGCGAAGGAGGCGGGCACCAAGGCGCTCGACGACGCGGGCGTGTCGTACGGCGCGGTCGAGCAGGCCTACGTCGGCTACGTCTACGGCGAGTCGACGTCGGGCCAGCGCGCCGTGTACGAGCTGGGCATGTCCGGCATTCCGGTCGTCAACGTCAACAACAACTGCTCGACCGGGTCGACCGCGCTGTACCTGGCTGCCGAGACGATCCGGGGCGGTCGCGCGGACTGCGTGCTCGCGCTCGGTTTCGAGAAGATGCAGCCAGGCTCGCTCGGCGCCACCTACGACGACCGGGAGCAGCCGATGATGCGCCACATCCAGGCGCTCTGCGAGCTGTATGACCCGGTGTTCCCGCCAGCGCCGTGGATGTTTGGCGCCGCGGGCCGCGAGCACATGGAGCGTTACGGCTCCACTGTGGAGCACTTCGCGAAGATCGGCGAGAAAAACCACCGCCACTCCGTGAACAACCCGTACTCGCAGTTCCAGGAGGTCTACTCCCTCGATGACATCCTGAAATCGCGGGAGATCTACTCGCCGCTCACCAAGTTGCAGTGTTCGCCCACATCGGACGGTTCCGCCGCCGCGATCCTCGTCAGCGAGGCCTATGTAGACCGACACGGCCTTGCCGGGCACGCTGTGGAGATTGTCAGCCAGGCGATGACGACCGACAACGAGTCCACATTCGACGGCACGGCGAAGAACATCATCGGCTACGACATGAACGTCAGGGCCGCGCGTGCGGTGTACGAGCAGTCGGGGCTCGGGCCGGAGGACTTCGGTGTCATCGAGCTGCACGACTGCTTCTCCGCCAACGAACTGCTGCTGTACGAGGCGCTCGGCCTGTGCGGTGAGGGCGATGCGCCCAAGCTGATCGACGCGGGCGAGACGACCTATGGCGGCAAGTGGGTGGTCAACCCGTCGGGCGGGTTGATCTCCAAGGGACACCCGCTTGGCGCGACCGGCCTCGCGCAGTGCGCCGAGCTGACCTGGCAGCTACGTGGCACCGCCGACGCCCGCCAGGTCGACGGCGTCCAGGCGGCGTTACAGCACAACATCGGCCTCGGTGGCGCCGCCGTCGTCACCGCTTATCAACGCGCGACCGGCGCCGGCAGTTGAGCGAACAGTGTGATGAGCGCGTGTGCAGCCTGCCGGCGTGTGAGGCACAGGCACTGCAGAGCGCTAACCGACGAGAGGAGAACCACCATGGGTCAGATCAGCGCATCCGTAGAGCTTCCCGCTGCGACGGAGAAGGTCTGGTGTGAACTGTCCAATCCGAGCAACTTCGAGAAGTGGCTGACCATCCACACCAAGTGGAAGGGCGACGTCCCCGCCGAGTTCTGCCAGGGATCGCAAGCAACAGAGGTCGTCACGATGCTCGGCATGCCGAACACCATCACCTGGACCGTCGACCACTTCGACGCCCCAAGCGCACTGTCCATTTCGGGCACGGGTATGGCTGGCGTTAAGGTCCGGTTCGACCTCAAGGTCGCCCCGAACGACGCTGGATCGACAGCCACGATCGACGCCGAGTTCGAGGGCCAGATGATCGTCGGTGCACTCGGCAAGGCGGTCGAGAAGGACGGCAAGAAGAACCTCGACGAGTCGCTGGCGAACTTTGCCGAGCTGATCGGGTCGGCCTGATGACGGCGCAGCTCAGCTTCGACGCGAGCGCGCTCGGCACCTGGACGGACGAGAAGCGCTTCGACGTCACCCGCGAGCGACTAGCCGCCTACGCCGAGGCCACGAACGACCCGATCCCGGCGCACCGCGCGGGCGACGTCGCCAGCCCGGTGTTCGCGATCGTGCCGGTGTTCGAGTCGCTGATGGAGCCCGCGCTTGACGTCGTGCCGCTGTCGCTGATCGGCAAGATCGTGCACGGCGAGCAGGACTTCCAGTTCCACCGTCCGATCAGGCCTGGCGACACGCTTGTCGCCAAGGGCACCATGACCGGCTGGCGCGGCAGGCCCAACGGCACCGCGGCCTGCGTGTACCTCACCACGCACACCACGGCGGGCGAGCTGGTCAACGAGCAGTACGTGACGTTCTTCGTCCGGGGCTTCGACACCGGCGACACCGTGGGCGAGCAGGCACCGGAGCACGCCTTCGACGAAGCGCTGCGCGGACAAGCACCGGTCGCCAAGGTCGTCCAGCACGTCGACGACGACCAGACGTTCCGCTACGGCCCCGCAGCGGGCGACCCGATGCCGATCCACCTGGACGAGCAGGTCGCCAAGGACGCCGGGTTGCCGGGGATCATCGCGCACGGTCTCTGCACGATGGCCTTCACGTCCTGGGCGGCGCTGACCGAGCTCGCCGACTCCGACGTCACACGGCTGCGGCGGCTCGCGGTGCGCTTCGCCAAGCCGGTCCTGCCTGGCCAGGACCTCACCACGGAATTCTGGCGTGCGGACACGGCCGGTCGCTACGCCTACGAAACCACCACCGACGACGCCGTCGTGATCAAAGACGGCCTCGCGGAGTTCGCGTAAGGAGGACCACATGGGAGCGACACTGGACGGCCGCGTCGCGGTCATCACCGGAGCGGGCAGGGGCATCGGCAGGGAGCACGCGCTGCTGTTCGCCGCAGAGGGCGCGCGGGTCGTCGTCAACGACCTCGGCGGCGGCAACGACGGCAGCGGCTCGGACGCCGGGCCAGCGCAGGACGTCGTCGACGAGATCACCGCGGTGGGCGGCACCGCCATTGCCAACACGGACAACGTCGCGAGCTGGGCGGGCGCCAAGAGCGTCATCGAGCGGGCCGTCGCGGAGTTCGGCGGCCTCGACGTCGTGGTGAACAACGCGGGCATCCTGCGGGACGCCTTCGTCGCCGGGATGGACGAGGCGCAGTGGGACGCGGTGATCGACGTCCACCTCAAGGGACACGCCGCCGTGCTGCACCACGCCGCCGCGTACTGGAAGGTGTGCTCGAAGGCGGGCGAGCCGGTGGCGGGCTCCGTGATCAACACGGCGTCGGCGTCCGGTGTGACGTTGCCGAACGCGGGCCAGGCCAACTACGGCGCCGCCAAGGCGGGCATCGCCGCGCTGACCCTGGTGGCTGCCGAGGAGCTGGAGCGCTACGGCGTGCGGGTGAACGCCATCGCGCCGATCGCGCGCACCCGGCTCACGCTGGCCACGCCGGGTATGGGCGCGCTGTTCGCGCAGGAGGTGCCAGAAGGCGAGCCGGACCTGCTCTCACCAGCCAACATCGCCCCGCTGGTCGCCTACCTGGCTAGCGAGAAGTGCCGGCACACCGGGCAGGTGTTCGCGGTGCAGGGCGGCTCGATCCAGCGGCTGCGGGGCTGGACCCCAGCGGAGACCGCCGAGAGCGAGCAGGAGTGGACCATCGACGCCGTCGCGGACCAGCTCGGCGACTGGTGAGGGGGAGCGACATGTACGAGTGGTCGGAAACCGAAGTCCTGATCCGCGACTCGATCCGGTCCTTTGTCGACAAAGAGATTCGGCCACACGTCGACGAGCTGGAGTCCGGGGCGCGGCCGCCCTACGACATCATCCGCAAGATGTTCGCGGCGTTCGGCGTGGACACCATGGCGTCGGAGGCGATCAACGCACTGCTTGCCAAGCGCCGCAATGGAGAGACGCGCGGCACAGGCGGCAGCCCGTTCGGCGGACAGGAGTCGCTGGCGCTGATCGCGGTGAGCGAGCTGGCGGGCGTCAGCCTCGGCATCGTCGCGTCGATGGGCGTCAGCATCGGACTGACGGCGCAGACAATCCTGACCAAAGGCACGCTGGCGCAACAGGAACGCTGGCTGCCGAAGCTCGCCACGTTCGAGCACATCGGAGCGTGGGCGATCACCGAGCCAGGGTCCGGTTCGGACGCTTTCGGCGGCATGACGACGACCGTGCGGCGCGACGGCAGTGGGGCTACCCCCGCCAATGAGGGCGTAGCCGGCGGGAGAGGTTACATCCTCAATGGACAGAAGACGTTCATCACCAACGGCCCGCACGCGGACGTCATCGTGGTCTACGCGAAGCTCGACACCGGTGACGACACGCCGCAGCGGGACCGTCCGGTGCTGACGTTCGTGCTCGACAAGGGCATGGCCGGTCTCACCCAAGGCCCCGCGTTCAAGAAGATGGGCATGATGTCGTCGCCGACGGGGGAACTGTTCTTCTCCGACGTCCGGCTCGGCAAGGATCGGCTGCTCGGTGAGCGGGAGCCAGCGGAATCCGACGGCGACGGCAAGGACAGCGCCCGCGCCAGCTTCGCCGTCGAGCGGGTCGGTGTCGCGGCGCTGTCGCTGGGCATCATCAACGAATGTCACCGGCTCTCGGTCGACTACGCCAAGCAGCGGACGCTCTGGGGCAAGGAGATCGGCCAGTTCCAGCTGATTCAGCTCAAGCTGGCGAAGATGGAGATCGCCAGGATCAACGTGCAGAACATGGTGTTCTCCGCGATCGAGAAGCTGCGGGCTGGCACGACGCCCGACCTGGCGGAGGCGTCGGCGATGAAGCTGTACGCATCGGAGGCCGCGACCGAGGTCGCCATGGAGGCGGTGCAGCTGTTCGGCGGCAACGGCTACATGACGGAGTACCGCGTCGAGCAGCTCGCGCGGGACGCCAAGTCGTTGATGATCTACGCGGGAAGCAACGAGATCCAGGTGACCCACATCGCCAAGGGGCTGCTCGCTGGGTGAGCCGTTGCGTCCACCGAATACCCGCCAGTGTGGTGGCGCTGTGCGGGGCGACGTCTTCGCCGTAGCATCGGCTCATGGTGAGGCAGATTCGTGATCCGGACCCGAAGGAGCGAATCGTCGTCGCCGCGCGCAGGCTGGTGGCCAAACGCGGCGTACACGCGGCGTCCATGCGCGGCATCGCGCATGAGGCCGGCGTGTCGACAGGGGCGGTGACGCACTACTTCACCGGCAAGGCCGACGTTATGACGGCGGTGCTGCGCTACAACAACGAGCACATCGCCGAGCGCATCGGCAAGGCGGCCGCTGGCGGGTCCGGCCTCGCGGCGCTGCGAGCTGCGATGGAGGCGCTGCTGCCGCTCGACGAGGAAATGCTGCTCTGCTGGACCGTTCTCACCGCGTTCTGGGGGCACGGGGCCGCGCAGCAGTTCGTCGTCGCCGAAGGGGACTCGCTCGGCTTCCGGGGCCTGCGGTCGTTCGTGATGTCGCTGCTCGACCAGGCTGACGAGGCTGGCGAGCTGGCACGCGGCGTGGCCGTCGAGCACGAAGCGGAACGCATCATCGCCCTCATTGGCGGCATCGGCATGATGGTCGGCGGCTTCCCCGAGCAGCGCGACGCCATCAGGACGCGGGCCCGCTGGATGCTGAGCGAGCAGATCGACGCGCTGAAGCCGTCAGGCCGCCGCTAGAACGGCAGTGGCTCCGCGCCGCGCGCCTTGAGCATCTTCTTCATCAGCATGATCTCCGCGCCCTGCGATTCGAGCATGCTGCGCGCCAGCGCGCGCACCGCGGGGACGTTGGCGTGCTCGGCGGCGTACTCGGCCATCGGCGCGCCGCCCTGGTGGTGTCGCAGCATGAGCTGCAGGAAATAGACGTTGAACTTCTCGCCGGACAACGACTGCAGCTTGCTCATCTCTTCACTGGTCGCCATGCCGGGCATGGCGGCGTCGCTCCCGCCGTGCGACCCAGACCTCGAGCCGTCCATGTGGCCAGACCCGCCGTGGGACATCCAGGTCATGAGCTCGCCGGGGGCCTGCTCTGGTGCGTTCCACAGCGCGAGCCAGCCCTGCATCCAGCCCACCTGGCCCTGCTGGGTTGCCGCGATGTCGTAGCCCATCCGGCTGATCTCCGGGTCGTTGCTGCGTTCCTGCGCGAGGTGGCCCATGGTGACTGCCTGCAGGTGGTGCACGGCCATGTCCTGCGAGAACCCGATGTCTACCTGCCCAGGTGTGGCGGCAGGCGGCTCGGCTGGCGCCTCCGAGCGCCCGATGAGCAGGCCGATCGTCGCGCCGATGAGCAGCAGGGCCAGCCCGGCCCCGCCAAGGATCACCGCGCGCGCCCAACCAGGGGCGGCGGCGATGCCTGACTCCGTCCTGGCTTCCTCGTCGTCTGTCATTTGTCAGCTGGCGCCTTACCGCCGGAACCGCTGCCAGCGCCGGGCTGCCCGGCCACTGCTCCGCCGCCGTTGTAGTTCATCGGCTTGGCGGCCTTGCCCGGCTCGCTCGGGTCGAACGGTGGCGGGCTGTCGACGTTGAACGCCCCTGGCGGCGGGGTGCAGGTCGCGTTGGTCTCCGGTGTGGTGTTCGGGTTGCGGCGCAGCGCGGCGATGAACTGGTCGATCCGCTCGTCCTCCGCGCTGTCCAGCTTGAGCTGGTGGCCCCAGGACTGCAGCGAGATCGGCGAGTCCATCCCCGGGTACGGCGTCATCACGGTGAACGGCTTGTCCTCGACCCGCACCTTGAGCAGGTCGACGGCCTCGGCGTCCAGCTTGTCCGGGTTGTAGGCGATCCACACCGCGCCATGCTCCAGGGTGTGCACCATGTTCTCGCTGCGCACACCCTGGGGGTAGACGGTGCCGTTGCAGTCGGCCCAGACGCTGTCGTGCGGCCCGCCCATCGGCGGCTCTGGGTCGTAGGCGACCCGGTCGGCGCGGCTGACGTGCCCGCGACTCGTGATCTCCTGGGTGACGACGCCTTGGATGTCCTTGGACGGGTCGGGGTTCTTCGGGGTCGGCTGGAACGCGGCTGCGGCCTCCTCGCGTTCCGCTTGCTCGCGTTGCGGCGCCGACTTCACGATGTAGTAGCCGAACACCACGGCCGCCAGCGCGACGATCGCCACAACGGCGATGATGGTGCCCCAGGGCACCTGCCGCTTGTTGACCGCGCTTGCCGCGCGCAAGTCGCTGACGCTCTTGCCCTTCTTCTTGGTGCCGCTTGCCATGTTTCCGCGCCGACCTCGTCTCGTTGGTGCCTTCCCGTGGTGATTCCACCCACACGTGCGGATTCGCCGCCGCCCACGCCAGGGTAGCGGCGCGGTGTCTGTCCGCTGTGAGGTGGGACCATGCCACGAGGTCTTTTCGCTGGCCAGGCCGCGCGGGCGTGCCGGGACCCGTCGTCAGCGGTTATCACCCCTGGTACTTACACTCTCCAGGTGACTCCCGCAGTGCTCGCTGAACTCGTTCACTCGACCGCGACGTCCGTGCTTGCCGAGCGCGGCCTCGATACCGCCGTGCTCCCCACGGTCGTGACCATCGAGCGACCCCGAAATCCCGAGCACGGCGACTATGCCACGAACCTGGCGTTGCAGGTCGCCAAGAAGGCCGGGATGGCGCCGCGTGAGCTGGCAACCGCGCTCGCGGAACGGCTCGCCGATGCCGACGGGATCGAGGCCGCAGAGGTGGCTGGCCCCGGCTTCTTGAACCTGCGCCTTGCGGCGGACGCCCAGGGCGAGGTCATCCGCCAGGTCCTCACCGCTGGCGATACCTACGGCACCGGGCACGCCCTCGAAGGCGCGTCGATCAACCTGGAGTTCGTCTCGGCCAACCCGACCGGCCCCATCCATCTCGGCGGCACCCGCTGGGCCGCTGCGGGGGACGCGCTGGGCCGCATCCTCGCAGCGCAGGGCGCCAAGGTCACCCGCGAGTACTACTTCAACGACGCCGGCGCGCAGATCAACCGGTTCGTGTCCTCGCTGGTCGCCGCCGCCAAGGGCGAGCCAGCGCCGGAGGACGGCTACGCGGGCGGCTACATCTCCGACATCGCCGCCGAGGTCGTGCGGGCCGAGCCGGACGCGCTCTCGCTGCCGGAGAGCGAGCGCGACGAGGTGTTCCGCAGGGTCGGCGTGCAGCTCATGTTCGATGAGATCAAGCGCAGCCTGCACGACTTCGGCACCGACTTCGACGTCTTCTTCCACGAGGACTCGCTGCACACGTCCGGTGCCGTCGACGCGGCGCTCGACCAGCTCAAGCTGTCCGACTCGGTGTACAACGCCGATGGCGCCTTGTGGATCCGCTCAACCGACTTCGGCGACGACAAGGACAGGGTCGTCATCAAGAGCGACGGCACACCCGCCTACATCGCTGGCGACATCGCTTACCTCAAGGACAAGCGCGACCGTGGTTTCGATCTGTGTATCTACATGCTCGGCGCCGACCACCACGGCTATATCGGCAGGCTCAAGGCCGCCGCCGCGTCGCTCGGGGAGGACCCTGACGTCGTCGAGGTGCTGATCGGGCAGATGGTCAACCTGGTCTCCGATGGCAAACCGGTGCGGATGAGCAAACGCGCTGGCACCGTCATCACCATGGAGGACCTGGTCGAGGCCGTCGGGGTGGACGCTGCCCGCTACGAGCTGGCCAGGTACTCGGTCGACTCGCCTGTCGACATCGACCTCGACCTGCTGCGCAAGCACACCCACGAGAACCCGGTGTTCTACGTGCAGTACGCCCATGCGCGGCTGGCGTCGCTGCAGCGCAACGCGGCCGACCTCGGCCTAGCGACGCCGGGTCATGACGAGATCGACTTCGGGCTGCTCGACCATCCGAAGGAGGGCGACCTGATCCGCACCATCGGCGAGTTCGGTGCGGTGATCGCCCGTGCCGCCGAGCTGCGGGAACCGCATCGGATCGCGCGCTACCTCGAGGAACTCGCCAGCGCCTATCACAAGTTCTACGACGTGGCGCGGGTGCTGCCACAGGGCGACGAGGAGGCGGACGCGCTGACGTACGCCCGGCTCGCGCTGTGTGAAGCCGCGCGCCAGGTCATCGCCAACGGACTCTCACTGCTGGGCGTCTCAGCCCCGGAACGGATGTAGCTCATGTGCGCACACCCCGCAGGCCCCCGCCACGCCGAGGTCTATCCGCACGCGGACACCTCCGGCATCCCGCCGGCGACGGCCGAGGAACTCGACCGCCTCTACCCGAAGGTCTGGCCGCGCAACACTTACCGCGCGCCGGACGGCGTCGTCCGCATCGCCGGCGTCGACGTCCGCGAGCTTGCCGAGACCTACGGCACGCCGCTGTTCGTGATCGACGAGGTGGACTTCAAATCCCGCTGCTCCGAGTACGCCGAGGCGTTCGAGGATCCTGCACTTGTCCACTACGCCTCGAAGGCGTTCCTGTCCGCCGAGATCGCGCGCTGGGTCGCCGCCAAGGGGCTCAGCCTCGACGTCTGCAGCGGCGGCGAGCTTGCCGTCGCCCGGCACGCCGACTTCCCGATGGAACGCATCACGTTCCACGGCAACAACAAGTCGGTCGACGAGCTGGAGACCGCCGTCGACGCCGGGGCCGGCACGGTCGTGCTTGACTCCTACCTGGAGATCGCGCGGCTCGCCAAGATCGCCGAGGACCGGGGCGTCACGCAGAACGTGCTGGTCAGGGTCACCGTCGGCGTCGAGGCGCACACCCACGAGTTCATCGCGACCGCGCACGAGGACCAGAAGTTCGGCTTCTCGCTCGCCTCAGGCGATGCGGCCGAGGCGGTGCGCAGGGTGCTGTCGGCGACCGGACTGCGGCTGGTCGGGCTGCACAGCCACATCGGCTCGCAGATCTTCGACACCGACGGCTTCGAGGTCGCCGCGCGCCGCGTGATCGGCCTGATCGCCGACCTGCGCGCCGAGCACGGCCCCGAGATCAGCGAGCAGCTCGAGGTGGTCGACCTCGGCGGTGGCTTCGGCGTTGCATACACCGACCGGGACAACCCGCCGCCACCGGCGCAGATGGTCACCCAGATCCGGGCGATCGTGCGCAAGGAGTGCGAGTTCGCCGGGTTGCCGGTGCCCAACATCGCCTGCGAGCCAGGCAGGGCCATCGCCGCGCCAGGCACCGTCACGCTCTACGAGGTCGGCACGATCAAGGACGTCGCGCTCGGCGACGGACTTTTCCGGCGCTATGTCAGCGTCGACGGCGGCATGAGCGACAACATCCGCACCGCGCTGTACGACGCCGTCTACGACTGCAGGTTGGTCTCGCGGTCGAGCGACGACGGCGCCATCGACGCCGGGGCCGTGCTGAGCAGGGTCGTTGGCAAGCACTGCGAGTCGGGTGACATCGTGGTCAGGGACTGCTGGCTGCCGGAGAACCTCGGCCCAGGCGACCTGCTTGCCGTCGCCGCGACCGGCGCGTACTGCTATTCCATGGCGAGTGGTTACAACAAGCTGCTCAAGCCAGCCGTTGTCGCGGTGCGCAACGGCAGTTCGCGGCTGCTGCTGCGGCGAGAGACCGAGGAAGACCTGACCCGATTGGAGGCGTCGTAAAGTGGCCGATTCGGTCAAGGTTGCGTTGCTCGGGTGCGGCACTGTCGGCGGCGAGGTCGCCCGGCTGCTGCACGAGCAGGCCGATGAGCTCGCGGCGCGGGCGGGTGCGCCGGTCGAGCTGGCTGGCATCGCGGTGCGCAGGCCGGACAAACACCCCGAACTGCCGCAGCATCTGCTGACATCGGACGCCGAGGCCCTCGTCAACTCCGATGTGGACGTCGTCGTCGAGCTGATCGGTGGCATCGACCCGGTGCGCAAGTGGCTGCTTTCCGCGCTGGACCAACGGAAATCGGTCGTGACGGCGAACAAGGCACTGCTCGCGGAGTGCTCGGCAGAGCTGTCCGAAGCTGCGGACGCATCCGGCGCCGACCTGTACTTCGAGGCCGCCGTCGCAGGCGCGATCCCGTTGTTGCGCCCGCTGCGGGAGTCGCTGGCCGGTGACCGGATCACGAAGGTGCTCGGCATCGTCAACGGCACAACCAACTACATCCTGTCCGCGATGGACGAGACCGGCTCCGGCTACGCCGAGACGCTGGATGAGGCAAGCAGGCTCGGGTACGCCGAGGCCGACCCCACCGCGGACGTCGACGGCTACGACGCCGCGTCCAAGGCCGCCATCCTGGCCTCGCTGGCGTTCCACACCAGGGTCACCGCCCACGACGTCCACCGCGAGGGCATTGGCGCGATCGGCGCGGCCGACATCGACGCCGCCAAGGCGCTCGGCCGCACGGTGAAGCTGCTCGCCATCTGCGAGCGGGTGCTCGACGCCGAGGGCGGGGAGTCCGTGTCGGCGCGGGTGTACCCGGCGATGATCCCCCGCAACCACCAGCTCGCCGGGGTCAACGGCGCGTTCAACGCGGTCTACGTCGAGGCCGACGCGGCTGGCGAGCTGATGTTCTTCGGCCACGGCGCTGGCGGTTCCCCCACCGCGAGCGCTGTGCTCGGTGACCTCGTCGCCGTCGCACGCAACCGGGTGCTCGGCGGGCGCGGGCCGCGCGAGTCGGCGCATGCCCAGCTTCCTATCCGGCCGATGGGCAAGACGCCGACGCGCTACCACATCAGCCTCGACGTCGCGGACAAACCGGGCGTGCTGGCGCAGGTCGCGCTGGTGTTCGCCGAGCACGACGTCAGCATCGCCGCGGTGCGGCAGCGCGACGCCGACTCGACGGCGAGCCTCGTCGTGGTGACCCATCTCGCGCCTGACGCCGCGTTGCAGTCCACTGTGGACGACCTGGCGAAGCTCGAGGTGGTACGTGAGGTGATCAGCGTGATGCGGGTGGAAGGCGACGACTAGTGACATCACAGGTGACAGGGTCCACCACGCAGCCTGCCGGTGACGTGAAGGCCGGCTGGCCCGGCGTCATTACGGCGTACGCCTCCCGGATTCCGGTGCCGGAAGGCGCGGAAGTCGTCACGCTCGGCGAGGGCAACACCCCGCTGGTGTCCGCCCCCTACCTCTCCGAACTGACCGGATGCGAGGTCCACCTCAAGGTCGAGGGCGCCAACCCGACCGGGTCGTTCAAGGACAGGGGCATGACCCTGGCCATCACCCACGCCAAGGCGAGCGGGCTGCGGGCCATCATCTGCGCGTCGACGGGCAACACGTCGGCCTCGGCCGCTGCCTACGCCGCGCGGGCAGGGCTGACCTGCGCCGTGCTTGTGCCGCAGGGCAAGATCGCGATGGGCAAACTGGCGCAGGCGGTGCGCCACGGCGCGCGGATCCTGCAGGTCGACGGCAACTTCGACGACTGCCTCGAACTGGCCCGCAAGACGGCGGCTGACTACCCGGTGACGCTGGTGAACTCCGTCAATCCGGTGCGGCTCGTTGGGCAGAAGTCGGCCGCGTGGGAGGTCTGCGACATGCTTGGCCGCGCGCCGGACGTCCACTGCCTCCCGGTCGGCAACGCGGGCAACATCACCGCCTACTGGGCCGGCTACGCCGAGTACGCCGCAGACGGCGTCGTCGATTCCACCCCGCGCATGTTCGGCTTCCAGGCCGCCGGTGCCGCGCCGCTGGTGCACGGCGAGCCGGTCGCAGAGCCGGAGACCATCGCGACCGCCATCCGGGTGGGCAGCCCCGCGTCCTGGACCGGCGCGGAGAAGGCGAAGAATGCCTCAGGCGGGCTGTTCGCCGCCGCCACCGACGAGCAGATCATGGACGCCTACCGGCTGCTCGCATCGAAGGAGGGCGTGTTCGTCGAGCCTGCGTCGGCGACAAGCGTCGCTGGCCTGCTGATCGCCGCCGCCGACGGCACGCTGCCGAAGGGCTCGGTCGTGGTCTGCACGCTGACCGGCCACGGGCTCAAGGATCCTGGCACCGCGCTGGAGGGCAACATCGAGGTGGAGCCGCTTCCGGTGGACGCCGACGCGGTCGCCGCCGCGCTGGAGCTGACGTGAGCACTCACCTCCCGTCTCGGGCGGTCAGGGTGCGGGTGCCCGCATCAACGGCGAACCTCGGACCAGGCTTCGACACCCTCGGCATGGCGTTGGGCCGCTACGACCACATCGAGGTACGCACGCTCGCCGAGTCCGGCCTGACCGTCGACGTCGCCGACGCGGGCGCCGGTGGCATCGCCGACGTGCCGCGCGACGAGTCGCACCTCGTGGTGCGGGTGCTGCGCCGAACGTTCGATCACCTCGGCGTGGCACCGGCAGGGCTCGTGCTGCACTGTGAGAACGCGATTCCGCACGCCAGGGGCCTCGGCTCGTCCGCCGCCGCGGTTGTCGCGGGCGCGGCAGCCGCGTACGCGCTTGCCGACCGGCCGCTCGATCACGACGCGGTGCTCCGCATCGCAGCCGAGTTCGAGGGACATGTGGACAACGCGGCGGCAAGCCTGCTCGGCGGCGCCGTCATCGCATGGCAGGACGAGGGCCAGTCGCACGTGGCAGCCACGACGGAGGCGCCGGAGAAGGCCGCGGACGGCACAGGCGCTGCGGCGGGTGCTCGCTGGCACGCCGAGCGCATCGCGCCGCATTCCTCGATCCGGCCGGTGGTGGCTATCGCCGGGCAGCGCTCGTCCACGGACGCGACGCGCGGCCTGCTGCCGGAGTCCGTGCCACACGGCGACGCGGTGTTCTCGGCAGGTAGGACGGCGCTCGCGGTGCACGCACTGACCTCGGCGCCAGAGCTGCTGGTCGCCGCCACCGCCGATCGGCTGCACCAGCACTACCGTGCCCCCGCCTACCCGGCGACGGCGCACCTCATCGAGGCGCTGCGGAAGTCCGGCGTCGCTGCGGCGGTCTCCGGCGCAGGCCCTACCGTGCTCGCCCTGACCACGGACGGGCGCATCCCCGACGGCATCGATACGTCGGGATTCACCCTTGTCGAACTCCCGATCGATTCAGCGGGCGTGACCGTCACCTTTCCGTCGCGGTAAGGACGCTGGAAGGATACGCGGGAACAACTACTGGGGGGTGGTTGTTGCACGTGACAGATAGGGCGTCTACGCTCAGAGGCGTTCGATCACCGTGCGCAGTTCACGCACCTGGTGTTGGTTTCCGGGTTTCTTCCCGGAACATCACTTCGCTCAGGCACATTCCCCGCACTGGTGGGGGTCCGGCCTGGATGCGAGGACCGGTGCGCACTGGCTGGCGGTGGCCGATTCGTGGGTCTCGGCTGAGGCGCACGTATCCCGTGTCGGCGGCTCTGCCGCAGTGATACTGAAATCCCTGCTGGAATCCGTCGACACCGGGGGCTATGTGAGGGCAGTCACATCCAGCGCAGCCTTCCGTCCACATGGCGGTGCGGCGTCGATGGTCGAAGGTGACCTTGTGAGGTGAAGGTGGGCCGGAGTGACCAGCCCGAGCTCTATATGACACAGCGCCTGCTCGTGGTCTCGACCCGAGCGGCGTCTGGCGCTGATCCACGCGGAGGCGGGATCGGTCAGGAAGGACTTGTGTGAACGACACCGATCTTCTTAGCGGCCACACAGAAACTCATGCGCAAGCACAGACAGCGGAATCGGGGAGCGACAACGTGACGGTGGAGACCACACCGCAGGCCAATGGCGAGACGGCGGCGCCGAAGCGCCGCTCAGGTGGGCTTTCCGGGATGGTTATAGCCGAACTCCGCGAACTCGCGGTTGA
Source organism: Actinophytocola sp. (assembly GCA_009377385.1). Classification (GTDB taxonomy): domain Bacteria; phylum Actinomycetota; class Actinomycetes; order Mycobacteriales; family Pseudonocardiaceae; genus Haloechinothrix_A. The sequence goes on from WHUD01000110.1 coordinate 14,782, forward strand.
GCTGGGCATCTCCGACACTGTCGGCATGAAAAAGGGTGATCTGATCGCCGCGATCAGGGAACGGCAGGGCAAGGCGACGAAGCGCAAGCCCGCCGCGAAGTCAGAGGCCAAGACGGCGGCGAAGTCCGAATCGCCTGCCGAGCAGGCCTCGGCTCCGGGCGGCGCGCCATCGGAGTCCGTGCCTGCCAACGGGCCTGCCACGGAGCAGGCCAAGGAGCCCGTGCCTGCCAAGGCCGACACGGCGCCGCAGGAGCAGGCTCCGGCGAACAACCCACCGGCGGCCGAGTCGCCGAGTGCCACTGGCACCACGGAGCAGGCCGCCGGCAGCTCTGCCGTGACAGCGGCGACCGAGGCGACCACCGAGCAGCGCACGGAGCAGACCTCAGGCCAAGCCGAGCAGGGTCCGGGCAAGGGCGACCAGGAGCAGGGCGGTGGCCGCAGGGACGGCAACCGCCGCAGGCGCGGCTCGTCCCGTCCGAACGACAAGAGCGACCAGGACCGGGGCTCCGACAAGGGCGAAAGGACCGCCGACAAGGGCGCCGACAGGTCAGACAAGGGCCAGGACAAGCCGGACAAGAGCGACGGCGGCCAGGGCGACCAGCGTCGGCAGAGCAACAACCGCAACGACAACCGTGGCGACAATCGCGGTGACGATGACGACCAGCGCGGCAGGCGCGGCAGGCGCTCGCGCGACCGCAGGCGTCGCGGCAGGAGCAGCGAAGGCGGCGGCCCTGACACCGAGATCCGCGAGGACGACGTCCTGCTGCCCGTCGCAGGCATCCTCGACGTGCTG
>WHUD01000111.1 GCA_009377385.1 Actinophytocola sp.
GGTCCTGAAACAGCAGCCGCAGCAACTCCCGTCCCTCGCGGTCGAGACGGTCCTCCAGTTCGCTGTGGTCGAGCCGGGCCGCCTCGCCGCCGTCGAGGTAGCCCACCAGCCGGTCAAAGCACGTCCTGCTGCGGGCGAAGCCGTCCTCATCGGTGCCGGCCAGTTCCATCGCTCCTCCTGTAGGCGGGTGGTGCCGGGCCGTTCCCGGTACTGTACCCTACAGTGCTATCGCTGTAGGATCGGGTGGAGGACGCCACGCCGACCGGAGGGGAACCCGATGCCACAACGCAATCCGCAGGACAAGCCCTGGGCCGCCACCCGGCGAGGACTGGCCGCCGAACTCGCCAAGATCGACGGCGTGCTCCCCGGCAGCGTGGGTCGCCGTCACATGCGCTGCGGAAAACCCACCTGCGCCTGCAAGGCCGATCCGCCCACCCTGCACGGCCCCTACATCCAGTGGACCCGCACCGTCGACGGCAAGACCGTCACACGGTTCCTCAGCGAGGACCAGCTGACCCGCTACCAGCCATGGTTCGACAACGCCCGGCACCTCAAAGAACTCGTCGCCAAGCTCGAGATCGCCTCCGTCCACGCACTCGAGGCCGAGCGCCGCGCCGACCGCAGCGACTCCACGGCCCCGGCCCGACGCGCCAAGCACCCCTCCCGGTCGCATAAACGCCGCTCAGAGCCATAACCCCCGGGCAACGACCCCACTCCGCCACCGCGGCCGCCACAACCACGCGGCGATATCCCAGGTCAGCGCGCTCCGCGCGCTCTCACGCCCGTCCCTCCAATGGAGCCGCACCCTTATGAATAAGCCCCCCGTCGGTCGTCGTCTCGGGCCGGCCGCGGCGTCCGTCGATCCGTCCGCGATCGGCGCCGGTCGAGCGACAGCCCGCCTTCGGCTTCAGGCTGGAGCTTTGGCTCCGGTCATGGCCTGCACGTGCATGGTCTCGTACGGCACCTCGTCGGTACGCGCTCGGCGAGCGAGCACGGTGCCGAGATAGCAGCCCAGGAACCCGATGGGCACCGAGACAAACGTCGGGTAGGACAGCGGGTAGAGTGCGGCCTCACCCATCACGCCCGGGCCGACGAGTACCAGCACGACCGAGCTGGTCAGCCCGGCCACCACGCCGGTGATCACGCCGGAGGTGTTCAACCGCGGCCAGAACAGCAGCAGCATGAGCACCGGCACGTTCGCGCTGGCCGCTACCACCACGGCCATCAACGCAAGCAGGGCGATATTGGTGTTCTGCGCGCCGAGCGAGAGCACGATCGCCAACGCCGAGATCCCGACCGCGGCGAAGCGTCCCGCCCACAGCTGCTCGCGGTCGCCGGCGTTGCCCTTGCGAAACACCGTGTTGTAGAGGTCGTGCGCGAGCGCCCCGGATCCGGCGATCACCAAGCCGCTCACGACGGCCAGGATCGTCGCGAAGGCCACCGCCGCGACGATCGCGAAGAGCACATCGCCACCGAGGAAGTCGGCCAGTTGCGGCCCGGCGAGGTTTCCGGCCTCGTCGGCATCCGCGATGGAAGCCTGCCCGATCAGTGCGGCAGCGCCGTACCCGATGAACGGGATGGCGAGGAAGGCAAGCCCGAGTATCCACAACGCGACGTTCATCGACTTCCTGGCGACCTTCGCGTCCGGCACGGTGAAGAACCGGATCAGGATGTGCGGCAGCGCAGCCGTCCCGAGCACCTGGGCGAGCGCGACCGACAACAGATCCAGGCCCGGCTGCATGCCACCGGGGTGGCTGAACAGGTCGATCTCGGAGCGCTCGCCGACAGCCTGGAACAGGGCGACCGGATTGAACCCGAACTCCGCCAGCACCAGGATCACCATGACGCCGATCGTGGCCAGCAGCAGTACCGCCTTGACGATCTGGATCCAGGTCGTCGCGATCATGCCGCCCACCGTGATGTACAGCGCCATAAGCGCACCGACCACTATCACCGCGACCCAGTAGTCGACCCCGACCAGCAGGCTGATCAGGGCACCGGCGCCGACAAGCTGCGCGATCATGTAGAAGATCGTGATGACCAGCGTGTTGACGGCCATCGCGGACCGCACGGCCTTGGACCGGAACCTGCTCTCCAGCACATCCGCGATCGTGAACCGGCCGAGGTTGCGCAACGGCTCGGCGACGATCACCAGCACCAGCAGGAACGCCACCAATCCGCCGGCGACGAGGTAGAAGCCGTACACGCCTTGCAGGGCGATAAGCCCGACAATACCGAGGAAGGTGGACGCGGACAGCAGGTCGCCGACGATCGCCAGCCCGTTCTGCCATCCGGTGATCTGTCCATCCGCGACATAGTGCGAACTCGCGCTGCGATTGCGTCGCCCCGCCCAGGCGGTGATGGCGAGCGTCAACGCGATGACCGCGAGAAAGATGGCGATGGTCACGACAACTCGCCTCCTCTGTTGTCACTGCGGCCGACCTGCTCGGCGAGCTCGTCCCACCGCGCGGCACGGCGCCGGTACAGGCTGCTGAACAGCCACACCAGTGGGAAGATCAGCGCGGTGAGCAACCACGTCCAGGTCACCGGACCGACGACGGTGCCGTTCAGCACGCTCGTGAATCCGGACAGCGCGATGAGGACGAGGTAGCCGCCGACAGCGAGCGCGGCGGCCGGAATCATGAACCGATTGCGGCTGCGCACCAATTCGCGAAACGGCGCGCTGTCCGCGATCTCGCGATCGCGCGCGTACCCCTGCATGGCATCCATATTCGATCCTCCTATCTCGTGATGGGAATTCGTAACCAAATAGAACGAGCCGAGTTTCAGAGATAGCCGAACAACTGCCCCGCGACACGGCGCATTTGCATCTCTTCCGATCCTTCGGTGATGCGGTACCGGCGGTGGTGCCGGTAAATGTGTTCGAACGGTTCGTGCCTGCTGTATCCGAGCCCGCCGTGCACTTGCATGGCGCGATCGGCGGCATCGCACACCAGTCGATTTCCTCGGTAGTTGCACATGGACACCCGATGCCCGATGGACACCGCGGGCCTGCCCGACCGGTGACATTCGTCGAGTTCCGCTGCGGTCTTGCCGATGAGCGTGCGTACCAGCTCGGCCTCGGTGTGTAACTCGACCAATGGCCACTGGATGGCCTGCCGGCTGGCCAATGCTCGCCCGAACGTCACGCGTCGCGTCGCGTACTCCACGGCACGGTCGATGCAGTACTGCGCGGCACCAACACCAGAGGCGGCCTGCCGTATCCGGTTCTCGTGCACGAAGGTCTGCGCGATGTCCAGCGCCTTTCCCTCGTCGCCAAGAATCGCCGAATCCGGCACCCGCACGTCCGTGAGCCGCACCTCGCCGTGATCGCTGGGCATATTGAAGGTCCACCAGTAGAAGGGCACCTCGAAGCCCGGCGCGTCGGTCGGGACCAGGAACGCCGTGAGCCCCTTGGCCGATCCGGGTTCTCCGGAGGTGCGCGCGAAGATCAAGTCATGGCTGGCGGTGTGCACCGCCGTGTTCCACCGCTTCACCCCGTTGATCACCCAGTCGCCACCGTCGCGTCGCGCCGTGGTCTCCAGCCAGGTGGGGTCGCTGCCGTGCTCGGGCTCGGTAAGGCCGAACGCGAGCCCGCGCCGGCCCGTGATCACCGGCTCCACGAACTCTGCGCGCTGCTCTGGCGTGCCGAGCAGGTGCAGCAGGTGGACGAACACGAGGTTACCGACCACCGAGTGCTCGTTCTGCAAATCGTTGTGCAGCCCCAGCCCGCGATGGGCGAGGTGCTCCCGTACGGCGGCCATCGCCACGTTCGAGCCGTCCTGCCCGCCGAGTTCGCGGGGCAGGCTGTAGCGGTAGAACCCGGCGGCATCGGCGCGCCGCCGTGCCTCGGCGAGCAGCTCCTCCCACTCCGGTCGGGGCAGGCCGCCGTTGTCGAAGTCGGTGCGTGCCCATTCCCTGCGGTGGTCGAAGAACCTCTGGTTGTCGTTCTCCTCTTGCAGCGGCACGATCTCGCGATCAATGAACCGGTCGAGGTCGTCGAGCAGCGCGCGTACGTCTTCGGTGCGCTCGGTCATTTCCGTGCCTCCCTGCCGAATTGCTCGCGCAGCACGTGCTTCTGAATCTTGCCGACAGCGGTGCGCGGGAACTCCGCCACGAAATGGACGGACTTGGGTGTGTTGTAGCCCGCGAGGTTGGTGCGCACGAACGTCGTCAACTCCTCGGCCAGCTGCGGTTCCGGTTGCCCGGACGGGACGATGATCGCGACCACCTGTTCCTCGTAGACCGAGTCCGGTAGCCCGATCACGGCCGCTTCGGCGACCGATGGATGCTGTGCCAGGCAGTCTTCGACCTCCTTGGACCACACGTTCTGACCGCCCGAGCGGATCACGTCCTTCTTGCGGTCGACAATGGTGAGGAAGCCATCGGCGTCGGCCACCGCGACATCACCGGTGTGCAGCCATCCGCCGGCCAACGCCTCTCGCGATGCCTCCTCGTTGCGCCAGTAGCCGATCATCCGCGGTCCGCGCACGCAGATCTCCCCCGGCTCACCGCGCGGCACCTCGTTGCCGTTGTCGTCGAGCAGCGCGAGGTCGACACCCGGCATGGCGCGGCCGATGGAGCCCCACCGCTGGAACACATCCGCCGGCGGGCACCAGGTGACGAACGGGCCCGCTTCGGTCAGGCCATAGGTGTGGGCCATCTGGATTCGGCCCTCGCGAGCGCCGAACGCGTCGGCGGTGCGGTCCATGATCCCGCTCGGGTCGTAGGCACCGTAGTAGAGCAAGCGCACCGACGAGGTATCCGTGTCGGCGAAGTCGGTGTGCGTGATCAGAGCGTGCAACATGGTTGGTACACCGAGAATCACCGACACCCGGTGCCGGGCCAGCAGCGGCAACACGGTGTCCACATCGAACTCGCGCAGCAGGATCACCTTGGCGCCCACGAGCAGGAACGGCTTCATGTGGTCCCAGTTGCCGACGTGGAACGGCGGGAAGTAGTTCATGAACACGTCGCGGTCGTGCGCGCGCAACGTGGTGGCCATGGCGAAGGCGTCGTCGACCGTTCTGCGGTGCGACAGCATGGCGCCTTTCGGGCGACCGGTCGTCCCGCTGGTGTAGAGGATCATGTGCGGATCGTTCTCGTTCACCGCGACCTCGGGCACTGTTACTCCACCGTCCAGGAAGCGGTCCCAGTCCGCGCGGTCGTTTTCCGGGCCAGGGATTCGCAGCACCGGAATACCTTGCGCGGCCGGTTCGATCACCTTGTCGTACTGCGCCTCTACTAACAGCAGCGCCGGCTCGGAGTCGGTAAGCGTGTGGGCATGTTCGGATGTCCGGTGCCAGAAGTTGAGCGGCACCAGGATGGTTCCGAGAGCGGCGGTCGCGAAGTACAGCTGCACGTATTCGAGGCTGTTCTTGGCGAGCACCGCGACCCGGTCGCCGTAGCCGATGCCGCGGCCGGCGAGCGCCCCCGCGGTCTGCTCGATCAGCTCCGCCAGCTGCCGATAGCTGATCTCCCGCTCGCCGACCACCAGTGCGACACAACCGCCGCGCACGCGGGCATTGTTCGCGACGATATCCGAGACGAGCATGGCTAGACCCTTCCTAGGAGGCGCAACGCGTTCGTGCCCAACCACTTGTCCATGACGTCGTCCTTGAGCGGAAGGTCGCGCACTTCGCCGACCAGCTCCGCCGGTGATACGCCGAGCAACGTCCAGGTGGACGCGAACAGCACGCGGTCGGCGAGCTGCCGGTTACCGAGCTGCAGCAACCGTTCCCATCCGGAGTACGGGCGGGTGAAGGTGCATGGGCGGTGCGCGGAAAGGTCGACATAGACGTTGTCGTGCCGCCACGTCACCATCATCATGTCCTCGACCCACGGCCACCCGGCGTGCAGTGCCACGAGTTTGAGGTCGGGAAACGCCGAGACGACCGCGTCGATGTAGCGTGGATGCCCGACGTCGTAGGCCGCGTCGAGCGACCAGTTCACGCCGGTGTGCAACAGCACCGGCACACCGAGCGCCTCACAGCGGCCGTAAACCCGGGCCATCCGCGGATCGTCCGGCAGCAGGCCCTGCTTGAACGGCGAGAGCACCACCCCGGAGAGCCCGAGATCGGTGATGGCCTCGTCGACCTTCTTGGCCGCATCGGCCTCCCACGGGTCGATCCCGCCGAAACCCACGACCTTGTCCGAACGCCGCACGAAGTCGGCTACGACCTGGTTGCCGGCCGTGGGCACGCCGAGCCGAGATCCGAACGACTCGGTGTACACCCCGGCCAGGCCGATGCCGCCTGCTGCCAGCATGTCGGCGAAGTCCTCTTCGGACGGTGCGCGGCCGAGAGTCTGCTCGCGCACGCTTTCCCAGCGTGCCGACACCTCGTCGTGGGTTCTGGCGGGCGAGAGCCCGCCGCCGAAATGCTCGGCATAACCGCGCAGGCGTCCCAGTGTCACGGCCTCCGACAGCGCGAACGCCTCGGGCTGCGGGACCGCTCCCGCGAGGAAATCGACGATCATCGGTGCTCCCCCACTTCGGCGCGCTGCGAGGTGAACGAGGGCCGCCGCCCTTCGAGCCCGGCGGCGGCCCCCTCCGCGAAGTCCGGGCCGGTGAACGTCGCGAACGCGGCTGCCTGCTCCTGCTCGTCGAAGCGACGGCCGTCGCCTGCCAGCCCGTAGCAGCGCTGGATACCGGCCTTGGTGAACGCCAACGCGTAGGGCGCGTAACTCGCGTAACGCTGCGCCGCCCGTGCGGTTTCCGCTGCGAGGTCGTCGGTCACCGTGGTGACCAGGCCGAGCTCCAGCGCTTCCTGGGCGGGCAACAGGCGGCCACCGTAGAGCAGCTCCTTCGTCTTGCCGATGCCGACGTAGGCGGTCAATCGCTGGGCCGGCGAGACGAAACCGACCTTCATCTCCGGCAGGCCGATGCGCACGTCCGACGTACAGATCCGGAAATCACACGCCAGCGCGAGCTCGGTGGCGTTGCCGACGCACGGGCCGGCGATCGCCGCGACCGTGATCAGCGGCAGGTCCTCCACCTCGGCGAACAACGTGTACTCGGTGGCGATGTAGTGCCGGTAGGCCGCGTGGTCCAGCGAGCCGAGGTAGCGCAGGTCGGCGCCACCGGAGAAGACCGTGTCGGTGCCGGTAATGAGCAGCACGCGCACCGTGCGGTCGGTACGGACCTGGTGGACGGAGGCCAGCAGATGCTCCAGCGTCTCGGCGGTGAAGACGTTCATCGGGTGATCGCCGGCGAACCGGAGCGTGGCGATGTGCCCGTCGTCGGACTTCTCGAGGGTCACGGTCATGTGCGGCCCCCATGGACGACGCCGTGGTCGTAGAGCTCGGCCACCGCGGCGTCGTCGAGGCCGAGCACATCGGTGAGTACCCGCGCGGTATCCGCGGCGATGGCACTGGCTGCCTTGCCGGGCCGTACTTGTGCGTCGGAGAAGCGAAACGGCGCGGTCTGCAGCCATACCTCTCCGTGCCCGGAGAACTCGACCGGGCTGAGCGTTCCCCTGGCGCGCAGGTGAATATCGTCGAGGTTCTCCCGTACCCCGCGCACCCGTGCGGCGGACAACCCGTGTGCCACCAGATGTTCCACGAGCGCGTCGGCGGTGGCCCAGGTAGCGGCCCAGGCTTCGATGCGGTCGTAGAGCGGTCCCGGATTGTCCACACGGGACGCGACAGTGCCGTAGGAATCCAGCAGATCGGGTGCGTCCATGGCGGTCACCAGTCGCTGGAAGAACACGTCTCCGCTCATCCCGTAGGCGACATGGCTGCCGTCGGCGCAGGTCGCCACTCCGGACGGCACGCTCGTGGTGTGCCGGTTGCCGTACTTCCCGCGCACCGCCTCGCCCGCGGTGAAAGCGCCGGCCGCGGGCTGCTGGTCGATCATCGCGAACAGTGCGTCGAACGCGGAGATATCGATGTGCGTGCCGGTACCCGTGCTGCTCCGGTGATGCAACGCGGCGCCCATCGCGGCCAGCGCGTGCACTCCGGAGTTGACGTCGGCCAGTGCGGTGCCGAAGTGCATGGGTGTCCCGCCGTCGGTTCCGGTCAGCGACATCAGCCCGGAGTAGGCCTCGGCGACCAGCCCGAAGCCGGACAGGTGCGAGTAGGGGCCGGTCGCGCCAAAGGTGGACAGCGAACACAGGATCGTGCGTGGGTCGCGCTCGTGCAGGACGTCCCAGCCGAGCCCGAGGTCGGCCAGCACACCGGGTGCGAAGTTCTCCACCACGACGTCGGCCCAGTCCGCGAGCTCGAGGGCAAGCTCACGCCCTCGCTCGGCCTTGAGGTTCAGGCCGACCGAGCGCTTGCCGTTGTTGTACTGGACATACGCGCTGGAGAGGTGGTCCTCGGGCGCACCGACCCGTACCGGTAGCGCCCGCATCAGATCGCCGGTGGGCTGCTCCACCCGGATCACCTCGGCGCCCATGTCGGCGAGCATCCGCGTGCAAAAGGGTCCCGCGATCACATGGCTGAGGTCGAACACGCGGAGCCCCGAGTAGGGACCAGGCATCTTCCGCACCTCCGCCGGCGCCACGTCGTTTCCTCGTCGAACGAGCGTTCAACTAAGGATAAGGTCGCTGAAGTGCACCGTCAATAGTGGGTTATACGATAGTTTAACGGAGGTATGGTGGGATCATGGTCAGCGCCGAGAAGTCATCAGCCAGCCGTCGGCCGCCGTCAACCACGGTGGTGCTTGCCGGCGACGAGCCCACTGCCGCCGCTCTGATCTCGGCCGCGGTCGAGATCATGGCGGTGCACGGGTATCACGGCACCTCGGTGCGCAACATCGCCGCTGCGGCCGGTACGAGCTCGGCGATCCTCTATCACCACTTCAGCTCCAAGCACGACCTGCTGACCACGATCCTCGATCGAGGAATGGACGTACTGATCGCGGCCACCGAGGAGGCACTCGACGCCGCGGGCGACGATCCGGCAGACCGGCTGACCGCGATCGTCGGCGCGCACGTGCGGGTGCACCTGAGCTCGCAGCGGGAAAGCTTGCTGGGCAACAGCGAGCTGCGCTCGCTACAGCCGGTGGCACGCGCGCTGATCGTGACCAAACGTGATGTGCAGCAACGGATCTTCGAGCGGGTGGTGCGCGACGGCGTGCGGCGCGGCGTGTTTCACACCAGGTTCCCGGAGGACGCGGCACGGGTGGTGACCTCGGCGTGCACGGCCGTGGCGGCGTGGTACCACCCGGACGGTTCGTTGGACGGCGACGCGATCGTCGAGCGGTATTGCGCGACAGCCCTGGACGCCGTTGGGTATCGACCGTGACCCTGGCCGAGGCACTCGCGGAGATCGTGCAGGCCGAGGTGACCGGGCTGTATCAGCTGTCCGCCGGATCGAGCAGGCAGACGTGGTCGTTCGACGCGGGTGGGCGCGGCTACATCCTGCGCCGCGACCCGCCCGCGGTGCCCAACCCGGACGGGATGGCGCGTGAGGCGGAGTGCTTCCGCGCGGCCGTCGAGGCCGGGGTGCCCGTCCCGGAACTGCTCGCGACCGGGGACGGGTCGGACGCGATCGGCAGCCCGTACCTGCTCATGGAACGCTTGGTGGGGGAAACGCTTCCGCAACGCCTGTTGCGGGACGAGCGGTGGGCGGATGTGCGGCCCCTGCTGGCACGTGAGTTCGGGCAGATCCTCGCCCGGATACACGCCATCGCCGTGCGGCACGTACTCGCCGTGCCGTCCTATCAGGACCGGTTGAGCTGGTTACGTGATTGGTACGACACATTCGACGAGCCGAGCCCGGCTCTCGAGCTCGCGATGCGGTGGCTGGCGGAGCATCGGCCCGCACCGGTCCCCCAGTCCCTGGTGCACGGCGACTTTCGCAACGGCAATCTGCTGATCGGGCAGGACGGCGTGCGGGCCGTGCTCGACTGGGAACTCGCGCATATCGGCGATCCACGCGAGGATCTGGGCTGGATGTGCGCGAAGGTGTGGCGATTCGGGGCGAAGCCCGCGGTGGGAGGATTCGGGGAACGCGAGGAGCTATTCGACGGTTACGCCCAGGTCGCGGGGCAGCGGCCCGATCCCGCCGCAGTGCACTGGTGGGAGGTCTTCGCGGCGGTGCACTGGGCGGTGATCTGCCGGGCGCAGGCGCAGCGGCACCTGTCCGGGGCGGAGCCGTCGGTGGAGCTCGCCGTGCTGGGGCGGCGCAGCGCCGAGGCCGAGCACGATGCGTTGCTGGCGCTGGGCTTGACCGAGCCCGCCCTCGTCGACGATCCGATCACGCTAGCAACAACGGAGCCGGGAGTGCATGGACGGCCCACGGTCGACGAACTGCTCGACGCGGTCGCGGGCTTCCTCGACGAGGCGGTGCCGACCGATGATGGGCGGTCACGGTATCTCGCCAAAGTGGCGGCGAACGCGCTCACGATCGCCAGGCGCGAGCTGCGAATCGGCGACGAGCAACGCAGCCGGCATCGAGAGCACCTGGCGGCGTTGGGGTGTCGCGATGAGCGCGAGCTCACCCGGCGGATCCGCTCGGGCGCATTGGATACCGGCTCGGCGGCCCTGGTCGCCGCCGTGCGGGCGATGACGACGGACAGGGTGCTGGTAGCCAATCCGAAATACCTCCATGCACCGGGTTAGGTAGACCGCGAAGGGAGCAAGGTATGTACGCAACGAGGGTCACGCGGACCGACGGGCCGACGTCGTTGGAGGTCCTCGAAACGCCGGATCCGGTGCCCGCGCCCGGTGATGTGCTGATCGAGGTGAAAACGGCCGGCGTGAACTTTCCGGATCTGCTGCTGACCAAGGGCATGTACCAGTACAAGCCGGAGCTTCCGTTCACGCTCGGCGGGGAGCTCGCCGGCGTCGTGGTGCAGGCACCGCCGGACTCGGAGTTCACGCCCGGCGACCGGGTGGCGGCCAGCAGCGTCACCGGCGCGTTCGCCGGGCTGGCCGCGGTGCCCGCGCAGTACGTGTTCCCGCTGCCGGATGCGATGGATTTCGCCGCCGGCGCGTGCTTGCCGATGAACTACCTGACGATGACCTTCGCGCTGCTCACCCGCGGGCAGTTGGACAAGGGTGAAACGGTGCTCGTGCAGGGCGCCGCCGGCGGTATCGGCACGGCGACGATTCAACTCGCGAAGGCAATGGACGCGCGGGTGATCTCGGTGGTCTCGACGGCGGACAAAGCCGAGTTCGTCACCGGGGTGGGTTCACACGAGGCCGTGCTCGCCGAGGGCTTCAAGGACAAAGTCGCGGAGCTGACCGGCGGCAGGGGTGTCGACATGGTCGTCGACCCGGTCGGCGGTGACCGCTTCACCGACTCGTTGCGTAGCCTGGCGCCGTTGGGACGGCTGCTGGTGATCGGGTTCACCGGCGGTGAGATCCCCACCGTCAAGGTAAACCGGTTGCTGCTGAACAACATTGACGTGCGTGGTGTCGGTTGGGGCGCCTACGCGCTGTCGCGCGACGGGTACCTGCGCAAGGAGTGGGACACGCTCCTCCCGTACTTGGACTCGGGCGTCGTCGACCCGCCGATCAGCGCGAGGTACCCACTCTCGCGCGCGGGAGAGGCCGTCGCGCAACTGGACGAGCGAGCCGCGCTCGGCAAGGTCGTCATCGAACCCGGCGCCGCGTAGCCACCCGAGGCGGCACCGGGCTGAGTCTCCACGGAGCTACCTGTCGCGTTGGACGCCCGGGACACCGTTCTCCACGACGTAGGTCGCACGGGTGCTGATCGGCGCACCCGGCTTGGTGACGTAGGGAAGCACCCGGAAGTCGGTGCGCCACTCGCTCGGCGTGACGTGGCAGCGCACGTAGCCGCGCTGGGCGTTGAAGAACTTCATGTGCGGGTTGGCCGCCAGGATTACCTCGCCGTCGTCGAGCGGGTTGTCGCGGCCGCCGTGCATGTCACCGCCGTCGCCGAGACTGCTGGCCGAGGTGCCCACGAACTCGCTGCCGACGACGGCGGAGTCCGGGTCGTCGTAGTCGAGGAGCAGGTCGCTCGCGCAGTTCTTGTGCCGGTCGCCGGTGATCACCACCAGGTTGTCGACATTGCGATCCCGGGCGCCCTGAAGTATCCGGTTCCGGTTTGCGATGTAGCCGTCCCACGGGTCCATGTGGACCTCCTTGGCGGGCCGGGGGACCTTGTCGGTCTCGGCCATCGACGCCTGGTTCCCTAGCACCTGCCATCTGGCCCGCGACCGGGCGAAGCCGTCGAGCAGCCACCGCTCCTGCTCCCAGCCCATCATGGTCCGGCTGGGATCCACGGCCGCATCGGGGTACGCCGTCGCCCACCCGTCGCCGGCGGCCTGGTCGTCACGGTACTGCCGGGTGTCGAGCATGTTGAAGTCGATCAGGTTTCCGTAGGAGAGCCGCCGGTACAGCTGCATGTCCAGGCCGTCCGGCATCGCCGAGGCGCGCAGCGGCAGGTTCTCGTAGTACGCCTGCAGCGCTGCCGCGCGACGGGCGAGGAACGCATCGCCCTGTGTGATGCTGGACTCCTCGGGAATCTCGTCGGCCCAGTTGTTGTCCACTTCGTGGTCGTCCGGCACCACGACCCACGCCACCGAAGCGTGCGCGGCCTGGAGGTGCGGGTCGCTCTTGTACTGGCCGTAGCGGACCCGGTAATCGGCGAGCGAGACGATCTCCTTCGCCGGATGGTGGGCACGCCCGATCCCGCCCGTCGCACCGCTCTCATAGATGTAGTCACCGAGATGGAAGGCGACGTCCACGTCGTCGTCAGCCAGGTGACCGAGCGCCGTGTAGTGGCCGTGCGTGTAGTTCTGGCAGCTCGCGAACGCGAACGATACGGCGCCGACCCGCGCGCCGTACGTCGGCCCGGTCTTGGTGCGCCCCACCGGGCTGATCTCCGAACCGACCCTGAACCGGCAGTACTACTCCCGGTCAGGTCGAAGTCCCCACACCTCTGGATGTACCGAGTGCCCCAGTTCCGGAGAGGTGGTCGCCACACCCCGCTTCACAACCCGGCGGAACCTCTCGTCCTCGGCCACCTCCCAGCGCACCGGGTAGCGACGCCGCCGCATGCCGCCGGAGCCGTCCGCCGCCAGCGGGTCCACCGCAAGGCGGGTCCACAACACCACGGAGTCCGGCAGCGGATCGCCGGAGGCGACACCGAGCCGGAAGGGATAGTCCCCTCGAACCGGCCGGGCCGAAGCGGCGGTGGGCAGAGCCCCGGTGCCGAGGAGCACCGCGCCGGCGCCGACACCCGTGACGAACCCGCGCCGGCTCAACATGCCTGCACTGCTCTTGGACGGACTGGTACGCATGGTCGCCCTTTCGCTCGTCTGGGTGACCCTCACTCCACCGCGCGGCGGTGAACGCCCGGTAGCCCGCAGCGAGCGACTGGTTGAAGTCACGAGCAATGATCAGAACCTAATGAGTCGCGAACGGCCCCGGTTTCGATCATGAACGTCTGGTCAGAACCTGGGATTTGGTGAGCCCTCTCCACAGGCTGGCGGAGTGGTCGGGCTGGGGCCGTTCCCCGGCGTCGTCCGTGCTCAGGTCTGGAAGTGCCAAGGCCCCGAGGCCTCGGTTACAGACCGACCGCGTCACGGGCGGCGACGGTGGTGGTGATCCGGCATAACCGGGCAGTCGTTGGGCGTGTCGAGCCATCATCACCGCATTCCGGGGACAGATTGTTGATCGTGGTTCGAGCCCGCCCGCATGGTCAAGTCTCGATAACCGGGAGCCTGTGAGCTCTGAACGCGCAGACCGGCTCCATGTGGGTTGCTGGGATCGCGAACAGCTCATCGGAGGGAAGGCCATCGAGCCTCGTCATTAGGGCGCTGCGCGTTCTCGTCAGGGTTTCTGACCAGTGGAGACGTCGAATTTCAGGAGGTTGTGCACATGGCAGTGTTCTGCGGAGTCGACTGGGCTGAAGGGCATCACGACATCGCTCTGGTCGATCAGGACGGCGCGTTGGTCGCCAAGAAGCGCATCGCCGATGACCCCGGCGGGCTGGCTGAGCTCATCGGCCTGCTGGCCGAGGCCGGCGACACCGCCGCCGACCCGATTCCGGTCGCGATCGAGACGTCCCGCGGGCTGCTGGTCGCCGGGCTGCGGGCCACCGGTCGGCCGGTGTATGCGATCAATCCGATGGCTGTGGCGCGTTACCGGGAGAGGCACACGGTCAGCCGCAGCAAGTCCGACCACGCCGACGCTATGACGTTGGCGAACATCCTGCGCACCGATGCCCACGCCCACCGCACATTGCCGGCCGACAGCGAACTCGCGCAGGCCATCGCGGTGCTGGCCCGCGCACAGCAAGACGCGACCTGGCGGCGCACCAAGGCATCCAACGAGCTGCGCTCGCTACTGCGCGAGTACTTCCCCGTCTTTCTCGCCGCGTTCGCCGCCAAGACCGGCAGTGCGCTTGCCACAGCAGAGGCCCGCGCGGTCCTCGCGGTGGCGCCGACCCCGACCGCAGCAGCGAAGCTGTCGAAGGCCCGGATCGCCACGGCGCTGCGCCGAGCCGGACGCAAACGCCGCATCGAGGCCACCGCTACCGAGCTACACGCCGCGCTGAGACAACCCCAGCTGCACCAGCCCGAACTCGTCGAGCAGGCTATGGGGCGCCAGGCGCTGGCACTGCTGGCCACGCTCAATGCCGAGTGCACCAACGTCGACGAGCTTGCCGAACAGACCGCTGCGGCGTTCGCCCAGCACCCCGACTACGCCATCATCACGAGCTTCCCCGGCCTGGCCGATGCCACCGGCGCACGAGTGCTCGCCGAGATCGGCGACGACCGCGCCCGCTTCGCCGACGCCCGAGCGCTGAAGGCTTATGCAGGCTCGGCACCCATCACCCGTGCCTCGGGCCGGTCGATCTCGATCACTTGGCGGCGCGTGAAGAACGACCGCCTCGCCGCGGCCGGCTGGCTCTGGGCGTTCATCGCCGCCACCCACGCTGCGCCGGCCAAAGCCCACTATCGCCGCCGCCGAGAGCACGGCGACCGACACGCGGCTGCGCTGCGCAACCTGTTCAACCGGCTCCTCGGCCAGCTCTACCACTGCCTGCAAACCGGACAGACCTACGACGAAGCGAAGGCCTTCCCCAACCCGATCGACACGCCAACGCTGGCCGCCGCCGCTTGACAATTAGCAAGATCGGAGGTCTGTGGATGGTTCTCGGCGAGGTGACGTGAAGGGGCGCACCTTCCCGAGGATGATCTGGAAGACAAGTAGTTCTGATCAGGACCGGCGTTGGCGCGCTGGTTCGGGAAGGTACGCCCATGCTCAAGGTAGTCCATGACGATAGCGAGTCCAACGCGACCGGCGGAGCGGGCGGCGGGTCGTTGATCGATGAGATCGTGCGCGACGGCGCCCGCCGGATGTTGGCCGAGGCGCTGCAGGCCGAGGTGGATGCCTACATTGCCCGGTTCGCCGACGAGCGCGACGCCAACGGTCACCGGCTGGTGGTCCGTAACGGCTCGCATCAGTCGCGGGAGGTGCTGACCAGCGCTGGGGCGATCGAGGTCACCGCGCCGCGCGTGAACGACAAGCGCGTCGATGGCGCCACTGGCGAGCGTCAACGGTTCTGTTCGGCGATTCTGCCGCCGTGGGCGCGCAAGACCCCGAGGATCACCGAGGTGTTGCC
>WHUD01000112.1 GCA_009377385.1 Actinophytocola sp.
CGCCGAGCGCCTGGTTGTGGGTCCGGTGGGACTCGAACCCACACTGGCACGGACCTAAACCGTGTGCCTCTGCCAATTGGGCTACGGACCCCGTGATGACAATGAGCGTAACCGCTGTGTCCGGGCGGTGACGGCGTGACCCGTCTCGGCGTGGCCTGTGCGGGGCCGAGCGCCGCCGTGATCTACCGTTATGGCCTGGCGGCAGCAGCGTTGGCCGGTCACCCCGCCAGGAATGGAGGAGGATCCGTGGTTCGCGATCAGGAAGCCATCAAGCGAGACATCGAAAAGCACCGGGACGCGCTGGCGTCGAACATCGACCAGCTCAGCGTCCGGGTGAGCCCGAAGCGGCTCGCCGACGACGCCAAGACCACCGCGAAGAACACCTTCGACGAGCCGAAGGTCAAGTACCCCCTCATCGCCGTCGCGGTGCTGATCGTGCTGTTGCTGCTGCGCAAGCTGCTGCGCTGACGCCCCGGCTCAGCCGACGCTGCCAGCGGTCGCGACCGCAGCCTCCTCGTGCTTGCTGGCGTCCGCGTCGTCGACAGGGGCCTCTGCGCTCGCCGTGGCCGCCTTGCGTGCGCTGGCCTCCTTGCGCGCACTCGTGGCCTTGCGCGTGGTGGTGGCGGCGGCCTTGGGTGCGCTCGCGGGCTGCGTGCTGGGCGTCGTCAGCCGCGCCTCGATGTAGGCGGCGGTGAAGTCGAACGCGCTGCCGTTGAGCAGGTGCACCACCGTCCTGCCGCCGTGCTCCGGGGCAACCTTCTCGACGAGCTGATCCGCGCGATCCCGTGCCGCGATGATGCCTGGCGCGCGGTCGGTGAGTTCCTTGCCGGGACCGGAGACCGTGATCGTCCAGTCGGCGTCGTCGTGGACATAGGTTGCCGTAATCGGATCCACCGTGTTCATCCCTCTCGCTCTTTGGACGTCGATCACCGCGCCTCACAGGCTGGTGCCCGGATTCGCAGTGTGACCGTGTGACCCTGCTGCGTGCGACTCCTGATGTCGATCGTCACGGTTTAGACCGATGAGCACCACGAAATTGACCCGAACGGAGGAGTGTCGCTACGACAATCGCTGCGACTTGTCTAGTAGTGGGGGTTACGAAGCGGGTCAGTGCGTTGGTGCGCCCCGGTCCGGCTCCTGCCAGGACGCCATCCCGTGCCAGATGATGTTCATCGTGTACTGGGTGGCCAGTTCCGGGGTGGCGTGCTCGTGCCGCTCGTACCAGACCGCCATCCGCTCACACGCGCCGACGAGGATCTCGGCCGCCGCCTCCACCTCCTCCTCTGCGGCGCCGGACAGGTGCGCGCGCATCAGCAGCGTGTTGAAGTCGGTCTGCTGCTGCCGGATGGCTTCCACCTCCTCTGAGGCCGTCGGGCCGAGGAACGACAGCTCGTGCCGTAGCAGCGACCAGGCGTCCTGGCGCTCGGCCATGAACCGGAAGTACGCGAGCAGACCGCGTTCCAGCACCTCTTTGCCGGTGGTCGCGCCGGTCACCGCGCGCTCGGTCGCCTGTCGCAGCGCGGTGCGCGCCTCCCGGATCGCCGCGAGCAGCAACCCCTCTTTCGAGTGGAAGTACTCGTAGAGCATCGGCTTGGACACGCCGACGCGCTCTGCGATGTCGTCCATCGACGTCGCGACGTAGCCGCGCTCGGCGAACGTGGTGACCGCGACGTCGATCATCTGCCGTTCCCGCTCCGCCCTCGGCATGCGCTTGCGACGAGCCGGTGGTCCACTGGGTGATTGCTTGTTGATGGCGGTCACATCACATACTCTACCGGAAGTAACCTACTGATAGTAAGGTAAGAGTAGAGGGGAACGACCGACGCAAGGAGTGGGGCGGAATGAGCAGCACCGGAACCATGGAACAGGCGACGATCGTGATCGTCGGCACCGGCTTCTCGGGTCTCGGCATGGCCATCCAACTGCTCAAGGACGGCCGCGACGACTTCGTCATCCTTGAGAAGGCGCACGAGGTCGGCGGCACATGGCGCGACAACACATATCCGGGGTGCGCCTGCGACATCCAGTCGCACATGTACTCGTTCTCCTACGAGCAGAACCCGAACTGGTCGCGGGCGTTCTCCGGGCAGCCGGAGATCTTCGACTACCTCAAGGGTGTCGCCGACAAGTACGGCCTGCGCAAGTTCATCCGGTTCGGCGTCGAGATGGCGGGCGCGACGTGGAACGAGTCCGACGCCACCTGGACCGTGACCGGCACCAACGGCGAGACCTTCGTCGGCCGCTACCTCGTCTCCGGTGTCGGCGCGCTGCACATTCCCAACGTCCCGAAGCTCAGCGGCATCGAGACCTTCCAGGGCGAGCATTTCCACTCTGCCGACTGGAACCACGACTACGACCTGCACGGCAAGCGCGTCGCTGTCGTCGGAACGGGTGCCAGCGCGATCCAGTTCGTGCCGCAGATCGCGCCCGAGGTGCGGCGGCTGACGCTGTTCCAGCGCACCCCGCCGTGGGTGATGCCGAAGCCGGACCACGAGGTGCCGCGCTGGGCCAAGGCGCTGTTCCGCCGCGTCCCCGCCGCGCAGCGGGCGGTGCGCGGCGCGCTGTACTGGTTCCTCGAGTCCCGCGCGATCGGCTTCAACGGCCACCCGGCGATCATGAAGGCGGGGGAGCGGGTGTGCCGTCGTCAGATCAACAAGGCGATCAAGGACCCCGAGCTGCGCCGAAAGCTCACGCCTGACTACCGGATGGGCTGCAAGCGGGTGCTCCAGGCCAACGACTACTACCCAGCGCTGGCCAGGGAGAACGTCGACGTCGTCACAGAAGGCATCGCCGAGGTGCGCGAGCACAGCGTCGTCGACGCGACCGGTGTTGAGCACGAGGTCGACGCGATCATCTACGGCACCGGTTTCCACGTCACCGACGCCTTCGACTACCTCGACATCACCGGCGAGAACGGCCGCGACCTGTCGACCGAGTGGTCAACAGAGGGCATGCGGACGCACAAGGGCATCACGGTCGAGGGCTTTCCGAACCTGTTCTTCCTGCTCGGTCCGAACACCGGGCTCGGCCACATGTCCGTGGTGTTCATGATCGAGTCCCAGGCCCGGTACGTCATCGATGCGATCAACCACGTCGAACGCTCCGACGCGCGGGCGCTGCGGGTGCGCGCGGACGCGCAGGACGAGTTCCAGCGCGACATCCAGGACAAGCTGGCCAAGGGTGTCTGGAGCACCGGCGGCTGCACCAGTTGGTACCTCGACGCCAAGGGCGTCAACCGCACGCTGTGGCCGGGGTTCACCTGGAAATACTGGCTGGAGACGCGGAAGGTGGACGCCAGCGACTATGAGCTGGTCGGCAGGCGGTCGGCAGGGCGGTCGGCTGCGATGTCCGGCAGCGCCGTGCGCTGAAAGCGTCAATCAGCGCGGCGAGTACGAGCCGCCGTTGCGGTCGCCAAAGCCTGCTGAGCCGTCCGGGGGGCCGTCGCTGGGGTCGCTGGTGGCGCCGTTGCCCGAGCGCTCCCCGGCGTAGTCGCGCAGCAGCGCAAGCAGGTCGCCCGACGTCGTCCCGCACAGCTCTGCCATCCGCTCGACGGCTGCCGTGGTCAGTGTGACCTCGCTGCTTGCCGGATCGGCCTCCTGCAGCCGGTCGGCGGCCCAGCGGCGCAGCGGGGACAGCGTCGGCTCGGTGGATTCGGCGATCCGGGCGAGGTCGACCCTGATCTCGTCCGATGCCGTCGTGAACAGCCTGCGGTCCACCCGCGCGAGCACGTCGTGCGGCTTCTCGTCCATCGCGAGGCAGATCTCGGCGAACCGGACGACCGAGCACTGCCGCGTGCCGTGCTCGTAGGTGGCAAGCGTCTGCAGCGAGATCGTGCTCTGCAGCCGCGCGTTCAGCTGTTTCCGCGTCCAGCCGCGACTCTTACGCAGCGTACGCAGCTCGTTACCCAACAATCGCTGGTAGTGCTCGCTGTCCAGGTGCACTGGTCTCATCCCTCAGCTCGAACCACGTGGCTAGCACCGGTTCAGCGGTGCGTCGGTGAGGGCGCATGGCGACCCCACCTCACTAGGTGAAAGCCAGTCGGTGCGGAATCCTGACGCGAATGAGGCCAGAATAGTTGCGCGAGCTAGTTCACACAGGTGACTCCGTCGGCGGTGATCGTGTCGTCATCGGCCTTTTTGCCCTGTTTCAGGCTAGCTTGCTTCGCGCCGGACTGCGAACCCCCGCCGGACTCCGGCGGCGGGAAGTCGGCGCCGAGCACAACGGTCACCGTTCCCGTGGCCAGCGTGCCGTCTTCCTCGATCTGCGTAGGCCCCTCCAGCGCGGACGCGACCCTGCGCGCGGCGTCCGCCTCGCCTGGAGCGTGGCGGACGACCGTCGTCTCGCTCGGCGCGGCGTTGCCGACCTGGCCCTTCCTGAACCCTGCCTGCGCAAGCTGCCCCGAGACGTCGCCCGCCATTCCGGTCACGCCAGCGGCGTTCAGCACGGTGACGGCGATCTTGCCGTTGGCCGCCTTGTCCGCCGCTGTGAGCTGCTCAGTACCGCCGACGCTGCCGGAAAGGCCCTCGATGAACTGCTGGACCTGCCATGGGTCGACCTCGACGGCCGAGCCGTCCGGGGTGTCAAGGCCGATGTTGCCGATCGGGATGGTGTGGAACTGGATCTGGCCACCGGTGAGATCGCTCATCTGGTTGGCGAAGTCGACGATGTCCCAGCCCTCGTTGAGCACGACCGACTTCTCGATCGCCCCCTTGAGGTTCCCGAACTTCTGCGGGTTGGCCAGCACGCCGGCCGAGATTGTCTTGCGGGCGAGGCCTGCCATGAAGACCTGCTGACGCACGACGCGGTCGACGTCACCCAGGGGCAGGCCGTGCCGCTGCCGAACGAACGCCAGCGCCTTGGCGCCTGCGATCGTCTGCTTGCCTGCGGGGAAGTTGGCGCCGGAGTAGGGGTCGTTCACGGGGTTCTTGAGGCAGACGTCGACGCCGCCGACCGCCTTGGTGATCTCGTAGAAGCCGAGCAGGTTCACCGAGGCGTAGTTGTCGATGGTGCGGCCGGTCAGCGTCTCGACGGTTTCGATCAGCGTCTTCGCGCCTGCCTCGTTCGACCGCACGTCGAGTTCCTTGGGATCGGTCACACCCGAGTTCTTGAGCTCCTCCTCCTTGGCGAACTTGCCGTACCCGTAGGCGGAGTTGATCTTGTGCTTGCCGTAGCCGGGAATCTGGACATAGGAGTCCCGTGGCATCGAGATCGCGACGGCCTTGCTGCCGTCGTTCGGGATGTGGAGCAGGATCAGCGTGTCGGTGTTGAGCTCGCCGTCTGCGGTACCTGCGTTGAGCTTTTGCAGCAGCTCTTGCGGCAGTGGGTTGCCCTTCGCGTCCGTCCTGCTGTCCATGCCGACGAGCAGGATGTCGCGCGACCCGTCGGCCGGGTTGTGGCCACCCGCGCCCTTGCTGAGCACGTCGACGGAGACGACGCCCTCCAGAAAGCCTTCGACCGCGGCCCACGAGTAGCCGGTGAGCCCGATGACCAGCAGTGACACCAGCGACAGCGCCACCTTGGTCGCGAGCAGTGGCAGCTTGCGCCGGTCACGCCACGAGGGGTGCTCGCCGCCCGCAGGCCCGTGCGGGGGGTGCGGCGGTGGGGTGCGGCCCGCTCCGCCGGGTCGGGCACTGGGTCTCCCCGGTGGCCCAGAGCCCGACCTGCTCGCCGAGGGGCGTCGTGAGCCCGGTTCGGCCGGCGGCGGGCTGGCGCGGCGCCTGCTGGTGGGACCGGAGCCCTGTGGCGCGCCGCCCTGGCGGGCTGGCGGTGGCTGGCGGCGTGGCTGCTGGGGGCGTGCCGGGAGCGGTTGCGGGGTGCGGCTCGGTCGCGGCGGGCGGTCTGGTCCATGGTGACCATCGCCGGGCCGTGGCCGTTGCTCCACCTGACTGCTCCCTTCGGTCCCCAGTCCGTGTGCGTCGTCAGTCGCTCGCGTGAGATGACGCGAGTCGAGCCAGGCCAGGTTGCCTCCCGAAAGCGTGGGAGAGTCACGAGCCACCCCCGGCCATCAGCCACAGGTTACGGCGTTGGGGTGAAGTCACTGTTGTGTGCCCCGCGTCTCATCAGCGGAGACCAGGGTGTTCCGGGAGCTACTCCGCGATCCGGTCAGCGGCGGCCGAGTCGGCCTCGTCCGCACCATCCCGGACGTGTTCCACGTTATCGGGCTGGCTCGGTGTGACGGCGAATCGTACCTGGTTGCGGCCGTTTTCCTTCGCCTCGTACACCGCGGCGTCCGCTGCGTGCAGCAGCTCGTCCAATGTGCTTCCGTGGTCGGGATAGACGGCGACACCGACCGATGTGGTTCGGTCCGTGATGGTCGTTGCCGCGCCGCGCCGTCCCGTCGTCCTGATCTCCAGTTCCGCGATCGCGGTACGTACCCGCTCGGCCGCACGATCCGCAGCCGAGAGCTCGGTGTCGAGCAACAGGACGACGAATTCCTCACCGCCGAACCTGCCGACGAGGTCGGCCGGCCGCACGATCTTCTGGAGGCGCCTGCCCACCGTGAGGATGACCTCGTCGCCTGCCGGATGACCGTAGGTGTCATTGATCCACTTGAAGTAGTCGAGGTCGATCATGAGCAGCGCCAGGTTGTCGCCCGCTCGCTGCGCCCGTTCGAATGCCCTCGCGGCGGCCTCCGACCAGCCGCGCATGTTCAGCAACCCGGTCTTCGCGTCCGTCTGGGCGTCGTCTTGGAGCTGGCTGATCTCGGCCAGCCGGTTCCCGAGCACGCTCACCAGGACCAGCACGACGATCGCTGGCGGGAGGTACACCAGCAGAATGGCGTTGATGGCACCGACGCCAACGGTGCCCGCGTCGAGCAGGTTGTCCGTCGTCGTGCCGAACATCGTGCGCGGTGTCGGCCGCGTGGAGCTGCTCAACGCCAGTACCGCCGCGGTGCCCAGCGCCTGAATGGTCGCGTACACGACCCCCGCCACGAGGAGATATCCGAACTCGGACACCGAATTGTGGTCTTGTAATGCGACGAGCCCTGTCGGATCGAGTAGGCGAAAGAGCCAGTGTGCGACCGCGGCGGCAGCCGCCGTTGTGAAGGATGTGAACACGAATCGGTGCGGCGGGCGTCGCCAATTGAACCACCGTTGTGCGCCGACGAGAACGATGAGCAGTAGGGTGAGCCCCATCGGCAGCAATAGCGCAGCAGGAAATATCCAGATCCCGGTGAGGTCGATGAAGACCGTCGCCAGGCGATTCCGCCTCCGCTCCTCTTGCCTGCGGGTCAGTTGGATATGGGCCGTCGCGCAGGCGGCAAGGATGCCGAACCGTACCCAGTCGATGCCGGTCGTCGGTTTCGCGACAGCGATCGCCCACGCCACCAGCGCCAGCGTCAGCGGTTCCCACACGGCGAGGAAAACGAGCACCCTCGGCCGGTGTGCCCACAGCTCCCAGTTCCTGGGATTGGTGGCTTTGATGGCCGCGCCCCGTCCGGCGCGATGCTCCTTGGCTGGACGTACCGCGCGGCTGCCATGCGGCGCCACACGCCCTGTCATGCAGCACCTACTGTCTCATGCGGCGTGTTCATACGGTCTTGCCCTACCGGCCCTTCGACTCTGGGGACCGCAAGGGTATCTGTGTACAACGGTTAAATCCTATTATGTTCACACGTTGGCGGGCAGGAGTGGTGAAATCGTTTCAGCCTGCCGGTGTGCCGACCTGACAGAGGAGGTGAATCCGGATGTCGGATCGTGCGTGGTGACCGTATGCGATGGCAATCAGTTCTCGTAGTTACTAGGAGTAATGGAATGTCTGACAGGGCTTGGTAGGAATCGTTCTCAACAACTAGCAATCCTTTTCTGGAGGTGTGTCAGATGACCGACCGTGCATGGTGACGTCTATTCGAATGACGCAACCGATGAGCGTCAGGTTGCAGGATCGCGCCAAGGCGTCTTGCTGAGCCGCCACCAGCTGACCGCGAGCGGCACCGCAAGCGCCAGGCCAAGCACTCCTGCCGCGGTGACGGTGTGCGAGGCGGAACCGAGCCATTCCGCGATGGCGCCGCCGAGCGCGACGCCGAGTCCCTGCACGACACGGAGGCTCGCGTGGCTGACGCCGATCACGGAACCTCGCATTCCGTTGGGCACCGAGGTGTTCACGGTCGCGATCACGGTGATGATGTAAGCCCCGGTCGCGCCTGACAGCGCCAGCAATGCGAGGGCGAAGGGCATCGTCGGCTCCGTCACGAACGCGATGAGCACGGCGGCTGACGCGGCGGCGAGCGGGCCGATCAGCCGGAGCCGTACGTGTGCTGGGACGTAGTGCGAGAGCACGAACGTGCCGATGACGAAGCCCAACGGGTCGGCGGCGAGCAGCCAGCCGACGGCGTGGTCGGGGGCGCCGAGCTGGTCGGCGAGTGGTGCCGCGAGGCCCTCTGGCACGACCGTCAGTCCGACGAGCAGTGCGAGTCCGAGCAGCACCCGCAGTTTGCGATCGGAGGCCATGAGGCGGGCGCCGCCGAACCAGCCATGCTCAGCGCCTCCCGCGCTCGGCCGCCACCGGACGCCGGTGTAGACCAGCCACGCCGCGATCAGGAAGGTCACCGCGTCGATAGCGAGCGCGGTCCTTGTGCCGATCAGCGTGACGAGCAAGCCGCCGCCAGCGAGGCCGAGGAGCATCATCATGTTCATCGTGATGCCGCGCAGATCCTGGCTGCGCAGGTAGTGCGCGTCGTCGTCGAAGGCTTCTCGTGTGATCGCGTTCTGCGCCGCGTTTGCTGGCGCCGACACCAGCGAGACAAGGAAGACAAGCGCGCACAGCAGCACAAGCGGCATCCCTGGGAGCGTCATCGCCGCCACAAGCGTCGCCTGCACCAGAGCACTGCCGACGAGCAGGCGGCGGCGGGGGACCCTGTCGGCGAGTTGGGAGAGCCCGAGGCCGCCCGCGAGCGCGGGCAGGAAGGTCATCGCGTAGACGAGTGCGGCCCACAGCGCCGAGTCGGTCCGGTCGTAGACCATGATCGCGAGCGCGACCTTGGCGAGCTGGTCACCGCCGATGGACAGCGCCTCTGCCAGCCACAATCCACGGAACTCGCGATTCGCGACGACGTCGGCGACACGGGGTATCCCCCGATTCCGCTCGCTCGGCGACTCCGACGTGCTCGGAGACTCCGATGATTTCTTGTGCACCGCTGCGTTGCCGTCCTCGACTCGCTGAGTTGGTCCCGTCGGGAGCGGTGACGTCGTGCCGCACGGCGGCATGACGGTCTGCGGCCACCGCGTAACCGATTCGTAAACCTTGTGTCAGATAGTACTAGTGCGAACACGTACTGTCAGCGGATCCGAAAGGGTGATCGGTTCGCCGATTACACTCCACTAATCAGAGGTCACTCATTCGACGCATTGACCTGACCGTTCACCGACGAGCTTTCCCAGCACATGGTCTTCCAGTTACACACTGAGTAGAGCCGCACGGCCACAAGGCGTGGCTGAGCGCGGTAGCTAGGGGAGTGGGTGACATGAACACGCTCGAAGGCAAAGCGATAGTCGTCACTGGAGCGGGCCGCGGGTTGGGCGCGGCCTTCGCGACCCACGCCGCTGCCGCTGGCGCCGCCGTCGTCGTCAACGACGTCGACGTCGCGTACGCGGAACACACCGCGAAGGTGATCACCGAAAGAGGGGGCAGGGCCGTTGTCAGCGGGCACACGGTCGCTGACCCGGCGCAGGCCGAGGAGATCATCACCACCTGTGTCGGGGAGTTCGGCACCATCGACGGCCTCGTCAACAACGCAGGCCTCAACTACGAAGCCGTGTCATGGCAGGACGACCCGGAGCGGATCCGGGAGCTGGTCGAGGTCAACGTGCTCGGCGTGATGTACGTGGGTGGCGCGGCCGCGCGCGCGATGGTCGACCGAGCTGGCGGGTCGATCGTCAACATCGCGTCAGGGGCGTCACTCGGGCAGCGCAACCTCGCCACCTACGCCGCGAGCAAGGGCGCTGTCGCCTCGCTGACCTACTCCT
This sequence comes from Actinophytocola sp., assembly GCA_009377385.1. Lineage (GTDB taxonomy): Bacteria > Actinomycetota > Actinomycetes > Mycobacteriales > Pseudonocardiaceae > Haloechinothrix_A. The sequence continues at coordinate 9,966 of WHUD01000112.1, forward strand.
GGGCGCTGGACATGGAGGCCGTCGGGATCAGGGTCAACGCGGTGTGCCCGCTGGCCTACACCCGCATGGTCCTCAAGTCGGAGCGGTCGAAGCGCGCCTGCAAGCCGGACCGCACCCCTGACCGGGTCGCGCCAGTCGTCGTCTACCTGCTCAGCGACAACGCGGACGGCGTCACCGGGCAGTTGGTGCGCTGCAACGGCTCGCAACTGCACATCGTCGGTCATCCGTTCCTCAAGGAACCGATCCTTGAGCGCGAGCTGTGGGACGTCGACAGCGTGCGGCGCGCCTTCGACGAGGTCTTCGGCGCGCACCTTGAGCCGTACGGGCTGGAGAAGCGGGTGCCGCCCCGTCTGCGCAAGTGGGTGAAGCCGCTGCGGAGTGCCTGACTAGGGCTCAGCACCCATCGACACCGTGCCGTCCTCGGCGACTTGGAAGCCCGCAGCGTGGACGACCTCCCATCGGAAGCCGGACGGATCGGCGAAGTAGCCGTGGAAGCCGCCGAAGTCGGCCCGCTGCGCGGGTTTGACGATGGTGGCGCCAGCCTTCTCGGCGTGCGCCATCGTCTCGATCACCTCCGCCTCGCTGTCGACGTTGTACCCGAGTGAGAGCGGTGCGGTGGACGGGTCGGCCAGGGTCGTGCCGTCCGAGTCGGCTTCGAGGTCGTCCTTGCCGAACAGCGCGAGCAGTTGGCCAGGCGCGATCTGGAAGAACACCACTTCGCCGGGCACGTCGAGGGTGGGCTGCCAGCCGAGGCCGTCGACGTAGAAGCGCTTCGACTCGTCGAGGTCGGTGACGCCGAGGGTGAGGCATGTCAGTCGTTGTCGCATACCCAGGAATCTAGCGGCGACCACCGACACCGCGGCGGGAGCCCGCGTAGCCGAGCAGCGCCGCGAGGCCTACCAGCGCCATCAGGGCGCCGAGCAGCGGCAGCGGACCGATCGCGTCCACCCAGCGGGTAAGCGTCTGCTGGATGATGCCCGCAGCGTCGATCATCGGGTCGCTTGGGTCGCCGTCGCCGTGGAACAACCGCAGCTCGTAGACGCCGTAGTAGCCGACGTAGCCGCCGACGACGATCAGCAGCACCCCGCTGATCCGGTTGACGTACGGCAGCACCCGCCGCATCCGCGTGACCGCGCTGGCGCCGGCTACCGCCACCGCGATCGCGAGCACCCCGACGACCAGCGCCATACCGGCGCCGTACGCTAGGAACGCCAGCACGCCGAGCAGGGCGGAGCCGCTCTGGAACGTCGTGCCGGTGACAGCGAGGAACGGCCCGATGGTGCAGGACAGCGACGCGATCGCGTATGCGACGCCGTAGCCGAGCATCGAGCCGAGCTGCGCGGTCGGCGCGCCGCCTGCGAACTTCGGCAGCAGCATGGTCAGCTCCCTTCCGCTCACCAGCCAGATCCCCAGCCCTGTCAGCGCGGCGCCGATGACGACGGTGACGGCGGGCAGGTACTGCTGCACCTGGCTGGCCAGCGGCGCGACCACCAGGCCGAACGTGCCGAACACCAGCAGGAAGCCGAGCGTCATCGCGGCGGTGGCCGCCAGCGCCCGCGCCATTGCCCGTGCTTGGCCGCGCTCGGTGCCCGTTGCGCCTTCGCCGAGCACGACCAGCGCCAGGTACGCGGGCAGCATCGCGAATCCGCACGGGTTGACGGCGGCCACCAGCCCGGCGCTCAGCGCGAACCCGAGCGTCGTCGTGTCCATCGGACTCAGCGGGCCATCGCGGACAGCCGGGAGTCGAGCTCCTCGGCCGACAGCGAGCCCTTGACGACGTCGACCGAGCCGTCGGCCCCGATGAAGGCGAACGCGGGCTGGTATGTCACGCCGAACCGCGCCCAGACGGCGGCTTTCGCGTCGTTGAGGTTGGTGAAGCCGTCGATGCCGTACTGGGTGGTGAAGTCCTTCATCGCGGGCACCTCGTCCCGCGCGGCCACACCGACGAACGTGACCTGGTCGCCGTGTTTGGCCTCGGCGTCGGCGATCGTGGGAGCCTCGCGCTGGCAGTTCGGGCACCACGGCGCCCAGAACCACAGCACGGCGGGTTCTCCGGCCAACGACGTCCCGTTGAACGTCTCACCGCCCAGCGTCTGCGCGGTGAACCGGAGTTCTTCCGGCGCGGCGGGCTTCTTCTCGGTGGTCGTGTCCCCCGTTCCCGACGCCGTGTTCTCCGTTGCGGGCGCCGTGTCCCCCGTTCCCGACGTCGTGTTCTCCCCACCTGAGCCGCACGCGCTCACCAGCAGCAACGCGGCTGAGGCGAGCAGGACTTGCCCAGTCGTGCGGGCACTGGCGTTCATCGGTCCGGCCTCCTGGCTGGGGCATGCGGCCACGCGCTGACAGCGTATGCCGCGAGCGTAGTCCGACATGGCGGGTCGGCCCTGGGGGTGGCGGAGTCCGTAACCGTTCGGTAAGACCCGTTCTCAGCCGCCGAGCGAGCCCTCGATCTCCACGGCGACCTCGTCCGCGAGCCGCAGCGCGCCGAAGAACGCCGAGTACGGCTTGATGCCCCACTCCGTCTGCGTGACCGCGGCCCTGCCGCGCACGTGGTCGTCGTCGAGCCGGACGTATGCGGTGAGCGGCTGGGTGACACCCATGATGGTGAGGTCGCCGTCGATCGCTACCTCGTCGCCGCTGGCGCGGACCGCCGTCGACGTGAACATGATGGCGGGGTAGTAGTCCGGGAAGAGGACCTTGTCGCGAATGGTGCGTTCGATCTCGGCGCGGTCGCCGTCCGACAGCGGCAGGACGCCGCCCGCGCCCGCGAGCACCTCGAACGAGCCAGTGTCGGCCTCGACGCGTACCGAGGACGTCGTCACATCCGGCTCCGGGACGCTGACCTGCGCTGACCACCGGGTGACCTCGATGGTCAGGTCGTGTCCCGCTCGCGCGCCGAGCCCGGTGCGGCTGGTCATGATGAGCAGCCGTGCCGAGGGCGGGCCGAGCGAGAACTGGCCGGTGGGCGGCGTCATGGCCTCAGGCTACGCACCCTGACGCTTTGCCACCGGCCGTGTCACGAGTTGGGGACGAGCAGGATCCAGATCTGTCCGTCACCCATCGGTACCGGCGTGCCGCCCGTTGTGGTGAAGCGGGTTGGCGCGTCTGGCGACGGCCGTGACCACTGCGTGTCGAACTGCCTGCCGTTGCGCAGCACCGTCGCGTCGCCGGTACCCACCGTGCGGTACGTCGGTGCCCGGTTGCCGAGGGCATCCGCGGGGCCTTGCTCGCTGGTGACGTCAACATGCTGCTCGACGACGGTGACCGCGCTCAGTTTCCCGCCCTCAGTGGTGGTGACCGGCGTGCCGTCCATCGAGATCAGCCAGCCCTCGCGCGCCAACCAGGTGAAGTCGAATGTCGCGGAGCCGTACTTCGTGGTGTGGCTGGCCGTCACGATGCCGCCCGCTGGCGCGTCGCCGTGCTGGATCACACGCTGCGCCGGCGGGGCATCCGGCGAGGGCAGCGCGGCCGGATCGACGTAGAGATTGTGCGGGGTCTTGCGTTCCGCCTCCCGGTAGTAGCCCTCGCTCCTGCTCGGAGACGCGGGCACGAGCGGGGCGTCGGCCAGCTCGGCCAGCACCTCGGGAGCGGCACCCGAATAGGCGAACGTGGGGTAACCGTACTGGGCGAGCAGTTCGATGTCTGACGCCCGCGCGCTACGGACCGGCCCGATCGCATCGGGCAGCTCGCCGGAGTAGATCGCGAGCAGTCTGGTGAGTCCACCTTCGACCGGAGTGACGTAGATGGTCTCGGCCGCGCCGAGGCCGGTCTGCGGTCTCGGCGCCGCCACGTTGTCGATCTTGACGGCGAGCACGGACTCGCTTGACAACGTGTCGTCCCGCGCTTGCTCCGCGGTCGGCGCCGACAGTTGCATGACATACCAGATCATGGCGGCCACCAGCGCGAGCGCGGTGACTATCGCAAGCACGATCAGCCACCCGCGTGCGCGTCGGTTCATCTTTACTCCATCGTGGACTGTCGGCTATCCATGATCCTCTCGGTACGGGTCCGGTCAACCGGAATGGAGCGGCCGTGGCTGAGGCGTGATCTCGGCCTTGCCGGACGCATGTCTGGGTGTAGCCGGACGCGCGCGACCGAACGCGGCCGAGCATGCGTCGTGTCCCCCGCTCCCGACGTTGTGTTCGCCGTTGCGGGCGCCGTGTCCCGCCGCCCGGACGCCGTGTTCGCTGCTCCCGACGCTGTGTAGACCGAAGTCGCTTTACTGCGGCACGCAGAACTCCACCCAGAGCGGGTAGTGGTCGGAGATGTGCCAGGACAGGGTGTTCAGCGTCTGGTCGCCGCGCAAGACGTCGGTGAAGTCGAGCTGACCGCCAGCCGCGCAGTCCAGGTTCAGCACCGCGCGGTCCCGGGAGCCGCGCGTGAACCAAGCGATCTGGTCGTAGTGGTGATGCTTGCCCGGCTTGTCGAAGATGGTGCGCGGTAGCCCCGCGAGCGGTGGCGCCGGGATAAGGCCCGTCGAGGTGAAGGCGTCGAAGAGTGGATCGTCCGCGCGGTCGATGTTGAAGTCGCCCAGCGTTATGAGGTTGTGGTGCCAGCCGAACTCGCGCTCGGCCCAGTTCGCCAACCACTGCGCGATCGCGGTCAGCTCCGGTAGGCGGTCGCTCGGTTTGTCGCCGTAGTTGATGTGGAGCGTGACCAGCGTGAACGTCTGGTCCGCCGCGCGGAAGCTGACCGCGTACGGGGTGCGGGCGAACTGCTCTTTGATCACGCCGCGACTCACCTTGGCCGGACCTTCGCCAAGTGTCACCACCAGTTCACACGCAAGGCCGGATGGCTTGACCCGTTCGGTGTCGTAGAGGAAGCCCAGTCGTTCGTCGTTGCCCGCATGCCCACCGCTGACGTCGGTGAGCACGAACGCCCACCGACCGCCGAGCACCTTCAGCAGGTATCGGAGCGCGCGCAGGTTGCCCCGGATTTCCTGTACGGCGACGACATCGAACCGGCGGATGTGCGCGGCGAGGTAGTGCACGTCAGCGAAGTTGCGCAGAGGAGAGGCGTCGTCCGGGGTTTCCCACACCTTGGTGAGGTCGGAGAGCGCTCGGATATTCCAGGTGGCGACCAGGATGTTGCCGCCTGGCCGCTTCGAGGGGACTGCCGCAGCGAGGGAGTCGTCTAGCCGTGCGACCGTACGGGTGACGAAGGCGGGCGGCGCGAGGATGTCCGGTGTCGATGGCATGGTTGTCACCCCGACGGTCGAGAATGTGTTGCTCGAAGGTCGTCGCGACAGGGCGTGTAGTTACACCTGGTGCCGATGTGAGAGACACAGCGTCGTAAACGGGAGCGACGAACACGGCGTCGGGAGCGACAGACACGGTGCCCGGAAGGACGAACACGGCGCCCGGAAGGAGGGACATGGTGTCGGGAGCGGGGGACACGGCGCCCGGGCCCGTGCGGATCGCTCCCGCACGGGCCCGACGCACGAGCCCGGCGTGCGGTCAGCTCGCCGCGGTGGCGGGGGTGCGGGCGGCC
>WHUD01000113.1 GCA_009377385.1 Actinophytocola sp.
GGAAGGCACCTTCGTCGAGCAGGTCCGAGGCGTCGTGCACGGTAATGGCCAGGTCACCTTCCAGGGTGTCCTTGAGTTCACCGGGACGGTGGGCGAGTGCGGTGACGGCGTCGTCACCGGCAGGCTGTCCGGCAGCGGGACGGCGGGCCAGAGCCCGCAGACCGAGGCCAAGATCCGGCTCGTGGACCAGGCGTCGAGCACCGTGGACGTCGCGGGCAACGGCGTCGTGTTGCAGGACGGCCCCTTCATCGACTACGAGATCTCCTACGTGTGCCGGTGATCGGGTAGCCGTGCGCGATGGATATCGCGATCGTAGGGATCGGCTGCCGCTTCCCCGGCGCGAGCACGCCGGGGGAGTTCTGGCGGCTGCTCCGTGACGGCGTCGACGCGGTCACCGAGATCCCCCCGGAGCGTTTCGACGTCGACGCGCTGTTCGACCCTGACCCGAGCAAGCCGGGCAAGCTGTTCACCCGGTGGGGTGGGCTCGTCGACGGCATCGACCGCTTCGACGCGGGTTTCTTCGGTATCTCGCCGCGCGAGGCGCAGCGGATCGACCCGCAGCACCGGCTGCTGCTCGAAGTCGTCTGGGAGGCGCTCGAGGACGCGGGGCTGCCGGCTGACCGGCTGGCTGGCAGCAGGACCGGAGTCTTCGTCGGCGTCGCGACCAGCGACTACGCCCGCATGCAGCTGGACTCGAACAACCAGGGCAACGTCGATACGTACGCCTTGCTCGGCACCGCCGGGTCGGTAGCCGCCAACCGCATCTCCTTCCACTTCGACCTGCTCGGCCCCAGCATGGCCGTGGACACCGCGTGCTCGTCGTCACTGGTCGCGACCCACCTCGGCTGCCGAAGCCTCGCGACGGGCGAGAGCGACGTGGTGATCGTCGGCGGAGTGAACGCCGTGCTGACCCCGGAACCGATCATCGGTTTCTGCAAGGCGGGGATGCTCTCGCCGGACGGCCGGTGCCGGGCCTTCGACGCGCGTGCCAACGGCTATGTGCGTTCCGAGGGCGCCGGGGTGGTGGTCCTCAAACCACTGCCTGCCGCGCTGGCCGACGGCGACCCGATCCACGCCGTCATCCGAGGCACGGCGACCAACCAGGACGGCCACACGGTGGGGATCACCGTGCCGAGCGCGCGGGCACAACAAGAGCTGATCCTGGCCGCGCTGGCAGACGCCGGCCTCGGCGCGGCCGACGTGCAGTACGTCGAGGCACACGGAACCGGTACCGCAGTGGGTGATCCGCTCGAAGCGAGCGCGATCGGAGGCGCTTTCGCGCCGTCACGGCCGGACGGCGAGCCGCTGCTGATCGGCTCAGTGAAGACCAACATCGGACACCTTGAGGCCGCTGCGGGCATCGTCGGTCTGATCAAGACCGCGCTCGCGCTTGAGCACCGTGAGATACCGCCGCACCTGCACCTGCGCGAGCCGAACCCGCGGATTCCGTTTGACGAGCTCCGGCTGCGGATGCCCACCGCGTTGGAAGCGTGGCCAGAGACCAGCGGCCCGGCACGGGCGGGCGTGAACTCGTTCGGTTTCGGTGGCGCCAACGCCCACGTGGTGCTTGAGGAACCACCGCCCCGCGCCGAGCGCGCGGCGGACACCCGGCCCGCCGCGCGGATCCTGACGCTCTCCGCTCGCAGCGATGCGGCACTGCGAGAACTGGCGGGCGGGTACCGGGAACTGCTGCACGCGGGAGACGCGTCGCTTGCCGACATCTGTCACACCGCCGCACTGCGCCGCACACACCACCCGCACCGGCTCGCCGTCGCCGCGACCTCTCCGGAACAGGCTGTCGAGCGGCTCGATGAGTGCGCCGCCACCGGCACCGCCCAACGCGACGAGCCGAAGCTCGCGTTCGTCTTCACCGGGATGGGTCCGTTGTGGTGGGGCATGGGTCGCCAGCTCATGCGCGAGGAACCGGTGTACCGCGAGACGATCCAGGAATGCGACCGGCTGTTGCGGCAGCTCGCGCCGTGGTCCCTGCTCGACGAGCTCGCCGCTGGTGAGGCCGACTCCCGCGTCGCCGAGCCCGACCGCGCCCAGGTGATCAACCTCGCGGTGCACCTGGCGCTCACCACGGTCTGGCGCTCCTGGGGGATCGTGCCGGACGCGGTCGTCGGCCACAGCGCTGGCGAGTTGGGCGCCGCCTGCGTCGCGGGCGCGATCGACCTGCCGGACGCGCTGCGCATCGCCTACCACCGAGGCCGGTTGCAGCAGCGGGCGGCAGGCACCGGCACCATGCTCGCAGCGGGCATCTCCGAGGCAGCGGCCGACGACCTGCTCGCGGAGCATCCTGGCGAGCTGTCGCTGGCCGCCGTCAACAGCCCCACCTCGGTGACGCTGTCCGGCGCCGAGGACGTGCTGCGGCGGATCGACGCCGAGCTGCGGCGCCGCGACGTCTTCCGTCGTTTCCTGCCGGTGACGGTGCCCTACCACGGGCCCCAGCTGGACCAGATCCGCGACGAACTGCTCGACGTCCTGGCGACCGTGTCACCCCGGCCCGCGCGAATCCCGATCGTCTCCGTCGTCACCGGCGACTGGACCGACGGCGCCGACCTCGACGCACGCTACTGGTGGCGCAACGTGCGCTTGCCGGTGCGCTTCGCCGACGCCGTCGGCCACCTCGTCGAGGCAGGCTACGAGCTGTTCGTCGAGGTCGGTCCGCATCCCGTGCTGACCCCGTCGCTGCGCGAATGCCTCGCGGCGATGCGGCGTGCGGGCGCCGTGTTGCCGACACTGCGGCGTCAGGACGACGAGCGCATGGTGATGCTGACGTCGCTCGCCCAGCTCTACGTCCGCGGCAGGGAGATCGACTGGCCCGGGGTGTTCGGCGACAGCGGCAGCCACGTCCCGCTGCCGACGTACCCGTGGCAGCGAGAGCGGTACTGGATCGAGCCACCCGCCGCGGCGGAGGCACCGCAACCGCCGGGCGATCCCAGCGGGCATCCGCTGCTCGGCAGGCGGCTGCGTAGCGCGCACCGCACCTGGCAGACCGAGCTGAGCGGCGATCGGCTCGCCTACCTTGAGGGGCACGTGCTTGGCGACACCATCGTCTTCCCCGGCGCGGGATATGTCGAGATGGCCCTGGCTGCCGCCCGCGAGATCACCGACACCAGCGCCGTCATGCTGCGGAACCTTCGCTTCCACACCCTGCTCCCGCTCGCGCCCCGCGACGACGTCGTGCTGCAGACCAGCCACGAGCCACGTGAGTCCGCACTTGAGATCCACAGCGCGCGGGCGGGCGAGCGCGCCGCGTGGACACGACACGCGACCGTCCACGTCGGACAGCCGCCGCGAGAGGCGCGCCGGATGGATATCGGGGCGATACGGCGGCGCTGCGCGACCGAGCTCGCCGTCGGCGACCACTACCGCGCGTTATCGGAACGCCGCTATCGCTACCGTGGCGCGTTCACTGGGATTCGCCAGCTCTGGCGCGGCAACGGCGAGGCGCTCGGTCGGATCGAGCTGCCGTCCGGTCTGGATGCCGACGGCTACCTGGTGCACCCATGCTTGCTCGACTCCGCCTTCCAGCTGCTGCTCGCCGCGCTGGATACCGACGATCCGGCCCTGCTCGTCCCGACGTCGATCGGGCGCGTCGAGCTGCATCACGCGCTGGGAACCCGATTCTGGGCCTATGCCGAGGCGGGCGATGACGGCGGTCGCAGCGTGTGCCTCATCGACGACACCGGCAGCGTCGCGCTCGGCTGCTACGGGCTGCGACTGCGGCCCGTGAGAGGCCGCGCGCTCGGCGAGGGCGGCATCGACGACTGCCGCTATCAGATGCGCTGGCGGCAGCGGCCGCGCGAGGCGGACCCGGCTATCTCGACGAGGGATGTGCTGCGGCGGGTGCGGCCGGTCGCGGACCGTCGCGCACGCGACGAGCGGTGGGCCGACTATTACCGGGACTTCGATCCGCGACTGGACGTGATGACGGCACACTTCGCCCGGGCGGCGTTGGCTGAGCTCGGCTGGAGCGGAAAAGGGCGGGTGCCGGATGTGGTGCCGGAACACCGCCGCTACCTCGCCCGGCTGGTTGAGATCGTCGAGCAGACGGGGACGTTCACCGCCGGTGCCGAGGCCGCGCGGGCTGAACGGGCAGCGGCTCGCGCCATGGCCGACGACCTGGCGGCAACCCACCCCGGTTATCGGGCGGCCATCCAGCTGGTGCGGCACATCGGCGAGCAACTCGCCGATGTGCTGCGCGCCCGCGTCGACGCGCGGGAGGAGCTCTTCGCGGCGGACGCGGTGGCGACCGTGCGGGAGTTCTACCACGGCAGCGGCCCGCTCGGTCACGCGAACGCCGTGCTCGCCGAGGTGATGGCCGCCGTCCACGACCAGCACCGCGGTGCGCCGCTGCGGGTTCTTGAGGTCGGCGCGGGGACGGGCGGCGCCACCGCCGCGGTGCTGCCTCGGCTGCCTGCCGGGTCGGTGGAGTACACCTTCACCGACATCTCCCCGTTCTTCCTCGCCACCGCGAGAGACCGGTTCGCCGATCGGCCCGACCTCCGTTTCGAGGTGCTCGACATCGAAGCGGGCACGACGGCCGACGGCGGTTACGACGTCGTGCTCGCCGCCGACGTGCTGCACGCGACCGCCGACGTGCGAGCGACGCTTCGCGCGGTCCGGCGCCTGCTCCGCCCTGGCGGACTGCTTGTGCTGCTTGAGGTCACCAGGAAGGTGGCATGGGGCGACCTGGTGTTCGGTGCGCTGGAAGGATGGTGGCGGTTCACCGACACCGACCTGCGGCCGGACTATCCGCTGCTGGCGGTACCCCAGTGGCAGGAGGTGCTCGCCGACGCCGGCTTCACCGGCGTGCGGTCCGTGTCCGATGTGTTCGGCGGGGACGCGCCGTTGCAGGCGGTGCTGCTGGCAACGGCCGCCGAAACTCCCCGGCGGCACTGGGTCGTCCTGGGTGACGGGCGGGGCGTCGCCGATGCCGTGGCGGCCGGGTTCGGGGCACGCGGTCAGGAGTGCACACTGCTCCCGGCTGTGCCTGCGGACGTCGTGGGATGGACCCGCCTGCTGCGGGACCTCGCGCCGGTGACCGACCCGCCGCCCGCGTTGCTGCACCTGGGGAGCCTGGACGCGCCGACACCGGAGCGGCTGACGACCACCGAGCTGATGCGGCACCAACTCGCCCTGTGCGCCGGCGTGTCCGCGCTGGTCGCGGCGATGCGGGACACCGGAACGCACCCGGAGCTGTGCCTGGTCACCGCCGGTGCGCAGCCGGTGACCAGCACCGACGGCCCTGCGGCGGTCACCCAGTCCGCGCTCTGGGGGCTCGGCAGGGTGCTGTACAACGAGCATCCCGATCTGCGCGGCCGCCTTGTCGACCTGAGCGCTGCCCGCACCGGGGACGAGATCGACGGACTGCTCGATGAGCTGATCGGAGAACCCGGCGACACCGGGGTGGCCTTCCGCGGTCGCGAGCGCTTCACCCGCACGCTCACGCAGCTTGACGGCGACAACGCCGAGCAGCCGGTTACCCGGCAGGTTTCGCCGGACGACACGGCGTTCCACGTCAGCGTCGGCACCCCCGGCTCGTTCGAGACGCTCCTGCTGCGGGAGGAGCCGAGCCGCAAGCCAGGGCCTGGCGAGGTCGCGATCCGCGTGCACGCCTGTTCGGTCAACTTCCGGGATGTGCTGCTCACCCTCGGCATGCTGACTCCGCCCGATCTCGACGACGCGGCCGCGACGGTCGGCAGGCTGGGCGCTGACTGCGCCGGGGTTGTCGTCGAGTGCGGCGAAGGGGTCGATACGTTCCGGCCTGGTGACGGGGTGGTCGGGGTGTCACCGGAAGGGGCGTTCGCATCCCGCGTCGTCGTGGACGCGCGCTGGGTGGTGCCGAAGCCGCCGCAGCTGTCCTATGCCGAGGCGGCGGCGCTGCCGACCGCGTTCTGCACCGCGCAGTACGCGCTGCACCATGCGGCTCGGCTCGCGCCAGGCGAGCGGGTGCTGATCCACGCCGCCACTGGCGGGGTTGGCCTGGCGACCGTGCAGCTGGCCCAGCATGCGGGCGCGGAGGTATTCGCCACCGCGGGCTCGGCCGAGAAGCGGGCCTACCTGAGCTCGCTCGGCGTCGAGCACGTGCTGGACTCCCGCTCGCTCGACTTCGCCGACGAGATCCTCGCCCGCACCGGTGGCGAGGGCGTCGACGTGATCGTCAACTCGCTGGCAGGGGAGGCGATCACCGCGGGGCTGGGGATCCTGCGGCCGTACGGCCGGTTCGTCGAGCTCGGCAAGCGCGACCTCTACGCCGACACCCGGATCGGACTGCTGCCGTTCCGGCGCAATCTCACCCTGTGCGCGTTCGACTTGTACCAGATGTGCACCGACCGGCCCGCCCTCGTCGCGCGGATGCTCACCGACGTGGTCGGGCGAGTGGCCGGTGACGAGCTGCGGCTGCTGCCGATCCGCGAGTTCGACCTCACCGAGACCGAGTCGGCGCTACGGTTCATGGCGCAGGCCAAGCACATCGGCAAGCTCGTGCTCACCGTCCAGCGGGCCGAGTACCCGGTGTGTCCCCGGCAGGACGGGCCGCTGTGGCGCGCCGACGCCACCTACGTGATCACCGGCGGGCTGGGCGGGTTCGGGCTCGCGCTGGCGCGCCGCATGGTCGATCGCGGCGCGAGGCACCTGGTGCTGATGAGTCGCAGCGGCAAACCTTCGGACGTCGACGCCGACGCGTTGCGGGCCCTTGGGGAGTCGGCCGCCGAGGTCGTCATCGAGACCGGAGACGTCGCGAGTGAGGCCGACCTCGCGAAGGTACTCGGCCGGGTGCGCGCGACCATGCCGCCGCTGCGGGGGATCGTGCACGCGGCGATGGTGCTCGACGACGGCCTGCTCGGCGAGCTCGACGAGCAACGCTTCACGCGGGTACTCGCGCCCAAGATCGCAGGCGCATGGCACCTGCATCGGCTCACCCGTGCCGACGAGCTCGACTTCTTCGTGCTGTTCTCCTCGCTCGCCGCCGTCATCGGCACCGTGATGCAGGGCAACTACGCGGCGGCTAACGCCTTCCTCGACGGCCTCGCCAGCTATCGCCGAGCGCTGGGACTGCCGGGGCTCGCGGTCAACTGGGGGCCGATCGCCGACGTCGGCTACGTCTCGCGGCATCAGGAGATCCAGCGGTTCCTCGACCGCGCGGGGCTGCGAAGCCTGCGACCTGACGAGGCGTTCGACGTGCTGGAGCGCGAGCTGCGGCAGCAGCGCACGAACACGGTCGCGGTGCGCGTGGCCGAGGAGGCGCGGCGAGACCCCGACTCGATGGCGGGCCGGTACGTCGCGGCACTGTCCGCCCCAGCGCCCGACGTGGCTGAGGACACCGGCGACCTGGTGCGGCGACTGACGGCGGCCGAGCCCGGCGAACGCGCGCGGTTGCTCACCGCGTACCTCGTGCAGCGGGCGGCCCGGGTGCTCGGCGCCTCACCGCAGCGGCTAGCGCCGGACCGGCCACTGCCGGAGCTAGGCTTCGATTCGCTGATGGCCGTGGAACTGCAGACCGCGCTCAAGCTCGGCGTCGGGGTGCAGATCCCGGTGGCCACGTTGCTGGAAGGCGCGAGCATCGGCGACATCGCCGCGCTGGCGCTGGACCAGCTCGCGCTGGCCGGTCCCATCGCCGCGGCGGGCACCGGCACTCCGGCCGGCACCGCCGAAGCGGGGGCCTCGCCAGGGCCGAACGGGCAACCCACGGCGTCGGAGCGGCGGACTCGCGCTGACGAGGACGACGAGGAATACCCGCTGTCGGCAGAGCAGCGGCGGTTCTGGCTACTGGACCAGCTCTTCCCTGGCAGCCCGCTGGCCAACCTGCACACGGCGGTACGGCTGACCGGCGAGCTGGACGTCGCCGCGCTGGAGCGTGCGTTCCACGAGGTGCTCGACCGCCACGACATCCTCCGGACCCGCTACCGGGCCGTGGACGGCGAGCCAGCCGCGGCGGCCGTGCCGGTCGAGAGAGCGCTGCTGCGCATCGCCGACCTGCGGTACCTGCCCGCGTCGCTGCGCGATGCCGAGCTGCACCGGCTCGCGGGCGATGAGGTGCGGGCACCGTTCGACCTGGCATCGGGCAGGCTGATGCGGGCATGCCTCTTCCGGCTCGGCGACACCGATCACGTGCTCGTCGCGACCGGGCACCACATCGCGCTCGATCCGTGGTGCACCGCGACCCTCGTCGGGGAGATCACCGCGGTATACGCGCGGTTACGCGCAGGTCGCGCCGCCGCGCTGCCGCTCCCAGCGAGCCAGTACGCCGACTACGCCCGCTGGCAGCGGGAGCACCTGCGCGGCGAACCGCTCGCGGAGCAGGCGGCGTACTGGCGCGACCAGCTCGCGGGCGCGTCGGCCACGGTCCAGTTGCCAGCGGACCGGCCGCGCCAGGAGTCACCCACGCACCGCGGCGGGCACCTGCCGTTCCGGCTCACCGCCGAGGTGACCGAGGCGCTCACGGAGCTGAGCCGCAGGGAGGGCGTCACCCTGTTCATGACGCTGCTTGCGGGCTACGTCGCGTTGCTGCACCGCTACTCCGGCAGCGACGACATCAGCGTCGGCACCCCGGTCACCACGCGCGGCGCGTTCCCCGGCAGCGACGGCCTCATCGGCTGCTGCGTCAACACGCTGGTCATGCGTACCGACACCGCCGGTGACCCGCCCTTCACCGCGTTGCTCAGCAGAGTCAAGAACGTCGCGCTCGCGGCGTACGACCACCAAGATCTTCCTTTCGACCAGGTGGTCGAGGCGCTCGCGCCGCAGCGCAACGGCGAGCTCTCTCCGTTGTTCAACACCATGCTGGTGTTGCACGGGATCCCGGTGCCGGACGCTGAGATGGCCGGACTGCGGGTGGCCCCGATGCCCATCGACAGCGGGCTCGCGCTGTTCGACCTGCTGTTCCTTGTCGAAGCTGGCGAGCAGCTGCACGGCACGCTCGAATACAGCACCGACCGGTTCGACGCGGCGACGGCCGCCCGCATACTCGGGCACTACCAGGCGCTGCTTGAGAGCCTCGTGGCCGATCCGGAGCAGCGGCTGTCGGAAATCCACCTGCTGTCGGCAGGCGAGCGCCGGCTGGTCCTCGACAAACATAACAGCACGGAGACGAACCTGGGCCAGCCATGCTGCCTGCACCAGCTCGTCGAGGAGCAGGCAGGTTGCACTCCGGACGCCGTCGCCGTGACGTTCGACGGGGCATCGCTGACCTACCGCGAGCTCGACCGCAGGGCGAACCAGCTCGCGCACCGGCTGCGTGCGCTCGGTGTCGGGGCGGGGACGGCAGTCGGGGTATGCCTTGAGCGGTCACTGGAGCTGGTCGTCGCGGTACTCGGGGTGCTGAAGGCAGGCGGCGCCTACCTGCCGCTTGATCCGGAGTACCCGAAGGCGCGGCTCCGGCACATGCTCGACGACGCCACCGTGCCCGTGGTGATCACGCAGCCGCGGCTGGCGGACGTGGTCGCCTCGCACCCAGCGGCGGTCGTCTCGCTCGATCCGGATTGGACGGACATCGCGCACGAGTCGGTGCTGCGGCCCGTCGCGCGGGTGACCGGCGACGACATCGCCTACGTGATCTACACGTCCGGGTCGACCGGTGAGCCGGTGGGCGTCGAGGTTTCGCACCGCGCGATCGTGAACCAGGTGCGCTGGCGGCAGCACCGCTTTCCGCTCACCTCGGCGGACGCCGTGCTGCAGCGCACGCCGATCGGCTTCGACCCGTCGGTGTGGGAGCTCGTCGGGCCGCTCAGCGCGGGTGCCAGGGTGGTCGTTCCGCGCCCCGGCGGTGAGCGCGACGGCGGCTACCTCGTCACCCTGCTGCGCGAGCAGCGGGTCACCGCGCTCCAGGCGGTGCCGTCGCTGCTCGACGTTGTGCTTGACGTTGGTGGCCTCGCGGAGTGCACGGCCCTGCGGCACGTCTTCTGCGGCGGTGAGGCGTTGCCGGCACGGCTGCGGGACCGTTTCATCGGCCAGGTCGACGCGCGGCTGCACAATCTGTACGGGCCAGCCGAGGCTGCCATCGACACCACGTGGTGGACCTGCTCGCCGGATGACGATGCGGTGCCGATCGGGCGACCCATCGCGAACGTCACCGCCTACGTCGTGGACGAGAACCTGCGGCCGGTCCCGATCGGAGTACCCGGTGAGCTCTGCATCGGCGGTGCCGGACTCGCCAGGGGTTACCTCGGCAGGCCGGAGCTGACCCGGCAACGGTTCGTCGCGAACCCGTTCACGGGAGGAGGACGCCTCTACCGCACCGGCGACATCGTGCGCCGCCGCTCCGACGGCGCGCTGGAGTTCGTCGGCCGCGCCGACCACCAGCTGAAGGTCAGGGGTGTGCGCGTGGACCCTGCCGAGATCGAAGCGACACTGAGCGGGCACCCCGCTGTACGGCAGGCAGCCGCCGTCGCCGCCGACCACCGGCTGGTGGCGTTCGTGGTCGCGGAGGACGGCCAGCGGCCCGATCCCGCGGAACTGCGGATATATCTCGCCGAGCGGCTTCCCGCGCAGCTGGTGCCGTCGACCGTCACTCTCGTCGACGCGTTGCCGCTGACGCCGAACGACAAGGTGGACCGCCTGCTGCTGGCGCGGCAGCCGATCTCGCCGACGACGGCAGCGGGTGACGTGCCGCCGCGCACCATGCTCGAACGCCAGCTCGTGTCGATCTGGGAGCGGTTGCTCGACACTCGCCCGATCGGGATCGCTGACGACTTCTTCGCCATCGGCGGGCACTCATTGCTGGCGATGCGGCTGGCAGCACGGATCCGCGAGGAGCTTGGGCGGGAGTTGCCGGTCGCCGACGTGGTGCGGGCGAGGACGGTCGAAGGCCTTGCGTGCCTGCTGGCCGAACGGTCCGAAGTGGACTCTCCCCTAGTGGCACTACAGCCGCACGGCAGCAACCGGCCGTTCTTCTGCGTCCATCCGGTCAGAGGGGGCATATTCGACTACGTCGAGCTGGCGGCGGCCCTCGGCGACGATCGGCCGTGTTACGCCCTGCAATCACCCGACGGCCAGCCGTACCCGCGGATCGAGGACATGGCCAAGCACTACCTTGCGGCCGTCCGGTCCGTGCAGCCGACCGGGCCGTACGTGCTCGGCGGCTGGTCGATGGGTGGCGTGGTCGCGTACGAGATGGCCAGGCAGTTGACCGACCTTGGCGATGAGGTGGCGTTGCTTGTCCTGTTGGACGCGTGGCCGGCCACCGCGGCCGGGGCGGATGCCGAGCGGGAGGAGGTGGCGTTGCTGAGCCGGTTCGCCGCCGACCTCGGGCTCGCGCCGGATCTGTTCGCGACCGCGAACCACGACTTCTGGCGCCTCGGCGAGGACGAGCAGGTCGCCTACGTGATGGACGAGGTGCGGCGCGCGAATCTGATGCCCGCGGACGCCGATCCCGATGAGCAGCGTCACCGATGGCAGGTCTTCACCGCCAACGCCCGAGCGATGCGCGCTTACACACCGCCGTCCTATCCTGGCCACGTCACCGTGCTGGCGGCCAGGGAGCAGCCCGACCCGGTTGCCGGTGACCCGCTTCGCCGTTGGGAGCGGCTCGCCGAGGACGGCGTGACACGCCACACCGTTCCCGGCGACCACTACACGATGCTGCGAGCACCCCACGTGCACACGCTCGCGCGTCGGCTGCGCGGCCTGCTCGCGGAGTTTCCAGGCTGAGGCAGCTGGCCTCCGCCTCGTGCGGCCGCCAGGGCGTCACCCGACCTGCGGTATCGCGGCCGTGATCGTGTCGACGAAGAGGTCTGGTCGGTCGAAGTGCAGGGCGTGGCCTGCACCTGTGGCCTCGACGACGCGGGCGTGCGGCAGCAGTGCCGCGATTCGCCGGGTGGCGGCGACAAGGGCGGGGTCGCTCAGGTCACCGACAAGGCAGGTGACGGGGCAGTTGATCGCACTGATCTGCTTGCGGGAGAGGTACTCGCCGGTACCGGCGTCCAGTTCGGCCATGGTAGCTGCCCCGTTCGCGCGCAGGGTGGCCTGCCAAGCGGGTGGGAAGCGGTCGAACGCGGATCCGCCTGTGGTGTAGCGGGAGGCCCAGCGGAAGAAGACGTCGGCGCCGACCTCGGCGCCGCGCAGCCGTCGCAGGAGCTGGGCTTTGAGCATGGCGCGCGCCATCGTCATGGTCATGTGTCGCTTGGCGTGCAGCGGAGGTTCCTCCAGCACCAGCGACGCGACGAGCTGCGGGTGGCTGATCGCGAGATCGAGCGCGACGAGTCCGCCGCCGCTCCAGCCGACCACGGTCGCGGGCGCGGCGTTGAGTGCGAGCAGCAGGGCCGCGGCGTCGGCGGTGTGTCGGCGGAAGTCCTTGACGGGTGCGTGGACGGAGCGGCCGAATCCCCTGCGGTCGTAGGAGATCACCCGGGAGGATCGCGCGAGGTCGTCGGCGGTGGTTCCCCACTGCCCTGCGGTGGCGCCGTTGCCGTGGATCAGCAGGACCGGATGGCCGTTCCCTCGCTCCTCGACGTAGAGGTCGACGCCGTCGATGTGCGTGCTGGACATGATGTCCACCTGCCTTTCGTTCCGAGCTGGTCAGCTGACGCTACGGCGGCCGACGTTCGGGGCACATCGGGCGAACACCCCATCCTGAGCGATGGGGTGCGAGGATGGGATGCGGTGTCCACGGTGAGGAGGCGGCGATGGCGCGCAGCCCGGATCGGACAGCTGGCCCGCACGGCCCGCTCCGGCTGGCTGAGCTGATCGCCGCGCTGTCGGTGGGCGCCGACCTCGGCACGGGACAGCCCATCGAGCACACCCTGCGGAGCTGCCTGCTGGCGCAGGAGCTGGCTCGTCGTTGCGCACTCACGGACGACGAGACGGCCGATGCCTACTACTTGGCGCTGTTGCGGTTCATCGGCTGCACCGCGGATGCGTCCGACACCGCGGCGGCGGTGGGCGGGGACGAGATCGGGTTCGTCGCGAGCATGGAACCCGCGTTCATGGGAACAAGCGCCGAGCGACTGCGCGCGCTGGTCCGCGGCACCGGGCCGCGGTTACCGCCGCTGCGCCGGGCAGGCCGGATCGCCGGAATGCTGAGCGATCCCGGCGGTCCGAGGCGGGCGGTCACCGCACACTGCGACGCGGCGCAGCAGCTCTCCGCGCGGCTCGGTGTCGGCCAGGGGGTCACGGCCGCGCTTGAGCTTGCCTTCGAACGGTGGGACGGCAAGGGAATTCCGGGACGGTGTGCGGGTGACGAGGTGCCGACGGCGGTTCGGATCGTGATCGTCGCCAGCGATATCGACCTCTGGGCCAGGATCGGCGGCATATCGGCCGCAGTCGACGTCGTCACCCGCAGGACCGGCCAGGCGTATGACCCGGCGGTGGCCGCGGCGTTCGTCCGCGACCCTGACGGAGTGTTGGCCGCGGTAGCGGTACCGGATGCGTGGCAGGCCGTGCTCGATACGGAGCCCGGCGCAGCGCTGTGGGTCTCCCCGGACCGGTTGTCCGCAGTGCTAGGCGCCTTCGCCGACTTCGCCGACCTGAAGTCACCATGGCTGCGTGGCCACTCCCGCGCGGTCGCCGGGCTCGCGGCCGCCGCCGCGAGGTCGAGCGGCCTCGACGAAACGGACGTGACGGCAGTGCGGCATGCCGGGCTGGTCCACGACCTCGGCCGGGTCGGCATCCCCAGCGGCATCTGGGACCGGGCGGGGCCGCTGTCGGTGGACGAGTGGGAGAAAGTGCGGCTGCACCCGTACCTCACCGAGCGGATCCTGCATCGTTCGGCCGCGCTCGCGCCGCTGGCCCGTCTCGCCGCCTGCCACCACGAGCGCTGCGACGGCTCCGGCTACCACCGTGGCTCCCGGGCGGCGGAGCTGTCCATGGCCGAGCAACTGCTGGGCGCGGCCGACGCGTACCAGGCGATGACCGAGGAGCGGCCGCACCGGCCCGCGCGGTCCGGGGACGAGGCGGCGAGAGAACTGTGCCGCCAGCGCGCGACGGGGCTTTTCTCGGACGCCGTCGTCGATGCGGTGCTCGACGCCGCCGGACACCCGCGCACCGGGCAGCAAGACACGCGCCCGGCCGGGCTGACGGAGCGGGAGGTCGAGGTGCTGCGCCTCATCGCGCGCGGCCGGTCCAACCGCGCGGTGGCGGCCGAGTTGGTCATCTCGGCCAAGACCGTTGGCACGCACGTCGAGCACATCTACACCAAGATCGGCGTCCGCACCCGCGCAGGCGCTGCCCTGTTCGCCATGGAGCACGGACTGCTGGAGCGGCTCTGACGGCCAGGTCACGGCGACGGATGGTGCGGTGGCGAGTCGGCATGGAGCAGTTCGGAACCAACTGCGCGCCAACCGCGGATTCGTGGTGTGAATCCGATCGAACCGTTGCACACACCAGAGGAGATCGCAGGTGCTGTCGCTGGCCGTCCCGGCCGAGGCGTGAGGAGAAGTCATGTTGTCCACCGCCGACATCGTTGCCGAGCCCTATCTCGCCGAGCAGCGGCAGGTCATGGCCCTGCGGGCACGGACCACGATGGTTTCGTGCGCTCCGGCGACGCCTGGCTGATCGCACACGAGCACCTGTCGCCGCTCAAGTCCAACCCAGTGGCGGGTTCGACGAGTACGTCTTCGGGGCGCTCGCACCCTGCACATCGGGCACGCCACCGTGAAGACCTACGTGAGCAGACTGCTCGCCAAGCTCGGCGCCACTACCCGCGTCCAGCTGGTCACCCAGGCCTAGTCGTGCCTGGGGCCAGGCCCGCAGCGCGACCGCCTCGGGAACCTCAGGGTTCGCCCCGGACCATGGGCTACTCGCCGGCGATGAACTCGGCGAACTCCTCACAGGTGGACCACGGCGTGAGCGGGACCGTCGCGTTGCCTGCCTTGCTCCACTGCATCTCGCCAAGCCAGCACGGCTGCTGCTGCCACAAGTGTTCCGATTTGTTCGCTTGCGGTGTTTCGACGCATCCGCGAGCTTGACTGGGCACGGTCAAGGAATAATCAAGGTCCGGTAAACGCGCAGGGTGAGTGGCAGATCGGAGGTGACCTTGTGTAGGTGATCTGCCCGTGCGAGTCGTGCGGCTAGGTCGATGGTTCGATCCAGCCGTGGAGGCGGACGGCGCCGTCGCCGTATCGCTGATCCAGTTCGTGTTGTCGCTCGTCGGTCGCGACCCGGATCGGTTGCACGGCCATCCTGATCCAACGGGGGCCGGAAGCACTGCTGGTGCGTCCTGCCCCTCGCCCCCGAGCGTGGCGCGGTCAGTTGCCGTGGACCGGGTCGTCACTGACGGGGTCACTCTCAGGTCCGAGGTTGGGTTCGCGTTCGGTGTCGTGGCCGGCGTCGACCGGCCGGCATTCGGTCACGTCGCCCTCGGCGATGGCGACCATGATCTCGGTGTTAGTGGCGATCCCT
>WHUD01000114.1 GCA_009377385.1 Actinophytocola sp.
ACTTACCCACCAGCACCAGGCCGCCGACGTCGCAGCGTGACTTGCGATCGTGCCACAGTCCTCCGTACATCGCGGGCTCGATCCTCCTACGCTGATGAGGGATCGGTACGAGGAGGCGTGTGGTGGATCTGCTTGAGGCGCGAAGACTGTTCGACCCGGAGCCGGGCTGGCTGAACAGCGCCAGCTACGGGCTGCCGCCACGCCCGGCGTGGGCGGCGTTGCAGGAAGCATTGGACGACTGGCGGCATGGGCGTACGTCGTGGGAGCCGTGGGCGGAGGCCACCGAACGGGCCAGGGCCGCATTCGCGCGGCTGATCGGCGCCTCTCCCGGTGACATCGCGGTCGGCGCGGCGGTTTCGCAGCAGGTGGGGCTGGTAGCAGCCGCCCTGCCGGAGGGGGCGCGCGTGCTCGCGCCGGAGGTGGAGTTCACCTCGAACTTGTTCCCCTACCTGGTCCAACGGGATCGGGGCGTCACGGTGGAGATGGTGCCCCTGGCCGAGTTGGTCGACCGCATCGACGAACGTGTTGACCTGGTGGCGCTCAGTGCGGTGCAGTCGGCTACCGGCGAGGTGAGCGACCTGGCTGCGGTGGCGGCCCGCGCAAGGGACGTCGGCGCCCGCGTCGTCGTGGACGCCACCCAGGCAGTGGGCTGGCACGAGATCGACGTGGCCCAAGTCGACGCACTGGTCTGCGCGGCATACAAGTGGCTCTGCGCACCGCGCGGGACGTCGTTCTGCTATCTGGCGCCGGACCTGCGCGAACAGATCACCCCGCATGCCGCGGGCTGGTACGCGGGAGCGGACGTGCACGCCAGCTACTACGGCCCGAGGATGGAACTGGCGGCCGATGCGCGTCGGTTTGACATCTCTCCCGCCTGGCACTGCTGGGTCGGCGCCGCACCCGCTCTTGAGCTCATCGAGCAGGTGGGGGTCGCCGCGATCGAAGAGCACGACGTGGGGCTGGCGAACCGGTTCCGTGCCGGACTCGGCCTCCCTGCTGGGGACAGCGCGATCGTGTCGCTTGGCGCCGACGTCGTCCCCGAGGACGCCGGCCAGCGGCTCGCCGAGGCAGGGATCCGTGCCGCCAGCCGGGCGGGATCGCTGCGGGCCTCGTTTCATCTCTATACCACCGAGGCCGACGTAGACGCCGCCGTCGCGGCTCTCACGACTCACTGAACCGCCGCGAGCTGCGCTCCCTTGCCATCGCGAGTGCGTAGCGAACTCGGCAGCTCGACTACCGGCTACCCGTGGTCGGGCCAGCCGAGTAACCGCGCCCCGAGCACCGCGACCTGCAGCGTGAAGCTCTGCTGGGGATCGTTCACCGAGTACCCGGTCAGTGTTCTGACCCGCTCGAGCCGGTATGTCACGGTTCGCACGCTGACGTGCAGTTCGTGCGCCGCGACGGTCGTCACCCTGCCCGCCGCGAAGTACGCCGACAGGGTGTCCAGCAGGGCGCTGGCCCCGGTTCGCGCTGACCGCAGCGGTTCGAGGACGCCCGCGACCAGGTCGGCGAGCGCGGCGCTGTCCCGGATCAGAACCTGGTACACGAGAAGGTCTGACGCCGCGTGCACGGGTCCGGGTAGCTGGAGGCGCCTGCCGATGTCCACGGCGCGCCTGGCCTGCTCGAAGGACCGCACGGCGCCGCCGGGACCTGCCTGTGCTCGTCCGACACCCGCGCGCCATGAGTCGTCCGATCTCATGGCCCGACCCACGCGCGCGATGAAGTCGTCCACCACAGCGGGCTCGTCCGGTGCGACGCACACGAGCAGCCCGTGCTTCGTCGTCACGAGAACGTCCCTCCCCGGGCTGAGGTGCATCGTGGACTCGACCTGGCGGGCGACCTCCCCGCCGTCGAGGAACGGGCTCGATGCGGACACGGCGACCACGACCTGGCTACCGGCGAGCCGGAGACCGTACCGCTCGGCGCGTTCGGCGAGGGTCTCCAGGTTGCGTCCGTCGAGGAGATCATCGACGAACTCGCGCCGGAAGGACTCCTCCTGTCGCAGGGACCAGCGTTGCGCCTCCTCGTACCCCTCGGTCACCGCCATGATGGCCGAGTCGGCGGCACGGAAAACCGTCTCGCCGACGTGGCGAAGCGACTCCGCGCCGTCGGCCGATCGCACGCCTGGCAGCGTCGGCCACGCCAGCGAGGTGGCACTGAGATAGATGTCGATGACCCCCCGCATCGGCACGCCCTGTTCCGCAGCACGAGTACCTGCATCGCGCTGCTTGCGAAGCTCATCGCGGCCGAGCGGGCGTCCGATGCTGACAGCGGCGAGAGCCGTCAGATACCCATCGAGCAACTCGGCCGGTGCGTCGCCTGCCTCCTTGCTCGCCAGGACAGCCAGATCCGCCTGATCCGGCAGGTCGAAGTCGGAATGGGGCCCTCGTGTCACAGCGGACGGTTCTCCTATTGGACGGCGTTCATGCTGACAAGTCCAGCTTCCTACGGCGGGAAGTGAACCGCCAGTGGTCACATTGCCGGTGACCGGCAATGATCGTCATTGAATCATTGCGGGTTCCCGCCCTAGGTTGCACCCGGCAGTACATCAGAGAATCGTCCTCATAGGCCAGTCCGGCAACGGGAGACTCCATGCATGCATCTGACGTCGTTGAGATGCTGCCTGCCCTGCGACCGGATGATGACGTCTTGTCCGCTGTCAGGATGGTTTCGCGGAACGGTTTGCCAGAGCTCGTCGTCACCGCGAATCGCATCCTCGACCTGCTTGTGACCGCCACCGAGGAAGGGCCCTGATGGCCTTTGCCGAGGTCGCCGCGTCCGACAGTGGCGTGACACGCTACAACGAGGACACCAGGCACTGGGAGTCTCTGCGGCGCGAGTTCATCGACGACCTGCTCGGCGGGCATGGCATTGGCCACCTGGCCGACCGGGCGGAGCGGTTCGGCACCACCCTGTCCGGTGTCCAGGTCGTCGCGGCGGTGCGTGCCCCGGAGGTTTTCGTGGACGGCGGAGTCGTCTACCGGCGGGTGGAGTCTGAGCTGGGCCAGGTGCTCGGGCGCAGGGATGTTCTTGTGTGCACCAAGGACGGGCTGCTGGTCTGTCTGGCGCCCGCCTCGATCATCGACGAGTTCGTCGACGCGGTCACGGCGGTACTCGGCGCGGGCACGCCGTGGCGGATGGGAATCGGCCCGGCGCAGTCCGGGCCGGACGGCGCGGCACGGTCGTTCGAGCTTGCCTGCAACGCGCTTGACATCGGCGAACGGCTCGACCTTCCTGACCAGGTGCTCCGCGATCGGGACCTGCTGGTGTACCGGGTGCTACGGCGCGACAGTGCGGCGCTGTCCGAGCTCGTCACCGACGTGCTCGAACCGCTGCGCGCCACCCGCATCGGCCCCGGTCCGCTCTTGGAAACCCTGATCGCCTACTTCATGGCAGGCGGCGTCGCGACCGCCGCCGCACAGCGCCTCGGCGTGAGCGTCCGGACGGTCACCTACCGCCTCAAACGTGTTGGCGAGCTCACCGGGTACGCGCTGGACAACCCGGAGGAGGCGTTCACCCTGCAGGTCGCCGCACTGGGTGCGCGCCTGATCGGCTGGCTCGATCGAGGCGGTGCCACGTGAGCGCCGCGAGCGGGCGCAGCACGCGCGGCGAGACCATCAGGGCGACCCTTCGGACAGCGCTGTTTCTCGCCGTCTTCTGGTTGGTGCTCTCCGGACATTTCGAGCCGCTGCCGCTGGTCCTCGGCGCGCTCTCGGTGGCGTTGGTCTGCTGGCTGGACTGGTGGGCAGGCCTCAAGCAGTTCCACAACGTCACGGTCCCCTTCCTACTGCGGCTGCCGCGGTATCTCCTCTGGCTCAGCTGGCAGGTGCTCCGCTCGGCGGTCGCGGTGACTCGGCAGGTCTGGTCACCGCGGCCGGCACTGCGACCTGTGGTGGAACCGACCGCGGCCGGGGACCTGCCGGAACTGGCGCAGGTGATCTACGCGAACTCCATCACCCTGACGCCTGGCACGCTGTCGCTTGACGTCGACGACGATCGCATCCTCGTACACAGCCTGGTGTTCGGCGACGTCGATGACCTCCACGACGGGGCGATGCGAAGCAAGGTGCGGCGGACGGGAGCGAGCTCATGATCTCCGCCGTCATGGTGGCGCTGCTGGTCACCATGGTGCTCGCACTGCTGCGCGCATTCCTTGGTCCCGACCGGTACAACCGCATCCTCGCCATCAACATGTTCGGCACCAAGACCGTCCTCTTCGTCGCGGTGGCCGGCTTCCTCTTCGGCAGGCCCGACTTCCTCGACATCGGGATCCTCTACGCGCTGGTGAACTTCGTCGCGACCATCGCGGTGCTTCGCCTGAGCCATTACGAGGAGCTGGTGAGCGGGCGCAGTGGAGGTGCGGGAGAGTGATCGTCGTGGACGTCATGAGCGGTGTGCTGCTTGGCGCGGGCGCCCTGTTCGCCCTCTCCGGCGGGGCAGGCCTGCTGCGCTTCCCTGACTTCTACACGCGCATCCACGCCGCGGGCGTCACCGACACCGCGGGCGCGGGGTTGATCCTGCTCGGCCTCATGCTGCAGGTGAGTTCCTGGGAGACCGGTGTCCGGCTGCTGATCATCCTGCTCTTCCTCGCGATGACCAGCCCGACCGCGGCGCACGTGCTGGCGCACGCCGCTCGCCGGGACGGTGTGCCCGTGTGGCGGGAGGGTGACGAACGCCGCTGATGATGACCTTCGTCCTGACCAACGTCACGCTGCTCGTGATCCTCATCGCGACGGCCATCGCCATCTCCAGGATGCGCGCGCTCTACGAGGCCACCATGTTGGGCGCACTGTTCAGCCTGGTCACCGCGAGCCTGTTCGTGCTGCTGGACGCCGTGGACGTGGCTTTCACCGAAGCGGCGGTCGGCGTCGGCATCAGCACCGTGCTGCTCCTCGGCGTGCTCGCCCTTACCCGTTCGCGGGAAGCCGTGACCCCCCGGCGGCGGCACCTGCCCGCACTGATCGCGGTGTTGCTTGCCGGCGGCGCGCTCGGCTACGCCAGTCAGGACCTGCCCGCGTTCGGCGCCGCCGACAGCCCGGTGTTCAGCCATCCCATCACCGGCACCTACCTGCACCAGTCCCAGGAGGACATCGGCATCCCCAACACCGTCACCGCGGTGCTCGCGAGCTATCGCGGCCTCGACACACTGGGCGAGCTGGTCGTCGTGTTCACTGCGGGCCTCGCCGTGTTGTCGCTGGTCGGCCCGCCAGCACGGCCGGAGGAGACCATGCCGCGCGCGGACTTCCACCTCGCCGACTACCGCATCATCCGCATCATCAGCGGCATCCTGATGCCGTTCATCCTGCTCTTCGCGCTCTACGTGCTCTTCCACGGCGAGTACGGCCCCGGCGGCGGGTTCCAGGCAGGGGTGATCTTCGCGGCCGGTTTCGTGCTGTACGGCCTCGTCTTCGGGCTGGACAAGGCGCAGCGAGTCGTGCCGCGGGTAGCGCTGCGGATACTGGTCTCGCTCGGGCCCCTTGTCTTCATCGGGCTCGGCCTTGCCACGATGCTGCTCGGCGGTCAGTTCCTTGACTTCGACGTGCTCGACCCGAACCACCCGGAAGAAGGCCAGCACCTCGGGATCCTGCTCGTCGAGACGGCGATTGGATTCACCGTCGCCGCGGTCATGACGACGGTCTTCTTCAGCTTCGCGAGCCGGGGGGTGTCGCGGTGATCGCGGGCCTGTACGTCTACTGGGCGCTCTTCGCGGTCATGCTGATCGGGCTCTACGTCGTGATCAGCCACGGCAACCTGGTCAAGAAGCTGCTCGGCCTCACCGTGTTCCAGGTCGGGGTCTTCCTGTTCTTCATCAGCGTCGGCAAGGTCGCGGGAGGCAGCGCGCCGATCATCGCCGAGGGCGCAGGACCCTACTCGCACCCGCTGCCCCAGGTGCTCATCCTTACCGCGATCGTGGTCGGGGTCGCCACGCTCGCCGTTGGCCTCGCCCTTGCGGTCCGCATCTTCGAGTCGTACGGCACCGTCGAGGAGGACGAACTCGAGCGTGTCGCGGACGAGCAGCCCGAGCCGAACGGGGCGTTCGGTGCACAATGCGTGCCGAACGCCCCGTTCGGCTCCGAGCGTGGCGGTGGCCGCTCGTGACAGCTCAGCTGCCTGCGCTGCAAGTGGCGATACCGCTGGCCTGCGCGCCGCTATGCGTCCTGTTCCGAGTCCGGTTCGTGCCGTGGCTGCTGTTCGTTGTCGCCGCCGTCGGTTCCCTTGTCTGCGCCGCACTGCTGGCAGGGCGCGTGGCGAGCGAAGGCACGGTCCGCTACGCGATGGGCGACTGGCGCGCGCCTGCCGGCATCGAGTTCGTCGTGAGTGCATTCAACACCCCGGTGTTGCTGCTGGTGTCGCTGGCCGCGACGGTGACAGCGGGCTACGCGCGCCGGAGCGTCGCCGCCGAGATCGAGCCACGACGCAGGCGGCTGCTCTACGCGTGCCTATGCCTCACCCTCGCCGGGCTGCTCGGCCTCGCCGTGACCGGGGACGTGTTCAACGCGTTCGTGTTCCTTGAGATCAGCTCGCTGGCTACCTACACCATGATCGCCATGGGGCAGCACCGGCGTGCGCTGCTCGCCGCCTTCCGGTACGTGGTGATCGGCACCGTCGGGGCGGTGTTCGTGCTGATCGGCATCGGCCTGGCCTACGCGGTCACCGGCACCCTCAACATGGCCGACCTCGCCGAGCGGCTCGCAGAAGGCCACGACAACCGCGCACTGCAGGCCGCGGTCGTGTTCGTGTTCGTCGGTCTCGCCGTGAAGATGGCCGTCTTCCCGCTGCACGCCTGGTTGCCGGGGGCGTACGCGGAGGCGCCATCGGTGGTGAGCACGTTCATCGCCGCCACCGGCACGAAGGTCGCGGTCTACGTGTTCTGCCGGTTCGCCTTCACCGTCTTCGGCGCGGCTCTGGTGTTCGGGGTGCTGCGGATCGACCGGATCGGCCTGGCGCTGGCGGCCCTTGCGATGCTGGTTGGCTCCGCAGCCGCGTGCTTCCAGCAGGATCTGCGGTACCTGCTGGCGTGGTCGAGTGTCGCGCAGATCGGGTACATCCTTGCCGGGGTCAGCCTGGCCACCGCGTCCGGCGTCTCCGCAGCGTATCTGCACTTGATCAACCACGCGGTGACCAAGGCGGCGCTGTTCGCGGCGGCTGGGCTGCTGGTGATGCAGCTCGGCTCGGTGCGGCTGTCCGCGCTTGCCGGTCTCGGTCGCCGGATGCCGTGGACGTTCGCCGCGATCGTGGTGGCCGGCCTCGGCCTGGTCGGGGTGCCGCCGACCGCGGGCTTCGTCAGCAAATGGGCATTGGTGACCGCGCTGGTCGAACGCGGTATGTGGCCTGTGCTGGTCGCCATGCTGGCCAGCTCGCTGCTCGCCCTGGTCTACGTCGGGCGCATCATCGAAGTCGTGTGGTTCCGCGAACCACCCGCGTCCGCCGAGCTTGAGCCGACGCAGTCGCCAGCGACCCCCGCCTCCATGGTCGCCGCGATCTGGTTCCTTGTGCTGCTGACCGTCTATTTCGGCATCGACCCGACGTTCCCTGGCGGCCTCGCGGACGCCGCGGCGTCCGCGCTGCTCGGATCGGGAGGTGAGTGAGGTGCTCACCGGCTGGACCTCTCCCGACCAGGCCGCCGCCCTGCCGGTCGCGGTGCTTCTCCCACTGCTCGGCTGCTGCGCGGTGCTGCTGCTGCGGAACCGGCCAGGTGCGCGCGAGACGGCGTCCGTGATCAGCGGCGTCTCCCTGGCTGCCGTGGTGCTCAGCCTGTGGCCGGTGGCAGGCGAAGGGCTGCGCTTCCAGCTGTGGGCATGGCTGCCGGGCCTATCGCTCGAACTAGCGCTCGAGCCGCTTGGCCTGCTGTTCGCCACGGTCGCCGCCGTGCTCTGGCCGGTGGCTACCGTTTACGCTGCCGGCTACCTGCGTGCGGAGCAGGACCCCGCCCAGGCTCGGTTCTTCGTCTTCTACGCAGCGACGATCGCGGCTGCTATGTGGATCGCCCTTTCGGCGAACCTGGTCACGCTGCTGATCGGCTACGAGGTGATGACCCTTGCGACCTGGCCGCTCGTCGCGCACAAGGGCGGCGCGAAGGCACGGCGCGGGGCGCGCACATACGTGGTGGTGCTACTGGCCACCTCCATCGGCTTGCTGCTGCCCGCGATCGTCTGGACGTGGCAGCTCGCGGGCAGCACCGACTTCCGGCCCGGCGGGCTGCTGACCGGTCACGCCGGGTCCGGTGTCCTCACGCTCCTGTTCGCGCTCTACCTGTTCGGTCTCGGCAAGGCCGCACTGATGCCGGTGCATCGCTGGCTGCCCGCGGCCATGGTGGCGCCCACACCGGTGTCGGCCCTGCTGCACGCGGTGGCCGTGGTGAAGGCAGGGGTGTTCGCCGTACTCAAGGTCACGGTCTACGTGTTCGGCCTTGACACGCTGCGCATGAGCGGCGCAGCGGAACCGATGGGGTGGGTGGCGGCGTTCACGCTGCTTGCGGCCGGAGTGGTCGCGATCCGCTCGGACGATCTCAAGCGGCGGCTGGCGTACTCCACGATCAGCCAGCTCGCCTACATCGTGCTCGCCGCTACCCTCGCCCACCGGGTCGCCGCGGCGGGCGGCGCGCTGCACCTCGTCACGCACGCGGTCGGGAAGATCACGCTGTTCCTGTGCGCGGGCGCCATCGCTGTCACGACGGGCAAGACCCGCGTGAGCGAGCTGGACGGGCTTGGCAGGGCGATGCCGTGGACGTTCGCCGCATTCGTGATCGCGTCATTGTCCATCGCCGGTCTGCCGCCGCTCGGCGGTACCTGGAGCAAGTGGCTGCTGGTGCAGGGAGCGGCCGACGCAGGCCAGCCGGTGCTGATCGGTGTGATGATGGTTGGCTCGTTGCTGTCGATCGGCTATTTGGCCCCGATTCCGGTACGTGCCTACTTCCGTCCGCCCGTCGGCAACGCTGACCACGGCGAGGCACGGATGTCCGTCCTGCTCCCCCTTGTGGTGACCGCGCTGGCCTGCGTCGCCCTGTTCCTCGCCGCGGATGTCGTGATCGGGCCGCTGTCCATGACGTTAGGGGAACCATGAACCGCACACCGCGTCCCGGTTGGCTAGACGATCCCCGCAACGTGACCCGCATCGTGTACGGGCTGTATGCGGTCTGTGCTGCGCTGCTGGTAGCCGAGCTTGTGATCGGCCGTAAGGCCGAGTTCGGGATCGAGGCATGGTTCGGCTTCTATGCCGTTCTCGGCTTCATCGCCTACTGCGGGATCGTGTACGCCGCCAAGGCGCTGCGTCGCCTGGTTCGCCGGCCAGAAACCTACTACCAGGACCAGGACGTCCGCGATGAGTGACGTTCTGCTGAACCCGGGGCTGGTGCTGATCGTAGGCGCCGCGGGGCTGCCGCTGCTGCGCGGCCGCGCGCAACAGCTGTACTTGCTGGCGCTGCCGCTGCTGGCGTTGGCGTTGCTCGTCAGGCTGTCGTTCGGCGAACGGGGGCGGCTTTCGCTGTTCGGCCTCGAGCTGGTCACCATCCGGCTGGACGCGCTGTCGTTCGTCTTCGCCCTTGCGTTCCTGATCGCCGCCGTGCTCGCTGTGATCTACTCCTGGCACCTGCGCGACGCGACCCAGCATGTCTCAGCCGTCATCTACGCGGGCGCGGCCACTGCCGCGCTGCTGGCCGGTGACCTGATCACACTGTTCGTGTTCTGGGAGCTGACCGCCGTCGCGTCGGCAGTCCTGATCTGGGCGCGCCGCAGCCAGGCCAGCTACCGGGCCGGTCTTCGGTACCTGCTCATCCAGGCGCTCTCGGGCGTGCTGCTACTGGGCGGCGCTGTCCTGCAGCACTCCGTCGAGGGACACATCCGGTTCGAGCTGATGGCGCTCGACAACCCGGCCGGGTGGTTCGTGCTGCTCGCGTTCGGTATCAAAGGCGCGTTCCCGTTCCTGCACAACTGGCTGCAGGACTCCTACCCGGAGGCCACGCCGACCGGCACCGTGTGGCTGTCGGTCTACACCACCAAACTCGCGGTGTACGCGCTGGCCCGTGGCTTCGCGGGAACCGAGCTGCTGGTCTGGGTCGGAGTGGCGATGACGCTGTTCCCGGTCTTCTACGCGGTGATCGAGAACGACCTGCGCCGGGTGCTGTCCTACAGCCTCAACAACCAGATCGGTTTCATGATCGCCGGTGTCGGCGTCGGGACCGAACTGGCCATCAACGGCGCGGCGGCGCACGCGTTCGCACACATCATCTACAAGGCGCTGTTGTTCATGGCCATGGGTGCGGTACTGCATCGAGTCGGCACCATCAAGGCGTCCGAACTCGGCGGCCTGCACAAGTCGATGCCGTGGACAGCCAGATTCTGCATCGTCGGGTCCGCGTCCATCTCAGCGGTCCCGTTGCTGTCGGGCTTCGTCACCAAATCGATGATCCTGGCCGCGGTCGCGGAGGACGGGCGGTGGGTGGCGTTCGCGCTCCTGCTCATTGCCTCAGCAGGCGTGGTCGATCACTCCGGCATCAAGATCCCGTTCTTCAGCTTCTTCGCCCACGACAGCGGACTGCGCTGCCGAGAGGCGCCGGCCGGGATGCTCCTGGCAATGGGGCTTGCGGCCGCGCTCTGTATCGGGATCGGGCTCTACCCGCAACCGCTGTACGACCTCCTGCCATATGCGGTGGAGTACGTCCCCTATACCGCGAGCCATGTCATTACCCAGGCGCAGCTGGTGCTTTTCGCCGCGGCGGCGTTCTCGTTCCTGTACCGCCGCGGCCTG
The DNA here is from genome assembly GCA_009377385.1 of Actinophytocola sp. Classification (GTDB taxonomy): domain Bacteria; phylum Actinomycetota; class Actinomycetes; order Mycobacteriales; family Pseudonocardiaceae; genus Haloechinothrix_A. Next base: position 10,747 of record WHUD01000114.1, read on the forward strand.
TACCCGCCTGAGATCCGCTCGGTCAACCTGGACGCCGACGTCGTCTACCGTCGCGCGCTGCCGTACGGGTGGCACACGGCCTCAAGGGCTGTCGAGCGTCTGCGCCTGACGGCGGGACCGCCGCTCCGCCGTCGCGCCGCGAGTACGTGGGTCGCGACCACCGGCCCGCTGCGGCCCAACGGTCGCCTGGGGACGGCGTGGTCGACCCACCTCATGGTCTGGTGCATTGTCCTGCTGTTGGGCGCCCTGATCCTGCTGACCGTGCGCTAGCGGGCTACCGAACGCTGCCCGTCGCCCGGAGCATCGGCGGCAACATCGACATCACCACCGAACTGACCTGTGGACCGCCGGGCGCTGCCGCACCCGGCGGTCTACGGTGCTCGCGTGCTACGGCCCGGTGTAGGAGAAGATGTAGAGGCCGTAGTCACGGTCGCTGGCCGCCACGTACTCCTGACCGTCGTGCTCGAACACCTGCACGCCCCAGAAGTTGTTGCCGCCTTGGTCGATGAAGTGACCGACCTCCTCGATCGAGTCGCCTGCGATCCTGGTGACGCGGAAGCCGCCCGCGTAGTACGCGAAGTACGCCAGGTCGTTCTCGACATCGGACACCGCGACCTCGTGCACCGACAGGTCACCGGAACCAGCAGAGTGGTGCGGGTCCATCGCCTCGGGGATCGCGTAGGTGTCCAGCTCGGTCAGCTTGCCTTCGGTGTTCGCGAAAAGGTGGACGTAGCCCCAGCCGTTGAAGTCGACCGAGATCGTGGCCACGTCACCGATCGCGCCGAGCGCGACACCGGGGATCAGGCTGCCATCCAGCGTGTCGCCACCGGCGAGGCAGGCCTGATGGTCGTACTCGTTCTCCTTGTCGAAGAACGCGAACCCGGTCTCGCGGTCGGCGGAGAACGTCGGCACGTCGCCGTCGACCGTCATCCCGAACGCCCCACACGAGCCTTCCCGGTTGACAACGATGATGCCCTCGTAGCCGCCCGCGTTGGTGACGTTGGCGACCTTCTCGGTGAAGGTGCACAGACCACGGGTCAGGACGGCGATCTGCGCGTCGCCCTCGGCGGGCGCGGCCGGCACCGCGTCGTCGCCGTTGCACGCCCTGCCGCCGTACACGGTGGTACCACCGAACTGCTCACCGACTCCGAGCTGCGGCGTGTCCGAGCCCTGGCTGCCGGTGAACTCCCAGCCGTCGTCGGTGGTGCCGTTGAGGAACGTGGGTGAGAAGTCCTCGTCGGCAGCGAGGACGAAGTTGTTGTCCTTGGTGAACTCCGCCTGGTGGGCGTTGCCCTCCGGTGCGGCTTCGATGCCAGCCTGCTGTTGCAGCTCAGGGTCGGGGTCGGTGAAGTCGCTGTCGGCGATGAAGCTGGCGTTGGCCGGGTCGGTGACGTCGAGGGTGACGTAGCCAGCGTCCCAGTAGGACAGCAGCATGACCTGCCTGCCTGCGATCTCCTTGACGATCATGTCGTGCAGGAAGACCTCGGTCAGGTTGTCCGGTGCGGACTGCAGGATCTGCGGGAACTCCTTGGCCAGGTCGTACTCGCGCACCATCGTCGGGTTGCGCGGGTCGGTGATGTCCATGATGTCGACGTCGGTCGCCTCGAGGTCGTCGACGAGCACCGCGTACGCCTTCTCGCCCGATTGCCACAGGAAGATGCTGTGGATCTCGTTCGCCTTGCCGTCCTCGCCGATGTCCCCGGCATGCTGCGCCAGATACTTCGGCTTCGCCGGGTTGCTGACGTCGACCAGCGTCATGCCACCGTTGGCTTCCTTGGCGCCGGCATCGCAGATCTCGTTGTTGAACGCCAGCACGTCGCCGGAGAACTTCGGCGTGTCGATGATGATGGTCTGGGAGCCTTCACCCGCGTAGCTGCCCTTGCTTGTCTTGACGAACGCGACCTGCTTGGGGTTCTGCGGATCGCGGATGTCGACGATGTAAGCGCCGGTGTTCTTGCACCTCGGCTCGTAGTACGCCGTGAGGTAGGCGTAGCCCTTGTGCACGCCGACGTCGGCGATGCGTCCGGCTTGTTTCGTCAGGCGCAGTTTGCTGACCACGTCGACGTTCTTGCTGCTCGCGGGAAGATGCCCCGCCTCACCGCCATGCTGGTGATGCGCATGGGTCGACTTGCCATTCTCGTAGGCGCCGTCGAACGAGTAGCCGGACTCATGTGCCATCGCCGCTGGAGCGACGAGCATCAGCGCGCACGCCGAGGCAAGCATCCCTGCCCTGATCGCCGTTTTTCGTGGATGTGATGCCACGCCAAACCCTCCTAGATCGCCTGATAGGGGTACAGGGATCTTTGTGCGTGGTCCGCTAAAATGCAATGCCTTTGCATGTTTCGGTCAGAATCGTCAAGAATTCACGACCACCCCCAACGCGCCCCGGACAGCGGCTGGCGACCAGGCGGCGTCGAATTGGTCACCGCGGGGCGAGAAGTAGCCGCGTTAGGGGGTATTCGAGATGCTCCCCTGCGCTCACAATGAAGCAATGGCCTCGGCCAGCGGCAGCGTGTATGGCCTGGTCGCCGGTGTCTGTCTGCACCGCGCGGCCCAACAGCCTACGGCCGGACCCGTGTGGCTACGGGTTCGACGCCACGCTGCCCTTCGGTGGTGGCCGGCCATCTGGCCGGGACCGGGAACAGCGGTCGACCCACACCGAGACCACGGCAGTCACCATCGCGCTCACGCATGAAAGGCGAGCATCGGTATGAAAACCAAAGCAGCCGTTCTGTACGACACTGGTAAGCCGTTCGAACTCATCGAACTCGACCTCGACGGGCCCGGCCCTGGCGAAGTACTGATCAAATACACTGCAGCGGGTCTGTGCCATTCCGACCTGCACCTGACCGACGGGGATCTGCCGCCGCGATTTCCGATCGTCGGTGGTCACGAAGGTGCGGGCATCATCGAGGACGTCGGGCCCGGCGTCACCAAGGTCACACCGGGCGACCACGTGGTGTGCAGTTTCATCCCCAACTGCGGCACGTGCCGGTACTGCGCGACCGGCAGGTCGAACCTGTGCGACATGGGTGCCACGATCCTCGACGGCTACATGCCAGATGGCACCTTCCGGTTCCACGGCGGTGGGCAGGACTTCGGCGCGATGTGCATGCTCGGCACCTTCGCCGAGCGGTCAACCATCTCGCAGCACTCGGTGGTCAAGGTCGACGACTGGTTGCCGCTGGAGACCGCCGTGCTGGTCGGCTGTGGTGTGCCGACCGGGTGGGGCACCGCCGCGTACGCGGGCGGAGTGCGTGCGGGCGACACCGCCGTCATCTACGGCATCGGTGGCATCGGCATCAACGCCGTCCAGGGCGCCGCACACTCCGGCGCGAAGCACGTCGTCGTGGTGGATCCGCTGCAGTTCAAGCGGGACACCGCGTTGCGGATGGGCGCCACCCACGCCTTCGCGACCGCAGAAGAGGCCGCCGAGAAGGTCACCGAGCTGACGTGGGGCCAGGGCGCCGACCAGGCTCTGATCACCGTGGGAACCGTGGACGAAGCCGTGGTGTCGGCTGCCTTCGACGTCGTGGGTAAGGGCGGCACGGTCATCGTGACCGGTTTGGCGAACCCGGAGAAGCTGACCGTGCACGTCTCTGGCGCCATGCTGACCCTGTTCGAGAAGACGATCAAGGGAACGCTGTTCGGTTCCGCCAACCCGCAGTACGACATCGTCAAGCTGCTGCGTCTCTACGATGCCGGTCAGCTCAAGCTCGATGAGTTGGTCACCAACACCTACACCCTCGACCAGATCAACGAGGGCTACCAGGACCTGCGGGACGGCAAGAACATCCGTGGCGTGATCCGGCACGCCTCCTGACAGTCTGCTTGGCGGGCCTCGGTGATCAGCACCGCCGAGGCCCGCCGGCCACCAATCCTGAGTCAGCTTTCGCAGGCGACACCGTCGCGTTCGCCGTCAAGTCCGTGTGGATCGGAACCAGTCACACGGATCGGCCCGTCCAGCAGAGTGCCAAGACATGATTGCGGAGCCCGGCTCAGTGTCAGCCGCAGTTGGCCTTGGCGACGGTGGCCGGGTCGGGCGTGACGTCGGGCCAGCCGGGTAGCTCCTCCTTGGTGCGCACTGGCTTCGTGCAGCCCAGCTTCGGACCGCCCCAGCGCCACACCTGTGCCCACCATCTCGGCTGGTCGACCAGCATGGGGTCGTGGCGGAAGACGGCAACCACGAGGAACCCGCCGCCCTTTCCGATGCGGACGTCGATCGACCGCTTGTCGTACGAGGTCGGGTACCGTGCGTCGAAGTACCATCCTGAGCTGGTGCGGGACAGCGCGAGCACATGGTGGATGTCGCCGCCGTCGGCGGTGTCGAGCAGGCACACGGCAGGCTGGCCGTCGTACGCCCAGCACTCCAGCGAGTCGGCACGCACGTAGGCGCCGATGCGGCCGCGCAGGCCCCGCGCGTCGCCGGACTTGCGGAACCTGTTGGCGACACCGCCGTGCGCGATCTCGTCCCCGTCGTTCACCCGCAGCACCCAGTCGGTGTAGTTGACGGATGCGTTCTTCGCGACCAGTTCGAGTTTCTCACCCCTGAC